>NC_019702.1:2552911-2872025 GCF_000317085.1 Synechococcus sp. PCC 7502
AGATTTTTGATACCTAGTCTTCGTGCCAAGCGATTAGCCTTTAATAAAGGGGTCATACCCGTTCCGACATCTATATAGTTGTCAGTTTGGACAGGTAAAAAATGACGATAACGCCAGATCGAATTTGGTCCAGCCGCAATGGTTTCTCGACTTACCTTAGAAGCGATCGCTGCATAGTCATAATCAACTTCTAGGGGACCAAAACACATTTCACATACATGCATGGCTTTAGGTTCATACTTAGACCCACATTCTTTACACTTGAGATGACTGAACGTCTGCGTAACACTAGCAGGGGAATTGATGATGGATGTCATAGTAGATGTCCCTAAATATACCTAGCTAATAGACTAACACAAGTTAAAGAAGTAAGTATCGCCAAACACAAAATTTTCCACTAAATCTTTATTAGTTTTATTAGCTAGCTATGGATCGGTACTCAGGATTTATGGTATCTTGACTTGATGCAAACAATAATTCTAAAAAAGGTTAAGTAGTTCACAATGGCTAAACGCCGCAATCAAAAAAAGGAAAAGGCTCTTCGCAACCAAGCCTATGCTCGTAAATTTCGTAAACGTACACCGATTGGACGCTTTGGACGTAAACGCTTTGGCGGCGGTCGCTTTGGCGAAGGTGAAGACAGTGAAAATGAGACTGAAAACGTTGAAGAAGGTGCAGAAAGCGGTACTAGATAATCTGGGCACAAATTCTGGATCATACTTACTAGTCGCAGCAATATAAAATTCAATGCCCCAAACTGCTCTAGCGATAGATAGCACCACTGAAGTTTTAGAACTAGCGATCGCCCAAGTTAGTCCAGAAGTTAATCCTCTAATATGCCTTAATTATCAAAAATGGACGTTAGGACGTGATCTGTCAGTACAGATTCATACCTGTCTAGCGGAGGTGATGAGTGCTTATCAGTGGAGTGATTTGGCTTTCTTGGCGATCGCCTCTGGCGTAGGAAGTTTCACTAGTACTCGCATTGGCATAGTTGTAGCTAGAACTCTAGGTGAACAACTTGGGATTCCTGTTTATGCCATTAGTTGCAATGACATTAATTCTCAAGCCAAAGAAAATAACCTACCAATTATGAGCCTGATTAAAATTGGACACAATCACTGGGTTACTGGGGAATATCGCCATTGGTCAGAGGCTTTACCACTGTATTCCTAGTATTTTTCTCGTATTTTTAATATGTGGGTAATATGTCAATCCAATCTATTAAAAGTTAGTTCCAAATTAACCAAATAGCCCTAAACTAGTCAACAGCCCAAATTTGTATTTGATCAAATGCTTCAAGAACTTACAAATCTTCCCGTCACCGCCCAAGAAGGCTTAATGCTATACGAAGACATGGTATTAGGACGTACATTTGAAGATAAATGTGCCGAGATGTATTACCGTGGCAGAATGTTTGGGTTTGTCCACCTTTACAATGGGCAGGAAGCGGTGGCAACTGGTGTAATTAGAGCGATGCGTCGGGATCATGACTATGTATGTAGCACCTACCGAGATCACGTCCATGCTTTAAGTGCAGGAGTTACCGCCAACGAAGTCATGGCAGAGTTATTTGGTAAATCCACGGGGTGTAGCAAAGGGCGGGGCGGCTCTATGCACATATTCTCAGGGAAGCATAATTTTTTAGGTGGCTTTGCATTTGTGGCAGAGGGGATTCCTGTAGCAGCAGGGGCAGCATTTCAAAGTAAGTACCGTCGTGAGGTGATGAATGATCCTACTGCCGATCACGTGACTGCTTGCTTCTTTGGCGATGGGGCAACTAACAATGGACAGTTTTTTGAAACTTTAAATATGGCTGCACTCTGGAGTTTGCCAATTATTTTTGTCGTGGAAAATAACAAGTGGGCGATCGGGATGGAGCATGTCCGTGCCACCTCTGACATTGCCATTTATAAAAAGGCGGCTGTATTTGGAATGCCCGGTTTTGAAGTTGATGGCATGGATGTGTTAGCAGTGCGTCAAGTCACACAGGAAGCAATACGTCGAGCCAGAGCAGGAGAAGGTCCAACCCTCTTGGAATGTATGACTTATAGATTTAGAGGTCACTCACTTGCTGATCCCGATGAGTTAAGACCTAAAACTGAGAAAGATGAGTGGTTTGGCCGAGACCCAATTAAAATTTTAGCTGCCAAATTATTATCCGCAGGTCTAACTTCTGAACAGGAATTAAAAGCCATAGATAAAAAGATTCAAACTTTGGTAGAAGATTCCGTTAAGTTTGCAGAGTCTTCACCTGAGCCAAGCCCCGATGAGTTATATCGCTTCCAGTTTGCTGAAGATGAATAGCTAATTGAATTTTTAGCTTTGGGTTTTCGTTAATTACGAACTCTGATAACTGGCTGCTTGTAAGACAAACATCTGATGATACAAACCTTTTAATCTCATTAGTTCCTGATGCGTACCAACTTCCATAATTTTGCCCTGATCTAAAACCACAATTCGATCTGCCATTTGCACTGTGGAAAAGCGATGACTGACCAGAAAAGTAATTCTGCCCTTAGTTAGCTCTCGAAATCTTTGGAATAAATCATGTTCGGCGATCGCATCCACTGCAGCCGTGGGTTCATCTAATATTAAAATCTGTGCTGAGGTCATAAATGCTCGTGCAAGCCCAATTTTTTGCCACTGTCCCCCTGAAAGTTCTACACCTCCAGTAAAAATCTTGCCTAAAATCGTTTGGTAGCCTTGATCTAGTTCCGAAATTACCTCCGTTGCTCCTGCGGCGATCGCTGACTGTTGAATTTTTGCCTGATTTTGATATTCCTTTAAGTCTCCAAACCCAATATTGTTCTCCACACTTAAGGCATAGTGGGCAAAGTCTTGAAATAAAACGCCAATTTGCGATCGCAACTCCTGTAAATCAAATTCTGCTAAGGGAATGCCATCAATGGTAATTTCCCCTGCATCTAGGTCATAAAACCTTGCCAGCAGCTTTAATAAAGTTGTTTTACCTGAGCCATTTACGCCCACAAGAGCTATACATTCATGGGGCTGGATTGTTAAGTTAATATTTTCTAGGGCAGGATGACTAGAGCCTTCATACTTAAAGGTCAGATTTTTAATCTCTAACCCCGACCGAATTGGCATGGGAAAAGGGCGATCACCTTGACTAATAATTTGCGGTTTTAAGCTTAAAAATTCAAAATACTGAGAAACATAGAGGTTATATTCATAGATAGTAGCGATATTCTGTAAAATCCCTTGAATTGCATTTTGAGCCTGCTGGAAGGCACCGCCATACATGGTCAAATCTCCCACCGTAATTAAGCGTTGCACCGCCTGCCAAATCACTAACCCATAGGCTCCGTAAAATCCTAAACTTGCCACGATCGCAATGCCAAATCTGGCTAAAGCCTGCTGTAATGCTAGTATTCTGGATTCTTGATTAAAACTATCCCGAATTTCTTGGTACTGGTTTAAAAAATACTGCCCTAAATTAAATAACCGAATTTCCTTGGCAAAGTTGGGATCAGTTAAAATTTCACCAAAATAATCCCCTAACCTTTTACTTTGGGTTTGTCGTCGCATCATCCAAAATCTCCGACTGGAATAATTTACCCCCACCCAAAAAGTTGGTAAAGAGGTAATTATTAATAGCAAGACAACTAGGGGGCTAAACCTGATCAATATACTCACCAGTCCGATTAAACCGATGATCTGCCCTACTAATTGGGTTAGATTACCAACAACTCTTAAAGGATAAAAGCTCCCACTTTGCTGCGCTCGACTTAGGGTGTCATAAAACTCGGCAGATTCAAAATGGGTAAGGTCTAAACGGGTGGCTTGATCTAATAACTTACCATTGGCATAGAGGGTAAAGCGATCACTCAAAACCTGAGATACATAACTATTGCCCTGTTGCAAAGCTTCCTGAAGCAAAGATAGCCCTAAGCCTAAACCAGCCAACATTAATAAGGGCAGAATCTCTAAACTAGAGTTACCTTGGGTGTGATTAAGAGTAAAAATAATGCGATCAACAACCAACTTAGTGACATAAAGCTGTCCCACAGGAATTAATGCCCCTGCCAAAGTTAGGATTAAATTAATAATTAACCACCCAGAGGCTGCTTGCCAAACCAGATGGAGTAACTTGGGGACATTTTTCAACAATACCTGTAATGATATTAAAGCTCTCATAGCACGCTTAGGTTGATCGGATTTAGAACGTGCCATGATCAGGTTTTAGCTTAGTTTTTAGTTAAGATTCTAGCTGTTAATAATTTGGGTTAATGCCCCAGTAATCTCTGGATATTGAAACTTAAACCCATTCTTTTCCGATTTAACAGGTAAAACTTTCTGCCCATCTAAAATTAGGGTTGCTGATTCTCCATACAAAAACTGCAAACTAGCAGCAGGGGCGGGAATAAAGGCAGGGCGATCAAGTACCTGAGCCAGAGCTTTAGTAAATTCTAAATTAGTCACTGGTTTAGGTGCAGTTCCATTCAGGGCATTTTCAATTTGGGGATTAGCGATCGCAAATAAAATTAAACTAATCAAATCCTCAATGTGAATCCATGAAAACCACTGCTTGCCCGAACCTAATTTTCCACCTAACCCTAATTTGAATATTGGCAAAATCCGATCTAAAACTCCACCTTTACCTAAAACAATTCCCGTACGCAGTTTTACCACTCGCACCTTGGCTTGAATGACTAGCTCGGTTTCTGCTTCCCATAGTTTGCAAACTTCTGCTAAAAAGTCATTGCCACCTAGGCTATATTCATCGAAGCTTTTAGATAAATCAGTGCCATAAAACCCGATCGCTGAACCATTAATTAAAACTTTAGGCTTATTACTAAGAGAATTAATTGCGGTAACAATTACACGGGTGCTAAGCTGCCGAGTCTGGATAATTTCTTGCTTACGCTTAGGTGTCCAAGGTTCACCAAAAATGGGAGTGCCAGCTAGATTAATTACAGCATCTGCTCCAGCAAGTACCTTTATCCAATTCCCTGCCTGTAAAGGGGTATAACCAACTACTGCTACCTTTGGGAAATAAATGCTCGGAAACTGACGGCTTGCTCTTTTGGAATCCCGTGCTAAAAGTATGATTTCATGCCCAAGGGTGTGTAGTTTCTCAATTAATTTCACCCCAATAAACCCAGTGCCACCTGCTACAACAACTTTCATGCCTATTTCTCTAATTTTTTCCTAATTCCAAGTCGTTGTCATTTTACTGGACAATCACTTGAGCGTATAGCCATGTCGTCAGTACATTTCTGGACACAATAGCATCTCAAAATAACCTTGCCAGTTTCTGGCTATGCCACAGCTAAGGTAGATTGAGCCGAATTGATTAAGGGTTGCAGGAGTGCCAATTGTTCAGGAGTTAATTCTTTTTTTAAGGTTTGGTTTAATAATTTAAATGAAGCTATGTACACTGCTTGTAGATCATAAGCGGGAGAAATTTGCTCTAACCAATCTAGTAATCGAGTTTTGAGAAAAGCAGAATCATCGGTCAAGATCGCCATAGCCGCATAACGTACTACTAAGATTAGATTTTTGATCGCAATTTCCAAAATCTTTGGAGCAACCTCTGGTAATTGGGCTTCAAGCTGATCGGCTATAGTCTGCATAATCTTGATTTCGCGATCGCGCAGGAGCTTGTATAAACTTAGGCGGCGAGGCATAGATTTAACGGCAGCCTCAAATGCACCGATTTCTTCGGGAGTAAGATAACGGTTTTCAGCTTGGTAAACTAGATTCTTAGTTTCAGTATTCACAAAAATTTATACTCAGGGTGGTTATACGCAGGGATGTCCTTGGTTATCAATATATCATTTTGGCGATTACCGCACATATACAAACTCTAGTTACAAGCGGGTAAGTTCTATGATCTTCCATAATCCTCCCCATAATTTTCATGGCTAAACCGAAAATCAAAATTGCGATCGTTGGTGATATTCACGATCAATGGACACAGGCAGATCATCAAGCTTTAAGTCAGTTAAATGTAGATTTAGTTTTATTTGTGGGCGATATTGGTAATGAATCAATTGCCTTAGTAAAAGCGATCGCTGAGCTTGAACTCCCTAAGGCAGTAATTTTAGGTAATCATGATGCTTGGTATGCGATCCGTAAAAAGAAAAAAGTTCCGCTAATTCATAGAGAAGATGGGGTTAAAAAACAATTAGAACTATTAGGAAATGTCCATGTGGGCTTTAGCTATTTAGATTTTGCGGAACTTGGTTTAAGTGTAGTTGGGGCGCGTCCATTTAGTTGGGGTGGTCAAAAATGGAAAAATACAGACTTTTATAGCGATCGCTTCGGTGTTAAAAATTTTAATGAATCTGTGGCTTTGATCATGACATCGGTACAGAAATGCGCCCACAATCACATTATTTTTCTAGGACACAATGGTGCATCTGGTTTAGGCGATCGCCCCTGGGATATTTGTGGCATTGATTGGCAAACTGGGGGCGGGGATTACGGTGATCCAGACTTAGCAGATGTAATCTCTAAAACCCAAAATTTAGGTAAAAATATTGCTTTTGTGGCATTTGGACACATGCACCACCAAATCAAAAGCCATCGGGATCGGTCAAGAACTGCTGTAGTTAAAGATCAAAGGTCAGTGGTGCATATTAATGCAGCCTCTGTGCCTAGAATTATAGATGATTTCCATAATTTCACGCTCGTCACCCTAGAGAACCTAAAAGTAACTGAAGTAGCATTAGTATGGATTAATCCAAATTTGGGTACAACTTCAGCGCAAATTAGTTACCAAATCTGAATTTTGGTTAGGATGTTTTGATGAAGGCTATTGGTTTTTAAGGACTAGAGGTTTATGACAGCTATACCTAAAACATTGCACACGGATTTTAAGCTCACTGGGGAACCATTGGATATTTCACTGGCATACACAGCCGCAGATGATCCTCAAAATGGGGCAGTGGTACTAATGAGTGGAATGGTGCGAAATCAAACTGCAGGAAGGGCAGTTACGTACTTAGACTATCAGGCATACGAATCCATGTCGCTGCAAATATTCAGGCAAATTGCCCAAGATTGCCAAATCCAGTATCCAGAAATTAGCCGTGTCGTCATTCATCATCGACTGGGACAGCTTAAGGTGGGAGAAATTAGTGTGTTAATAGCAGTGGGATCACCCCATCGAGCCGCAGCCTTTAATGCCTGTAGTTATGCCATTAATGCCCTGAAACAAAATGCTCCCATCTGGAAAAAAGAATATTGGTTAGATGGCACAAGTAGCTGGGTCAATATTTAATTGACTAATAATTGCTTAATAGCTGTTGACTAACCTGCGTTTAGATTTATTACCAGACTTATCCAAAACCGAAACACTAACTTCAGACAAAGGTAGCGATCGCACGGCATTGGTAAAAGTATTGATCTGATATACCGTTGAAGTATCTATATTAAGCGCAGTTAACCAGCCACTTTTAGGATGATAGGCACCCGTATCTATACCCAGCCAGCCAGCACCTTGAGCAATATCGCCCGCATTTAGTCCAGGAAAGACAAAGGTAATAGTATGCCCCGTAATAATAGTTTTGTTGGCAAAGTAAGGTTCTTTACTCCGATGAAACGGCTCCCGAATCCAGCAAAATTCCGTAGAACTTTGAGCGTTAATCTCCAATTTAGGATTTAAACCTGCATGGACTAGCCAGAAATCTCCCAAATCTAAGTATAGAGGTAAATTTTGCATCCATTCTAAATGTGCCTCTAACATCTCAGAACTACTATAGCTTTCCAAAGTGCGTGATCCACCATTGATCAGCCAGCCCTGCCACACTGCCGATGAATTAGGATAGGAAAAAGCCTCAATACACATCTGCTCATGGTTTCCGAGAATACAGCTATGCTGATTTTTGATCACCCAATCGACAACGTCAGCACTTTGAGCACCGCGATCGATTAAGTCACCCAGAAAAAATAGCTGATCGTCGGCGGTCAAGTTAATTTGATTTAACAGCAACATCAAGCCGTCAAATTGTCCATGCACATCTCCGATTACATATCGACTCAAAGCAGGCTCCCAAAAACTCTAGCTATACTGTTTATCTTATAAGTTTATTTTAACAAGTCTATACTTATAAGCCTTGATCGGCTCTTAATATTAAACGGGTGTAATCCAATGGCGGTACTGAGGTAATAGCCCATGAATTGCTTTACTAAATAGGTCTTGCAGTTGTTGAGTAATTTTACCAACCTTGCCATCCCCCAAGTAGCGATGATCAAATTGGGTAATTGCGGCAATTTCTGTAGCAGTACCCGCAAAAAATGCTTCATCAGCAACATAAAGTTCGGTGCGATCTATAGGACGAGAAATTACTTTTAAGCCTAATTCCTTGGTTGCTAGTTCAACTATGGTGTCACGGGTGATGCCTTCTAAAATATTTTCGGTGATGGCACTGGTAATTAACTGATTACCTCGCACTAGAAATAAATTCATGGCACTGCCTTCGGCGACATGTCCTTCATTAGTTAATACCACCACATCGTCATAGCCGCAGAGATGTCCATCGGTTTTGGCAAGGGCAGTATTGACATAAGCTCCATTGACTTTGGCACGGGCGGGTATGGCATTATCATCTAATCTGCGCCATGCCGATACACCCACATGTAAACCCTTAGTTGTGTCTATGTAGCCATCCATTGGTACTGTAAATAGACAAAAATCATCTTGGGTATCTTTCACGGTCAAGATTGGTCCAATGCGTAGATCGGATTTATAGACAATCGGGCGAATATAGGTGGCAGAGCTACATTGATTGCGTTTGAGAAGGTCTAAGGTTAAAGCACACATTTCTTCGTGGTTAAGTGGTGATCGCAGGCGTAAAATCCGACAGCTATTCATCAATCTGGCATAATGTTCAGGCATTCTAAATACACCCATCTGCTGAGACTCAGGTAACCAGTAGGCTTTTAATCCCTCAAATACAGCGGTTCCATAGAGAAAAGCATGGGTACGCACACTGATAGTTGCCTGATCTAGTGGTACAAATTGTCCACGCAGATACGCATATTGTTCCGACATATTTAACCTCAAATATTATTAATAGTATTTCATGATATAGCAATCACAAGTGATCTGTGAGAGGGGTTAAGAGATGAACCTCCACCTGCTCAATCCGTTTATATGAGGATCCTGTATGAATTGTGGATTAATACCTCATTGAAGTTTTTGTGAACTTTTACAGACTTTTACACATATATCCATCTTCGGATTTGATCAGATTGGTGTGCTAAGTCCATTAATAACTGGGATTGGATCCCTTCCCCTAAACTAGGAGTAAAGCTAGTACCCTCATTAATTGCCTTAACAAAGCGATCGCCCAGAGCTATAAAAGGTGCCAGTCTCCCATCCTTATATACTTCAGGTAATTCATATTCTGATGGAATTGGGATAATTTCTAACTCTTGATGGGGGGGAGCATAGTACAAATTAAAGCCGTGAACATAATCCTTGAGGTTTTTACTCCCTAAAACTAGAGTACCGCGATCGCCATAGATGGTTAACCAATGCCCACTACCTGCGTATGCTACTGTACTGATAGCAATATTAACGGGTACGCCATCGCTTAATTCCAAGAGAATATTACAGGTATCATCGGCATCGACTAGCTGCATAGTGCCATTACGATCTGGACGTTCAGGAATTGTCGTTTTTAGCTGGGCAGTTAAACCTTTCACTTCGCCAAAGAGCCAACGCACATAGTCAAAGGTATGGGAACCAAGTGCGCCTAAAGCTCCGCCACCTTGGGATTTTTGGCTATACCAATTCCATTGACGATTAGCGTCTGCTCTACCTGATACCTGCCATTCCACATAAATAGAACGGATTTTACCAATATGTTCTTGTTCTAGTAGATATTTCAAATAACGCCAGCTTGGGACAAACCGAAACTCAAAATCTACACCCACGGTTAATCCTCGTGATTCGACTAACTGCTGGAGGGCGATCGCTTCGGACACATTCAAGGTTACAGGCTTTTCCAATAAAATATGCTTACCTGCTTCTAAGGCAAGTTTAGCGGCTTCATAATGCAAGAATGGCGGAGTAGAAATTGAAATAATATGAATGTCTGGGTTGGCGTATAAATCTTCTAGGCGATCGCAGGCAAAGGGAATATTAAATTTTTGAGCAATCTGTTGTGCTTTTTTTAAATCATAGTGATATAAACCTAAAACTTTGGTGCCCGTGCAGGCTTGCCAACCGGGAATATGAATAAGCTGTCCAAATCCAGTACCGACAATGCCTACGCCCAGACTGTTCATTGTTGCCCCTCAGGTAATAGGGAAAGTTTAGTTGTAATATTAGTGGGCTTAAAATTAGAATCAAAGGTTTTCTGCACCACTTCACCCGCCTGTCCTAAAGCCTGGGGAGGATAATTATTAAATACTAATAAAACCGCCGCCGCATTGCCCGCCCTCAAAGTGATATTTTTGTTGGCTGTCCAAGTTTTACTTGACCCCTCCGAGAGGATACCCTCAAATTTAACTTCTCCATCAACTTCAACCCGCATCCAAGATTCTCCTTTCATTGCTACTCCCACATTTACAGGCTTCTGCTGAGGTAGTAAAGGTTGGGATTTATTTAATAGCGGTTGAATCAGAGTAGAGTTAGATTTGGGAATTAACTGATTAAAAATAGAACCACTCGGAGGATTAGAATTTAGCTTTGCGGCATTACTTAATTGAACTTCGCTATCGCTGATTGTATTGTAATTAGCGTTGGGATTAAGCACATTGGACAATGCCCCAATTGAGGCGGAAATTACGACTATATAAATTAGGTAAAGATGCAGAGGGCGTAATTCCGAAGACTTGAACCAACTGGACTTAGGCACAGAATTTACTAGGGGAAACTGCTCGGCGATTTGGGAAACTCCCAGTACATTTCCATACTTGCGAATAAATCCTTGAATATATACTGGTTCTGGTAAACGGCTAATATTTCCTTCCTCGATCGCCTGCAAATGTCGTTGGGAAATTAGGGTGATTTGGTTAATTTTTTGCAAAGATATTTTTTTTTGTTCACGGATACGCTTAAGTTGAGAGCCAATCTCCGCCAATTTTAACGCTTGCTGTTCTTTACTACTGACTTTCATGATCTCTGTCAATTATTGGTCTTAGGAGGCTGATGTAATATTAATATATTTTAATACTGTTAATTTTAATGCTGTTACGGAATACTACTAAAGACCTAAAGCTGCTAATTCTTGTTGATCCAAAAGACGATAGGCTCCTGGTGCTAAATTATTTAGATTGACCGTGGCGATCGCTACTCGGTGCAGTTCTAGGACTGGATTACCTAAAATTTCAGCTACACGGCGAATTTGGCGGTTGCGTCCTTCTTTTAAGGTAATTTGAAGTTTAGTACTGTGGGCTTGACTTGCTAAGACTTGGACTTGGGCAGGTAGGGTTAATTTTCCATCTAATTCTATGCCCTGCCGCCACTGATCTAGGATCCGATCGCTGGGATGTCCTTGGACAATTACTTCATAGACTTTAGGGACATGGTGACGGGGATGGGTGAGACGATTGGCAAAATCCCCATCATTAGTTAGAAGTAATGCCCCACTACTATCATAATCAAGGCGACCTACGGAATAGAGATGCTGATAGTTCGGTGGTAACAGTTCCTGAATAGTTCTACGTCCTTGGGGATCATGGCGACTACAAATATAACCCTTGAGCTTGTGCAGAAGCAGGTACTCTAGTTGAGGTTTAATATTAATTAGTTTGCCATCTACGGTAATGCGATCGCTATTGGGATCGGCTTTTGTTCCCAAGGTTGTAATTAGTTGGTTATTAATTCTTACCCGTCCACTGGCAATTAAATCCTCAGACTTGCGGCGGGAGGCAATGCCATAACTTGCTAAAATTTTTTGTAAACGTTCTGCCATAGCAATGTGTATCAATCAATACTAAAACCTAAAATTCAGGAAATGTATTATAAATAGTTATATGTTATAGGAATTCATGAAATTAAAGGCTGCAAACAAGTTATTAAGTGAGCCAGAAATTGAGAACTTGGGAGAACTCAAGCCATTTTATTTTGAATTACTAAAACAGCAGAAATTACGATCAAAGCTAGAAAAGTTTCGCAAAAGTGAAGATAATGGCATCGGTGTTTTTATTCTATCAAAGGAAGGATACTTTATTGATGCCAGCTATGGATTTTCTGAGCTGTTAGGTTATTCCACAGAAGAATTGAGAAATATCCAAATCGAGAGCTTAATTCTTCCCGAAGAGAGACCAAAGCTACAGACAACTATATTCAAGTTAGTTTCAGGGCAATCCCATCAAGAGGACTCACGCCATTGTTGCATTACTAAGGATGGGCAGTTAGTGAGTTTGGCATTGAATCTGTTTTTATTAGATCAAAGATTAAGTCCGGGAACTGAAATACATCTGATTGTCAAATTTGAAGACCATACCATTGGCGATCGCCTCGAAAAATCTCTACAAGCTTCAGTACAAACCTGTCAATACCTGTTTGATGGTTCTACGGTTCCGCAAATAATTTATAATCTCCAAACCTTAGCTGTGATCGCAGTTAACGATGCGGCAATATATCACTATGGTTATGATCGCTCTGAGTTCCTCACCCAAGATATGAGTGTGCTTGCTCCATTAGGACATAGCTTTGATCAATTCTGTGAGCAGCATCTTAAGAAAAGCGGACAGCTTATAGATGTGGAAGTTAAAAGTCTGGAACTAATCTATAATGACTTGCCTGCCCAAATTCTATCCATCCGAGATATCACGGAGCAGAGGCGCACCAAACAGGCTTTAGATGCCCTAAGGCAGGCAGAAGAGGACTATCGAGGTATTTTTGAAAATGCGGTGGAAGGAATATTCCAAACTTCGGAATCAGGAAAGTACTTAAAAGTAAATCCGATGTTGGCATCCATCTATGGCTACGATTCTCCGGAGGATTTGATGAATGGCATTACCGATATTGCTAACCAATTATATGTTAATCCCCAAAGGCGACTGGAGTTTGTAGAGTTGCTGAAACAACAGGATGCAGTATTGGGGTTTGATTCGGAAGTCTATCGTAAGGATGGCAGTAAGGTCTGGATTTCTGAAAATGTGCGGTCAATTCGAGATACCTCTGGCAAGCTTTTAAGATATGAAGGCACAGTTGTTGACATCACAGAAGTGAAACTGTCGGAAGAAGCTCTACGTCTAAGTGAAGAACGATTTCGACTCACCTTTAACTATGCTCCCATTGGCATGATGATTAAGGCTCTGAATGGGCAATCTGTGCAGGTAAATCAGGCGATCGCTCAAATTTTAGGCTATACCCCCAGTGAACTCTTAGAACTCACCTGCGTGGATATTACCCATCCTGAAGATTTGCCCACTAGCTTAGAAATGCGCCAAAGATTATTGGCAGGTGAATTTCCCAGTTATCAAATTCCTAAAAGATATATTCGCAAGGATGGCACATTTGTAGATACTTTACTGCATGTTTCTCTCACTAGGGATGGAAATGGAGAGCCAATTCACTTTATTGATCAAATTGAAGATGTCAGCGATCGCAAGCGTGCAGAGGAAAAAATCTCCTATCTGGCGTTCCATGATCCTTTGACGGGATTACCCAATCGGGCTTTATTTAACGATCGCCTCAATCAAGCTTTGGCACTAGCCAGCAGATTACATCAGGAGCAATCCAATTTCAAAACTCTATTAGCAGTAATGTTTATTGATTTGGATCGGTTTAAGGTTGTCAATGATTCCCTTGGTCATGCTATGGGCGATCGCCTACTGCAATTAGTGGCAGAGAGATTTACTAGAAATATGCGTAAAAGTGACACCATTGCCCGCATGGGTGGGGATGAGTTTATGCTTCTATTACCTGAAGTGAAGCAAGTGGAAGATGTAGTCAAAGTTGCGGAAAAGATTCTAAAATCATTATCCCAGCCATTCCATTTGGATCACCATGAAATGTATATCACTGCCAGTATTGGTATTTGCCTATATCCCCATGATGGTGATGATGGTGACACGTTACTGAAAAATGCTGATGTAGCAATGTATCGGGCAAAAGAACAAGGGCGTAATCATTATCAGATTTTTACCCAATCTATGCATGAACGGGCATTTGAATGGATGTTTATGGAAAGTTCCATCCGTCGAGCGATCGCCCAAGATGAGTTTCTGGTTTACTATCAGCCACAGTTAGATTTACAAACGGGGAAAGTGATTTCCATGGAAGCTCTAATTCGCTGGCAAACTGAATCTGGATTTATTCCTCCCAATCAGTTTATTCCCATTGCCGAAGAGTATGGCTTAATTATTCCCATTGGCGAATGGGTATTACGCACTGCCTGCACCCAAAATAAGCTATGGCAAAACATGGGATTACCACCTATTCAGATTGCTGTTAATTTTTCTGCTAAGCAATTCCAAGACCCACAGCTATTACAAAAAGTAAGTCGGATCATTGCTGAAACCAGACTTGCGCCCCGATACCTAGAAATTGAAATTACTGAAAGTGCGGTGATGAAAGATGAGTATGCCGCCGCCGAAACCTTGCAAAGTTTAAAAAATATGGGCGTTCGCATCTCCATTGATGATTTTGGTAAAGGCTATTCTTCGCTCAGTCATTTAAAGAAATTTCCCGTGCAGAAGCTGAAAATAGATGCTGCTTTTATTCGAGAAATTCCCCGCAATAAAGATGATGCCGCCATTACTACGGCAATTATAGCGATCGCCCACACGTTAAATTTGAAAGCGATCGCCGAAGGTGTAGAGACCCCAGAACAATTAGAATTTTTGCGCGCTCTTGGTTGTGATGGGATTCAAGGCTATATATTTAGTCCTGCAGTCACGACCGAGGTGGCAACAAAAATTTTGCATGATCAAAGACATTTTCTCGCTTCAGATTTGATCAAAGGTAAGATTTAAGGTTTTAAATCGCAGGGAAACCAGAGCGAATATCCTCAACGATGCCATCACGGAGTACAACTTCCACTTGCATCAAGCCAATTAGGTTATCACCCTTACTTACAGGGAAAAAGCTATCTAATTGTCCTTGGTTGACTTCCTGTTCTAGCTCTAAAATCTGAACTTGACTTAACTGTTGGAGAGCTTGGTTTTTTTGTTCCAGAAATTCTGACTTGCGCTCATTGATCTGGGAACGAATGGACTCAATTTCCCCCAATACCGCAGGTCCAGGTGGCTTAATGCTTTGGCGTTCAATTTCCGCAATCATTCTCTGTCCTTGGGACTCAACCTGTTGAATTTGGCTATCAAGTTGTTGGATTTGGACTTGCAGTTGTTGTTGCATTTCATCCTTCCAACGGGGCGTGACGATTACTTTGATATTAACTACACGCTTGAGCAGAAGTTGATTAGCAAAATCTATGGAATTCATATAGTTGGAATTACTAGGTTAGACAAACATCTTGTTAATAATATCTTGGTAATGCTCATTTACAACATTGCGCTTAATTTTGAAGGTTTGAGTCATCATGCCATTGGCGATCGCAAAGGGTTCTGGAATAAAACTAAAGACATTAATGCGATCATTAACGCTGTAGCCCGAACGATTTTTGATTTCCCGATTTAATTCTTCCCGAAAAATAGATCTAATTTCTACAGTTTCCAAATTCACAGTAGCAAGGTCAGAATTTGGCGAAATTAAGTTCGCTGCTTCCAATGCCGCTAGATTTGGCACAATTAAAGCCCCCAGTTGTTTTTGATCCTGCCCCACTACAATGATTTGATCAATAAATGGACTACGCAAACAGGCATCCTCGATCGCTTGGGGTTCAATATTTTCGCCATTAGATAGCACAATCGTATCCTTTGCCCGTCCTGTAATTACCAAGTCATCCCAAGGGGTAACATAACCCAAGTCACCACTATCAAACCAACCTTCGGGATCGATCGCCTTAGCTGTAGCGGTGGGATTTTTATAGTAACCTTGCATAATTTGTGGTCCCCGCAGGGTGACAATACCTTGACAATAGGCTGGGACAGATTGACGGGTAATTTGATCGATAATTTTGGTTTCAGTTTTTGGTAAAGGTTGTCCATCGCCATTGCGAATATTACGGTGGGGACGGCGAGTATGGGTAATCGGTGAAGTTTCGGTCAAACCATAGCCACTGAGAATGGGAATATTAACAATTTCATAGAAGTCTTCCAGATGTAAAGCGATCGATCCACCTCCACTTACCACTAACTCTAAACATCCACCTGTTGCTTCCCGTACTTTTTTATAAACTAGGCGATCGCCCAGTAAATGCACTGGAGTTAATGCCAACATTGTTAAGCCAGCTATTAACTTTTCACCTAAAGTAGGAGCGAGATTCTCTAAATCTAGTCCCTGCCAAATTCTGCGGGCTTTAATATATGCCAAACTCACCTTAAAAAAGAAATTAATTAATTTTTGCTTGCTTGCTGGTTGCTCTCGAAATTGCTTCTGCACGCCTTCATAGATTGATTCCCATAGCCTTGGTACTGCCACCATGTAATTTGCTTGAAAATCCTTAAGGTCTTTTTTAATAGAGCGCAGATTAGTATAAATTTGCGTGCAGCCTTGGGAAAAAATGTAATATTCAAATGATCGCTCGTAGGAATGCCAAGTTGGTAAAATACTCATCACTTTTTTGCTGGGTTCTACCACAAACACGTCCAAGGCTCCATTAATTTGATATAAAAGATTACCGTGGCTAAGCATTACGCCCTTGGGATTGCCGCCCGTACCAGAGGTATAGATTAAAGTCGCAAGATGTTTAGGTGTAATTTCAGGATTGCCTAAATCTTTGCTAGCTCCCAGTTCGATGACTTCAGAAAAGTTATAAGCTCCTTCTGGGGGATTTTCATCGGATAGCAAAATAATTTGTTTAATCGGTAAATCTTGTAGTTCGGGCTGAAGTTTATTTAGGGTTGCCAGATTCTCTATAACTAAAGCAGTGCTATCGCTATGTTCCAGAATGTATAACAGTTCTCGCCGTTCCGCTTGGGAGCTACGGGTGGCATTGATCGCCCCGATCGCTAAAATTCCTTGATCGGCAATTAACCAACGCGCAGAGTTATCGGCAATTAAAGCCACATGATCTTCTGATTTAATTCCAAGCGATCGCAATCCCGCCCCAAACCTTGTCATTTGCTCCACCAAATCTCTATAGGTAAGCTTGAGGGCATTATGGGCATGGGGATCATAAACTGCCAAAATATCAGGATATGCCAAAGCCGTCTTTTGCCAAACATCCCAAAGATTCTGCGCTTGAGAGTGATCTAGGGGTTTTGTATTAGTCATGGGGATTTATTAAATAGATTTACTATGAATCATTAAAAAGGAAATTCAGTCCCTCGGTTTTGGTAATTGTGTCACTTTTTAATCTGGCTAAATTCCGACTAAATTCTGACTAAATTCGGAAGTGTATAGTTGGCAAAACTATAATCTTGCAAATCTAATTTGGTTCTCAGTGATGACCACATAATTATCTGGTAGCCGATCTAAATGTTTGGCTAAAAGCTTCGATAAAACTACAATTTTATTCGAGTATCTTTCATCTGTGAGCCGCATTAATACTACGCCTCTATGCGATCGCTGATCCCGATAACTCTTCTCGCCAAAGTCTTTATCATTAGTAGTATCCAGTTCTCTGAAAAAGCTTTTTGTAACACCGCATCATCAGAAATCCCCCGTGCCTGATCATAAATAGAAAATACCTCATATCCTTGACCTTGAAGCCATTTAGCAACTTTCGAGCCAGTACATTCATCTACCAGAAATTGCATCTAGGCTGACTCCAGCAACGGAATAAACGTAGTTTCACGCAGAAATTGTGCCGCAAATAACAAGCAAGCCATAATATCTTCTTGAGTCAACCCGTCATATTCATCCAGAATATCGGCAATAGTTGAGCCATTACCCAATAGGTTCAAGATGTATTCTACGGTCAGTCTTGTTCCGCGAATTACGGACTTACCAACCATAATTTTGGGATTAGTAATAATGCGATCTAGACTCATGTTCGACTCCAATAGTTATGTTATGTACTTATGTTTTATTAAGATAATTTTATGGTTTAGCGTTTCAGTTAATTATTTAGCTGTTCTAGTTCCTGTTTAAGGTTTTGTGCCTGAGTTAATAAAGATTCGGCAAAAATAATCGCACTGTCAGTGGTTTTATCTTTCTCTTTAGTATTTTTCTCACTCATCACCCCACCCGCCAGATTTGCCAGTTCTTGCTTACGTTGGCTTGGATTCAGTAACTCAACTTCTACTATCGTTCTTTCGCTTTTGCTGCTATTACTATTAACCTCTACAAATTTTTTACTGACTTGGAAATGATGATCGGCGATCGCAGCCACAATTGGTTGGTGAGTTACACATAGTACCTGATGCCCTTGTCCTAGTTGAAATAATCGTTGAGCGATCGCTTGGGACACTCGACCTGAAACTCCCACATCAATTTCATCAAACACTAATAATGGCGTTAAACCTTGGGTAGATTTGGCAAAACAGGTTTTCAGAGCTAATAAAAATCGACTAATTTCTCCACCTGAAGCAGTTTCCGCCAAAGGTTGTAAAGGTTCACCCAAGTTAGGACTAAATTCAAAACTGACCTGATCGGCACCACTACTATTAGGAACCTGCTCCGTAATTTTTACCTGAAATTGGACTTTTTCCATTGCCAAGGATTTAAGAGCATTAATTAGCTGTTGTTCTAGTTCTTTTGCGGCAGTGTGACGGAGTTTGGTTAATTTGGCACAGGCTTTGGTTAATTTACTTAGGCTTTCACTGGCAATTTTTTCTAGCACTTCTAAGGGTTGATTATTGGCATTAATTTCCGCCAACTGCTTTTCTAGCTTATGTTTATGGGCGATCGCTTCTCTTAATCCAGTCGGTGAATTGGAACCATACTTACGGCAAATTTGTTTGAGTTGTCTTATGCGATCTTCGATCCTTTCTAGGCGATCGGGGTCACTATCAATGTTGGCACCATAGTTATTAATTTGGCGGGATGCCTCTTGTACCTGCGCTAAAGCACTGGAAACTAGTTCTAAAATTCCTTCTAAGTTGGGATCGACTGCCACCATATCAATTAATACTGCTTCTGCATCTGCCAATAGCTCCGCGCAATCCCCCCTAGTTTCACCCGCATACAATGCTTCATATACCTGATAACTTTGCTGCTGTAAATCAACACTGTGGGATAATCTCAGGCGTTCGCTCTCTAGGTGATTTAATTCTTCAGGGTCTTCTAAGTCTGCTGCTTCTAGTTCTTGGAGTTGATACTGGAGCATATCAAGTTGTTGTAATCTATGGCGATCGCTTTCTTGTCTTTCTATAACTGCGTTTTTAGCCTTTTGATAATTTTCAAACAGTTTAGTAATTATTTGTCTTTGACTAATTAATTCCACCCCACCAAAACTATCTAGCCATTCCCGTTGCATGGAGGCTCTTCCTAAAAGCACTGTCTGTCCCTGTGCCGTAATTTCTACTAATTTCTCCCGTAATTCCTGAATTTGTTGCTTATTTACGACTACGCCATTAATTCGGGTACGATTACTTTTTGCCGTAATTTCTCGACTACAGATAATTTGATTTTCCTCAATTAAATCAATTTCTTGACTGGCTAACCACTCCGTCACTACGGAATTAGGCTTAAAAACTGCCTCGATCGCCGCCCGTTCTGTCCCTGTTCGCATAAACTTTGCCGTAATTTTCCCACCCAAAGCCGCATCTAGGGCATCTAAAATAATGGACTTACCTGCCCCTGTTTCACCTGTGAGGATATTTAAGCCTGGGTGGAGTTCTAATTCCAGATAATCAATTAGAGCAAAGTTTTGAATTTTTAAACTCAAGAGCATGGGGCTTGTTGTTGTTGGCTACTCCAAAGTTTAACAGAGCTTTAGCTATGAGAAAGTTTACTAAAAAATCTCACGCATTGATAGACCTAAATGCCTGCTACGGTCGTAAAACGGGAACCTCGTTAGAAATTCTGACATCATTTGTTTGATATACTTAAAACAGGTTACGGAAACTCCATAAATTCCAATTCCTGTCGAAGTCCAGACTATGCCCACTGCTACACCACAAAAAGCGATCGCTAGTTAATTAAGTTTATTACTTGTTGGGTTTTGTAGC
Organism: Synechococcus sp. PCC 7502; assembly: GCF_000317085.1. Classification (NCBI taxonomy): domain Bacteria; kingdom Bacillati; phylum Cyanobacteriota; class Cyanophyceae; order Pseudanabaenales; family Pseudanabaenaceae; genus Pseudanabaenococcus; species Pseudanabaenococcus habilitatus. Next base: position 2,573,021 of record NC_019702.1, read on the forward strand.
CCTAGGGGGTAAGAGTGAATAGAAACTTAAACTTGGTTAAAAATGGACTTATTGCCGCAGCATTGATGAATATCGGCGGTGTTCTCGTGTTTTCACGGGGATTTACTAATGTGGCTATTAACAATGCCGATCCCATTGTAATGTCGAATTTTGGACTCCTCATGATTATTGTGTGGGGGCTAACTTACCTTAGTGCTGCATTCATTCACTCAAACATCAAATGGCTGGTTGGAGCCTTTGCTATAGAGAAACTGGTCTATGTTGTAGCTTGGATTCAGTGGATTTTGGGAAATAGTCTTGCACCACTTTATTCCAAGGACGTTTTTGCTGGGATTTTTTATAGTATTTACGGGCTAAATGATTTAGTATTTATGCTGTTTTTTGCTTGGGTATTTTTATCTATGCACGCTGAAAACCATACCTAACAGATCGCTCATCTATGGCTGCCAGTGGCACAATTATCCGTAAGTTGACTCAAACACAATTTTTGATGGGTGGTGTTAAAGAGGGCAGGATCGTATTTTGCTTTAATTTGATTAGGGCTTGTTTTTGATCGCTACTCAAAAGTTAGCAGAGTCTTTAAGTGGCTTGAGGTTGATGGTGTTTATGCCAGTGATCGGCAATATCGATGCGCCGACAGAGCCAAACCTGTTCATGATTCTGCACATAATCAAGGAATCTTGCTAAAGCTGCTGCCCGCCCTGGTCTCCCTGCAAGGCGACAATGTAAACCAATACTCATCATTTTAGGTGCCGTTTCCCCCTCAGCATACAAAACATCAAATGCATCACGCAAATAGGCAAAAAACTGATCTCCACTATTAAACCCTTGGGCTGTAGCAAAGCGCATATCGTTATTATCAAGGGTATAGGGAATTACTAGATGGGGTTTATGGGTATTCTGCGAGTTGGGATAAATCCAATAGGGTAGATCATCGGCATAGCTATCGGAATCATAGAGAAAACCGCCTTCTTCGATTACGAGCTTTTGAGAATTGGCACTAGTTCTACCCGTGTACCAGCCCAGGGGACGACTACCAGTGACTTCGGTATGAATGGCGATCGCTTTGTGTAAATGCTCCCGTTCCACCACCTCGGGTAAATATTTATAGTCAATCCAGCGATAACCATGACTGGCAATTTCCCAGTCTGCCTCTTGCATAGCTGCCACAGCCTCAGGGTTACGAGCTAAAGCCATAGCCACCCCATAGACAGTAATTGGAATCTGCCGTTGGCTAAATAACCGATGCAATCGCCAAAAACCCGCCCGACTGCCATATTCATACATCGATTCCATGTTCATGTGCCGCATTCCCGCAAATGGTTCTGCCCCAATAATTTCTGAGAGGAAGGTTTCTGAAGCACTATCACCATGTAAAATACAGGTCTCTCCACCTTCTTCATAGTTGATCACGAACTGTACAGCTATGCGGGCTTGGCTATGCCATTGGGGATGGGGTGGATACTGACCGTAGCCAATTAAATCTCGAGGATATGGATTCATAGTTTTAGGAAATCACTAAATCGTAGAGGCGAAATCGAGCAATTTCTTTGATTTCAGCGATCGCCCGATTTAATTCAAGATCAAGGGAATTTTGCAAACGGGTTTTAAATGCTTCTAAAATACTAGTCTTAGTATGATTTCTAACGGCAATAATAAACGGAAATCCAAATCGCTGGCGGTAGGCATGATTTAAGGATTGAAACAGATTGTATTCCTCCGAACTTAAACTATCTAAACCAATACTAGATTGCTCTCTTACGGATGCTTCTGCCATTTTGATGCGATCGCCAAGACTAGGATGGGCACAAATTAGTTTATGTTTACGATCAAAGCTCATGGCATCAACGGTATCTAACAAGTTTTTATATAATTGTTCAACAGTTAGAACTGGTAGTTTGTCCCAAGTTTGATTCACAATTTCAGGAGTATCCTCAAAAACTGTACCTAAAGCAAGGGTAAATGCCAAGCGATCCATTTGGTTAAGCTGTTGAATTATGTACATAGTTAAAAACTAGCTGCCACGATAGGTACTGTAAGACCAAGGAGAAACTAGGAGGGGAACATGATAATGCTGATCTGGATTGTCAACGCCAAAGCGAATGGGAATGCGCTCAAAAAACGGGAGGCTATTGGGTGGATAAAACTCGGAGAAATAGGTGCCAATCACAAAAACCAGTTCATACACCCCTGATTTTAAGTCTCCATCAGCTAATAAAATCGCTCTACCATCGGAGTTTGTCGTTTCAAACTTCACGGTGCTACCCAGACCACTAACCGGATCGATAGACCATAATTCGATCACAATCGATGGAGCAGGACGACCCCGCACAGTGTCTAAAATATGAGTTGTAAGCTTTCCCGACATATTAATTTAAAATGTATACTGTATACATTAACTAAAGCAATTGATTTAAATTGTAATCGTCCATACAGAATTGCCATTGAGGTTTTGATAAATTTAGTTTGTATACTGTATACAATGCTTTCATGTACAACCTTAAAGTCGCAATTATCGGTGCTGGTATTGGTGGCTTAACGGCGGGAATTGCCCTACGGCGCATGGGATACTCGGTCGAAATCTATGATAAAGCTTCTGCCCTCAAACCCGCAGGTGCAGGAATATCTCTGTGGTCAAATGGGGTTAAGGTCTTAAATTGGCTGGGGCTAGGTGAGGCGATCGCTGCCATTGGTGGACGCATGGATCGGATGGAATATCGCACCCATACCAATGAACTCCTAAGTGATATTGATCTAAATCCTCTGTTTGCCCGAGTCGGACAACGCCCCTATCCAGTTTCCCGTAGTGATTTACAACGCATATTACTAGATGCTTTTGGTGAAGAGAATGTCCAACTCCAGTCAAAATGTATTGGCATTACCGAAGAAGCGGACGGGGTAACTGCGATTTTCGAGCATGGGCACTCAACCAAAGTTGATTTATTAATCGGTGCCGATGGTATTCATTCTCTTGCTCGCACCTATGTTGCTGGCAGTGAGGTAGAACCACGCTATGCGGACTATGTTAACTGGAATGGCTTAGTTGCAGCTAATCCTAATATTTCTCCTAGTGATGTGTGGGGAATTTATGTGGGTGAAGGTAAGCGTGCCTCGATGATGCCGATTGGGGGCGATCGCTTCTATTTCTTTTTTGGTGCGCCTATGCCTAAAGGAACTGTAGTTGAACCCTGTGATCGGCAGTTGGAACTCAAGAATTTATTTTACAACTGGGCTACCCCTGTGCAGAATCTGATTATGCAGATTAATCCCTTAGAAACTAATCGCCTAGAAATTAGCGATCTTGATCCCCTAGAACATATTGTGCGAGGACGGGTGGCACTGCTCGGTGATTCTGCCCATGCTTCAACCCCTACCCTTGGACAAGGTGGCTGTCAGGCAATGGAAGATGCAGAAATTCTCTGTCGTTATTTAATTACCACAAATTTAAGCGTGGAGGATGCACTGATACGATATGAAAGCGATCGCAAGGAACGGACAAATTCTTTAGTATTAAAGGCACGCAAACGGGCTGATATTATCTATGGGAAAGACCCAGAAGCTACCCAGCAATGGTATGCCAGCCTCAAACAAGAGGATGAAAAGGATGTAATTAATGCTCTTGCTAAGGTGATTTTGGCAGGACCATTTCATTAAAAATTAAAAATTGGAGAACTCCCCATGCTAGTTACAAAACAACCCGTACTTCGTAAATTTTGGTATCCTGTCATTCCGATCGCCAATTTAAGTGATGGACCAAAATCCTTTACCTTACTTGAGCAAAAAATTGTGTTATGGCTGGATGAATTAGGGAAACCTGCCGCCGCTAAAGATCAGTGTTGTCATCGCTCTGCTCAATTATCTTTAGGAACCGTAGAAAATGGAGCGATCGTCTGTCCCTATCATGGCTGGCAATTTGACCGCGCTGGTAATTGTGTGCATATTCCCCAATCCCAAAATATCTCCGTTCCCTCAGCTTCCAGAATCAACGCCTATAAGTGTACAGAACGCTATGGCTATGTTTGGGTGTGTTTGGATGAACCGATCGCCGAAGTTCCCACCATTACCGAGGCATTTGAGCCAAACTTTCGCTTGATCCGTGAATTTTATGAACCTTGGAAGTGTGCAGGGTTAAGGGTAATGGAAAATGAATTTGACTTTGCCCATCCCACTTTTGTCCATACAGGTACCTTTGGTAGTAAAGATCACCCCACGCCCGAACTATTAGAGATCGTGGAAACGCCTGAAGGGTTAAAAGGACAAGCCAAGCAGATTGTGGTCAATACTAAACTCCAACAGCAAAATCTGAAAATGGATACAGTTGAGACCTATCGCATCCTCGATATGGAATGGTTTATGCCCTTTACAATCAAACTACGGATTAATTATGCCAATGGACTAGCTCATATTATCGTTAATACCATGACTCCCATTGATGATGCAAATTCCCAAATGGTACAGTTTTGCCTCCGCAACGACACAGAGGCAGACACCCCAACCAAGGATGTGGTGGCGTTTGACCGGGCAGTAACCCTTGAAGATAAGAGGATTCTGGAAACCACTAACTATGATGTGCCGCTTGTCCCTACTTCTGAACAGAATATGTTCACTGATAAACCTGGACTACTCATGCGTAAAAAACTCATGGCATTACTTAAAGCCCATGGCGAAACCGAGCAAACAGCGACTTGGTATATGCCTCGTCCAGTTACCCCTTAAAACTTTAGGCGTAGACTAATTTAACTTTTTTAACAGGGGAATCGGTTTGGTAAAACGGTTTAGTTGAGTGGCAGAAGACGCTCCTGCCCTCTTTAACACTACCAAAAGTTCTAACTACTCAATCATTTCATCATCATCAATATCATCCTCGTCTTCGTATTCAACTCCGTCATCAACTAGTTCATCTTCAATATCACTACTAAAGTTCATAGGTTGATAAGTTCTGGCAATGCGATCGTCAATAATCATATCGTCAGATTTATCGTCAAAGGTAAGAGGAGAGTCATAAATTATCTCTTCCAAAGTGTCTGATTCTAAATCTATAGTTGGATTTTCATAGGCATTAAATCCCGTACCCGCAGGAATTAAGCGCCCGATAATTACGTTTTCCTTAAGTCCGCGTAGCCAGTCAGATTTACCCTCAATCGCTGCTTCGGTTAAAACTCTAGTAGTTTCTTGGAAACTAGCCGCCGAGATGAAACTATCAGTATTAAGACTGGCTTTAGTAATACCCATTAAGACTGGAGTATATTCAGCAGGAACACCGCCCGTAATTGCCATTGCCTCATTGATTTGTTCAACTTGATGTAAATCCACTAACTCTCCAGGTAGTCGAGTCGTATCACCGCCATCATCAATCCGCACTTTTGAAGTCATTTGCTTTACAACAACCTCAATGTGCTTGTCGGAAATATCTACGCCTTGAGATTGGTAGACAGATTGAACCTGATTGACTAAAAATTCCTGTACTTTTTGCAAGCTCTTTAGTGCCGCATCCTTAATCGAATCAGTTTCTCGATAGAACTTAAAGTAGATCTCCAAGATATCATGGGGATTAGCAGGTCCATCGGTAATTGGTTCCGCAGCATGCAAAATTTGTCCGTCGGAGACAATTAAACTTTGTCCTGGTCCAATTAAATAGTCAGTTACAGTTCCATCATCTTCCAAAATTTTGACTTCAACATTTTCATCGGCATCATATACAACCTGAACTTTGCCCCCTCTTTGTGCCAATATACACATCTCTTTAGGCTTGCGTCCTTCCAGTAGTTCTTCAATCCGAGGTAGCCCTTGAATGATATCTCCCGTTTTGGCACGTTCAAATACTAGCAATGCCAAGCTATCTCCTCTTTGCACCAAATCAGTATCTGAAATTTGTAAGACGGCACCTTGGGAAACTAAATAGGGACGACCTTTACGAATGATGGCAAAATTGTCACCAACCTCAATAACTTGACCAGATTCAGGTAAAACCGCATTGCTACCAAGCACATCGCCAGACTTTACTAGGTCTCCAACCTTGATTTTGGCAGTATTACAGTTAATTCTCAAAAGGTCTTCATCAGTTACCAATAAAATTCGGCGTACTAGTTCATCCCCTTCACGAATACCCCTAACTATGCCAGACTGTTTACATAAAATTTGTGTTAAAGCTACAACAGCACCTGGAGCGATCGCTTCCCCATCGGATACTAAAATTTGCGTAGATGTACTACCTTGAGTGGGATCAGCCGCAATATCTTGACGTACAATTAATGACTCTAAGATTACAAGCTGAAGCTTGAAGGTATCTGGATCACTTTCATCAGCCACAAACTCAATATCAGCAGCTAATTGGGGTGAATCCGTATCAATTTCTAGGACAAGCTGAGTATGCAGCAAATCCAGCCCATCAATAGATTTAACTCTTTCTCCATCTTTATAGGGAAGACGTTGAACAGCTCTTAATTTAATGGAACGTCCAGTCTGATTAACTGACTCTTGACTGGGAACTGGAGGCTGATCTGGAACTTCAAATTCTTCTACAGGTCGTAACAGTAATGCTGAACCTTCGGGAGTTTCTACATATTCAACATACCTGAGTTCCTGAGATATAAGTCCAGGCATCACTTCATCGCTAGGGTTGGCTAGGTTACCATGCTTACGCATAGCTGTTTGGGGATCATCTGTTAAATATAGATCACCAGGTTTGATTACAATTTCTCTCAAAATGTCATTCTTTTGAGTGACTTCGACCACCCCTGAACTTTGAGCAAAAATATCTTTAACGACCTCGGTGCCAACTTCAATATATTGTCCATCCTCAACTAATAATAGAGAAATATCTTTATTAACTTCATGACATTCTTCTGGAATCCAGAGTAGGGTACCACCTTTAACTACTTCGTGTCCTTGCTTACCCTTACTACGTTTAGCAACTTCAACTCCAGAATATTTGATAATTCCTCCGCTATTGGTGCGATAAGTATCATCTATTAATTCAGCAATAACCTGATTAGTAATAACCTTGGTACCCGGAGTAGCCTTTAAGGAAAACCTTTGCCCGCTCTGTGCCTCTAGGATATAGTGCTCTCCTCCTTGGTGGATTTCCTTTTCCACTTTTGCTTCATCTAAAACTACAGAAGCAGTAATAATCTCCACTTCACGGCTATTGCGGCTATCAACCTGATTTAATCGAACTACACCACCATGCTCTGTAATCAGACGAGTTTCTGCCAACACACCCTCAATATTAATGCGATCGCCATTTTTAACCACAGGCTCAGCGCCAGGGGGTAAGTTATATACCTCGCCACCCAGAACCCAAATTAAACCTCCTCTAGGAGCTATGTAGCTAGTATTACCTTGGCGATCTCTTTTCTGCTCAGGGATTAAGTCTGGGAGCAGAACCTCACCAGATAAATCTGAAACAACATCTTTAGTTGCTTTTTCCGTAGTTTTACGAGCAGTTCTACCTGCGGCAGGAACCTCGGCAATTAATCTACCTACTTTGACTTTTTCGCCATCCTTAACTAGTAAAGTTGAACCTTGGGAAACTGATAGAACTTCTTTTTTGCCGCCACCCTCTAGGCTAATATCTCCGTCCGCTTCAACAATCAGGGCATCTTCCCCGTGACGAGTCCGCAGAGGACGTACCCGTAACTTCTTAGTAAACTTAACTGTACTATCAAATCCAGCCCGATATTGCTGAGCCACTTCACCAGTGAATACCCCGCCAGTGTGGAACGTTCTCATCGTTAACTGAGTTCCAGGTTCACCAATGGACTGAGCGGCAATAATTCCCACAGCTTCACCAATATCAACAAACTTAGCATGGGCAAGACTCCAGCCATAACAAGCTTGGCAAACTGATCTAGTTGAAGCACAAGTTAATGCCGATCTAATTAAAACCTTCTCAACTCCAGCTTTTACAACTTCCTTTGATAACTCATCGGAAATAGCTTCATTTCTAGCAACAATTACCTCTCCAGTTTGAGGATTAACTATGTCTTCAGCCGCAACACGACCAAACAGCCGATCTTCAAGCTTAATAAGCGTGCGATCGCCATCCTTCATTGCTCCAACTGTAATACCACGATCAGTTCCACAATCAATTTCTCGAATAATTACATCTTGAGAAACATCCACCAATCGTCGAGTAAGATAACCTGAGTCTGCGGTACGTAAGGCAGTATCAACCAATCCCTTTCTTGCTCCATAGGATGAAATTATATACTCAGTTACAGTTAATCCTTCACGGAAATTAGTTTTAATAGGCAAGTCGATAATTTCGCCTTGAGGATTTGCCATTAACCCTCTCATTCCCACTAACTGACGTACTTGAGAAATATTTCCCCTTGCCCCTGAAAATGCCATCATATAAACAGAATTCAAAGGGTTGTTACTTTTGAAATTCTTTACAACCTCATCTTTCAACGACTCATTAGTCTGATTCCAAGTATCAATTACTTTTTGAAATCTTTCAACCTCAGTAATTTCACCACGGGTGTATCGATTCTCCGTTGATTCTATTTCAGCCTCTGCTTCTCTTAATAACTCTTTTTTCTTAGGAGGGATTTGCAAATCATCCACGCTAATAGATACCCCAGCTTGGGTCGCATAGCGAAATCCTAATGATTTTAGCTCATCAGCCATACTTGCAGCAGCGAAGGTTCCATGGTTAGTGAAAGCTCTGGCAATTAACTTCTTGAGTTGCCCTTTATCAACTGTGCGATTAATAAAAATTCTAGGTGAGTTTTGGTCAGATGTGTTTAAATCTGTCATGACTGTGATCTCTATATAAAAGGTTCAATATGGGAATGATCAGAGGCTATGAGAAAATATCTCAAACTGCCAAAGAGCTATAAATTGACTGATTAAAAATGATTCTTCCCGGGGTAGTGAGAATATACTGTGAGACAACCTTACCTGATTGATCCTCTCGAACACGACGGAATGGATAGGTTTTCAGCTTATAACCGCTTTCATCAATTATTTCTGATAAAGGCGTGTCATCGGCTCCATCTCCCTCAACAGTTCCTTCAAATCTTACCCAGATTTTAGAATGTAATGTAACTTGCTTATGTTCATAGGACATCACAACTTCTTGGAAATTAGCAAAATACCGACCTTCTCCAACTTGGGTATCTGGATTACTTGCTGTTAAGTAATAGCAGCCTAAAACCATATCTTGACTGGGGGCAACAATAGGTCTGCCCGTAGCTGGTGAGAGGATATTATTAGAAGCAAGCATTAGTAACCTTGCCTCAGCCTGAGCTTCAATAGATAAAGGCACATGAACCGCCATTTGATCTCCATCAAAGTCAGCATTAAATGCAGGACAGACCAATGGATGAAGCTGAATTGCTCGACCCTCGACTAAAATTGGCTCGAAGGCTTGGATTCCCAAACGGTGAAGTGTTGGAGCCCGATTCAACATAACTGGGTGATCTCGGATTACATCTTCTAAAACATCCCAAATGGCTGGGTCATTACGCTGAATCATTTTTTTCGCTGCTTTGATGTTATTCACCAAGTTCATCCTGATTAAACGATGAATAACAAAAGGTTGAAATAACTCAATTGCCATTTCCTTGGGTAATCCGCACTGATGAATTTTTAAGCTGGGACCAACCACAATTACGGAACGACCAGAATAATCAACCCGCTTTCCTAAAAGATTTTGACGAAACCGCCCCTGTTTACCTTCGATAATGTCAGATAACGATTTTAGAGGACGATTGTTTGCTCCAACTACTGTTCTTCCTCTACGTCCATTATCGATTAAGGCATCTACAGCCTCCTGAAGCATTCGCTTTTCATTACGCACAATAATTTCTGGTGCTAGAATTTCCTGCAGACGAGCCAGACGATTATTTCTATTAATAACACGGCGATAAAGATCGTTAAGATCACTAGTAGCAAAACGACCACCATCTAGTTGCACCATGGGTCTCAAGTCTGGAGGAATAACAGGAATATACTCTAGTACCATCCACTCAGGACGAGAACCTGTTGCCACAAAGTTATCAACAACTCGTAAACGTTTAATTAGCTTTGCGCGTTTTTGTCCCTTAGAACTAGAAATTTCTTCACGGAGCTTTTCTGCTTCTTGTTCAAGGTTAATATTATTCAGAAGCTGTTGTACCGCCTCTGCACCAATTCCTACCTCAATTCCATCTAACTGAGAACCCTCGGCGTAAATTTCATCCTCCAGCTGTATCCACTGATCTTCACTAAGCAGTTGTTTATAGGATAAATTGGGAGCATTGCCTACATCAAGAACCACATAGGCATTGAAGTAAACAATTTGTTCAACATCTCGCAATGGCATATCCAGAAGAGTTGCCATATAGCTGGGAATACCCTTGAGATACCAAACATGAGTTACTGGAGCCGCTAAGGCAATAAATCCCATACGGTGACGGCGGACTCTTGATTCCGTAACTTCAACACCACAACGTTCACAAACTATTCCACGATGGCGGACTCGCTTATACTTACCGCAGTGACATTCCCAATCTTTAGCAGGACCAAAAATACGCTCACAGAACAATCCATCCATTTCTGGCTTGAGAGTACGATAGTTGATAGTCTCAGGTTTTGTAACTTCCCCCACAACTTGACCATTGGGAAGTGTACGTTCTCCCCACTGCCTAATTCTTTCAGGGGAAGCCAAACCAATTTTGACATAATCAAAGCGTTGTTCCACTTTTGTCATGAGTAAAGCTTCCTATGATTCTTTTGAGTAATTTGGATAATATTTATCAGATAAAATATTCAGATAAAATCTATGAAATTGAGTTTAGATAGAAGTCAGTATTGATGAGAGCAATTAATCTTCATCATCTTTGTTGTAAGACTCATAGGTAGGGCGGGCAGGCACACGTCTTGTACTAATATCGACCATTAAGTCAACCTCTGTATCCTTATTCTTTCCATCTTCTCTTGATTCCAGTTTATGAACCGATACATCAAGACATAGTGATTGCAACTCTCGTACCAGTACCTTGAATGATTCTGGAGTACCAGGTCGAGGAATTGCTTTGCCTTTGACGATCGCATTTAAGGATTCATTACGTCCAGTCATATCATCAGACTTAACGGTTAAAAGCTCTTGCAAAGTATATGCTGCACCAAATGCCTCTAAAGCCCATACTTCCATCTCTCCAAATCTTTGTCCTCCTTGCTGTGCTTTACCACCTAAAGGTTGCTGAGTAACTAAAGAATAAGGACCAGTGGAACGAGCATGAATCTTATCATCAACAAGGTGAACTAGCTTAAGCATATATGCCTTACCCACCGTTACAGGCTGATCAAAAGGCTCACCCGTTCGTCCGTCATATACGGTAAGCTTCCCAGGATTTTCGGGATTAAAGAGCCATTCATCTCCTGTTTCACGCTGAGCTTGAGCTAATTGTTCATGCACCGAGGCTCTAGACATCTCTTCTCCATGCATTTCATCAAAAGGAGTAATCTTAAATCTGACATCCCTATTTTCTCCTGCCCATGCCAATAAGCACTCAAATACCTGTCCCACATTCATCCGTGAAGGTACCCCTAAAGGATTTAAGACAATATCTAAGGGTGTTCCATCTTCAAGGTATGGCATATCTTCCTTAGATAGGATGCGGGAGATAATCCCTTTATTACCATGCCTACCAGCCATTTTATCGCCAACTTGGATTTTACGCTTTTGAGCAACATAGACTCTAACAACCATATTGGCTCCAGGTGGGAGTTCATCACCTTGTTCACGGGTAAATACCCGCACATCGACTACCCGACCTTTTTCACCGTTGGGAACTCTTAAAGAATTATCCCTAACGTCTCTAGCTTTTTCCCCAAAAATTGCTCTGAGTAGCTTTTCTTCAGGAGGCTGATCAGATTCACCTTTGGGAGTAACTTTACCAACAAGAATATCTCCAGCTTCGACCCATGCCCCAGTCCGAATAATACCCTGTTCATCAAGTTGACGGAGCGTATCTTCCCCAACATTAGGAATTTCTCGAGTAATTTCTTCCGGTCCTAGCTTGGTTTGACGAGCCTCAATTTCAAATTTTTCAATGTGAATGGAGGTGTAAACATCATCATAAACTAGACGTTCGTTGATCAAGATTGCATCTTCATAGTTGTAGCCTTCCCAAGGCATATATGCTACAAGAATATTCTGCCCCAGCGCTAATTCGCCACCTTCGGTAGCCGAACCATCTGCCATTACTTGACCAGTGACTACGCGATCGCCAACAAACACAATAGGACGCTGATTTAGGCAAGTATCTTGGTTAGAGCGTTGATACTTATGAAGGTAATAAGCGGTTTCTCCTCCCGCATCAGAGCGGACTCTAATCTCATCAGCAGAAACATAGCTGACATAACCATCGGTACGAGATACAACCACCATACCTGAGTCCCTAGCAGCTTGTGGCTCTAGACCTGTTCCCACTAATGGACGTTCAGGACGTAATAAAGGTACAGCTTGCCGCTGCATGTTAGACCCCATGAGTGCGCGGTTGGCATCATCATGTTCAAGGAACGGAATTAAGGAAGTTGCCACTGAAATGATTTGCACTGGAGATACTGCTACATAATCAACTTCAGTAGGTGAAGCGGTACCAAATTCTTGGCGATAGCGCACAGGCACTAAATCACTGGTAATCTTGCCAGATTCATCGGTGGGAATATCACCAGGAGCAACTCTTAGTTCATCTTCTTCATCAGCAGTCATATACACAGGTGCTAAGTCACGTCGGACTCTGCCTGCTTCTACGGGGTAGTAAGGAGTTTCAATAAAGCCATACTGATTAACACGAGCATGGGTTGCTAAGGAACCGATTAACCCTGCATTTGGTCCTTCAGGAGTTTCAATTGGGCAAATTCGACCATAGTGACTAGGGTGAATATCCCGCACTGCAAATCCTGCCCGTTCACGGGTTAAACCACCAGGACCTAAAGCACTAATCCGCCGTTTGTGGGTAAGCTCAGCTAAAGGATTAGTTTGATCCATAAACTGAGACAGTTGACTGGAACCAAAGAACTCTTTAATGGCAGCAACTAAGGGTTTAGGGTTAACTAAAGAGGCAGGGGTAAGGGAATCGGAGTCAGAAACAGTCATCCGTTCACGAATAATTCGCTCTAGTCGATTTAGTCCAACTCGAACTTGATTTTGCAAAAGTTCACCGACAGAACGTACACGACGGTTACCGAGGTGATCAATGTCATCGATTTGTCCAACATCAAACTCTAAATTGATCAAGTAATTAATCGATGCCAGAATGTCTTCAGATGTTAAAACTCGTTTATCATCGGGAATATTGAGATGCAGCTTTTTATTGAGCTTATACCGCCCAACTTTACCTAGATCATAGCGTTTAGGATCAAAGAATCGAGATTCAAGCAACTGATGCCCACCACTAACGGTAGGAGGCTCACCGGGACGGAGTTTGCGATAAAGCTCCATTAGTGCTTCTTCTTCACCAAATTGTCCTTCTTTATCAATTGTTTTTTGGAAGTATTCGGGGTGACGCAAAGAGTCAAAAATTTCAGCATCAGTTAAACCCAATGCCTTTAATAAAACTTGAGCGGAAAGCTTTCTGGTCTTGTCAATTCTGACCCAAACCAGATCATTTTTATCGGTCTCAAACTTGAGCCATGCACCCCGGTTAGGAATTAGGCTGGCGTTGTAGGTGCGACGGCTATTTTTGTCTATATCTAATTTAAAATAAACCCCAGGACTACGCACAATTTGATTGACGATTACACGCTCTGCCCCATTAATAATAAAGGTTCCACGATCAGTCATAAGCGGGAGATCGCCTATAAATACTTCTTGTTCCTTGATTTCGCCTGTTTCTTTGTTAATTAGGCGGGTAGGAACATACATTTGAACGGCATAGGTGGCATCACGACGCTTGGCTTCATCAACGCTGTACTTTGGACTCCTGAGCTTAAATTCTTTTCCGACAAAGTGGAGTTCCATTTTCCCTGTATAGTCGGTTATGGGAGAGAAACTATCTAACTCTTCGATTAAACCTTCTTCTAAGAACCATCGGAAACTTTCCCGCTGAATTTCTACTAAATCTGGTAAAGCAAAAGCAGGAGTTATATGTGTTGGCTTATTCATGCACTAATGACTGTAGTTTTAGTGAGAGTGTACATCTCGCCTCATCAAGGCATAAGTTCTTAACTATATTTTGATAATAGGCATTTGTCAACTACCTATGACAGAATTTTTGTTAAGTTTTATTTGGTTGGATTTATTCTGGCAAGTATTAAAAATCAACGCCCGGTTTTAGATCAATACCGCGATCAGAGTAATGTTTGTGGCATACCATCTCGGAATGCACACTGGCTAGGTCAAAATAGGCGGGTTGTTTGTAGCAACGCCCAGTAATAATTACCTCGGTATCACGGGGTTTGCGTAGGAGTGCCTGAAAAATTGGTTCGACAGGTAAAAGTTCTAGGTCAACGGTGGGATTGAGTTCATCTAGGATAATAGTTTTATATAGTCCTGAGGCGATCGCGGCTGAGGCAATTTCCCATCCCCGTTGTGCCTCGATAAAGTCCAGTTCCTGTTGTTTCCCCCGCCACACGATCGCATCTCGTCCACATCTTTGGTGATCGACCACACTGGGATAACTACGGTTGAGGGCGGCGATTGCCGCATCTTCGGTATAGCCTGTACCACCTTTGAGCCACTGCATAATCAAAACTCGGTGGGATTGATCTCGACTAATACCTTTACCGATCGCCTGTAGGGAGCGACCTAGTGCTGAGGTACTTTTACCTTTACCTGCACCAGTATAGATTTCAATACCTGTGATGCCATATTCAGCAAAATTGGGATTGGGTTCATGGAGCCGCATTTCGGAGTGGAGATCGGCAATTTCCAAGAGGGCTGGGGGCGCACCTCTACCTGTGGCAATAATCTCTAGATGTTCAGGTTTGCGTTTTAGGTCTTTGATCACCCGATCTAGGGGTAAAAGCCCCAAATCAAGTACAGGATTGAGCTCATCTAAAACAATCACTGAGTATAAGCCAGAAGCGATCGCACCACGCGCCACATCCCATCCCCGTTCTGCTTCAGCCCGATCTAGGGGGGTAATTTGGTCGGCATTGAAGTATTCGGGTCGTCCAGTGCGAACTTGATCGATTAAATGGGGAAATCCTTGTTTCAGGGCTGCAATCGCTGCATCTTCAGCATATTCTCGACCATAACCTTTCAAAAATCTGAGCAGTAAAATTCTAGTTTCTGAGGGGTCTGTGGCTGCCATACCAAGTCCTAGAGATCGCAAAACCACACCTAATGCCGCTTGGGATTTACCTTTACCCATGCCATCATAAACATGAATCTGCCCGACAGCACGTTCAGGGCGCACCTGCGCTGTCATGATTCCTATATCCGCCATAGAGTAAGTCTAATTAAAAAAATAAATAATTAAAAAAATTAGTGTTTAAGTACCAGACGGTAGCGAGGTCTGCCTGTCCGTAGTTTAGCGATCGCTTCATTAACTTGGTCAAATGGAAATATTTCCACCGTTGGCTCAAAATCATGGCGATTACTAAATTCTAACATTTGGGCGATCGTGGCGGGGCTGCCGAGGGGACTACCAGAAATGGATTTTTGTCCGACAACTAGGGGAAAAACTAAGCTAGAAACTGGATTAGGAGCTATACCTACAAAGTGTAACCGACCCTTGGGACGCAGCATGGCGATATAGGCACTCCAATCTAAGTCAGCAGAAACAGTGGAAAGGATCAAATCAAAGGTATTTGCTGCCTTGGAGATCGCCTCAGGGTCACGGGAGTTAATAAAGTGATTAGCACCTAAAGCTCTAGTTTCGGCTTCTTTATCGGGGGAGGTGGAAAACGCTGTAACGTCACAGCCCCAAGCCTTTAAAAACCCTAATGCCATGTGTCCTAAGCCACCAATACCAATCACGCCCACATGATCCGTTGGCTTGATATTAAATTGGACTATGGGATTAAATACGGTTATGCCGCCGCAGAAAAGTGGTCCCGATGTTGATGGATCAAGTCCTTCAGGTAAAGGAATTACCCAACCTTCATTAGCACGCACCCTATCGGCAAATCCTCCATATCTGCCCACAATGGTTTGCTCGGCAGTTTGGCAGAGATTTTGATCTCCACCTACGCACCATTCACAGGTTAAGCAGGAACGGGAGTACCATCCTAAACCCACTCTTTGCCCTACTTTTAATTTTTTGACCGCATTACCTATCGCAGCGATCGTTCCCACCACTTCATGACCGGGGACTAGGGGATATTGGCTAATGCCCCATTCATTATCGAGCATACTAAGGTCGCTGTGGCAAATTCCACAATATTCCACCGTAATTTCAACTTCCTCTGCGCCTAGTTCACCGGGATCGTACTCAAAAGGCTCTAGTATTCCAGATGGAGAATGGGCTGCGTAAGCATGAATCATAAATCTAATATCCCTGTAGAAATTTTATTTCGATTGTAGTCTAACTATAGTTTAAGTAATGCATTCCGATATAAAAAATTAGCTGAGCTAAACTCTTTGTTTTTATACTATGACCTATGGCGAGAAGTTAATGATTAGGGAAATGTTAATTTTGTGAGAGGAAGTTAAACTAGCTATTAGTCCAATCACGATCTAACCAGAATAATGCTTGACTTACTCAAAATTGCGGGGCAAATGCAGGGAATGTCCGAGCAACTGCAAAAAGAGGCAAAGCAGCTAGCCGTAAAGCTCAATCTGGCAGAGGATTTATTTAATCAGGCGATCGCTAATGAAACTCTATTAAAAACCCAATATCAGCAATGGCAGGAAAAATTAGCTTTTAGTTGTGCCGAACCAGTAGAAGCATTAGAACAAATTTCTAAATATGAAGCGATCTCTGGTTTACATTCCGTAATTGCCACCGATGGCTCCCAAATTTCTCCCAGTCGTCATGAAGTTGCTTACTGCTATTTGATAAATGTGGGTAGGGTAGCTATCCATTACGGTGATGGCGTAGTTCCAGTTTTAGATAATGTCCCGAATGTCTATTACAAATCTGAAGATTTATATAAATCTCGCCAGTGGGGAATTCAAACCGAAGAATGGATGAGTTTAAGAAGAACTGTTGATGAGGCGATCGCTCTTGGGGATTTTGCCTGTAAGCATCAAAAAGAACGACCAATTTTGGCTTTGTCCGATGGTTCTCTAATTCACTGGAATTTGGAGATGTTACCTGCGGGAGCGCGCAAGCAAATTTTGCCAGATATTCTTGCCTCTTGGGATCAACTGCGCCTCTCTAATATTCCAGTAGCAGGATATATCAGTGCGCCACGGGCGGGAGAGTCGATCAACTTCTTACGGTTGCAAGCTTGTCCATTTTCAGAACCTGACTGTAGCGGTTATTGTGGGAATAAACTTTTGGATTCGTTACCCTGTAGCCGCACTCAGCCCCTCAGAGATGGGACGTTATGGCAAAGACTTTTAAAGTATGGGGAATGTAGTCCTATGTGGCGTAGTCATGCCAAGATTTTGCAGGAATATGGTGAGCATTCTATTTATTTTTGTTATCTGCATGTGGGGTCAGAAGTGGCAAGGATAGAGATGCCAGAGTGGACTGCCTTGGATCAAAATTTGCGATCGCAATGCTTAAGCATTATTCTCGCCCAAGTGCAGAAGGGTTATGGTTATCCAGTTGTGTTAGCAGAGGCACATAATCAGGCAGTAGTTACAGGGGGCGATCGATATCGGTTTTTTGCCATGCTGGAACAACAGATGATTCAGGCGGGTTTACGGAATGTGGGGACATCCTTTAAAGAAACTCGGAAACGGGGCAGTATTGCCTAGTAAATAGTCAGTCAAATTTATAAAGTTCTGGCAGAAACGAGTGTGAGGAACGACTCCTACTCCGTTCGCTCTGTAAAGATAGTCCTAATTAAATAGGGTCGATGGGCGAAGCCCCGTTATGGTTTTATCCTTATTCTTACCCCATAACACTGATAAAGCGCATTAACTGCAACAAACTAGAAATAGGGGATAGTTTGATAAATATCTGCCAAATAATTGATGAATATTCGGGAGCTATGGGAACTGAAGTAAGTATTCTAGGTTCAGTATTTCTTATACCGTCTAGATAAACTACAAGTTAAAAACAAGCCATGAACTATAAATTAATCTCTCGGATTTTCTTGGCAATCTTTTTCATTGGGGCTGGGATTCTGCATTTTACAGCAAGTTCGATGTATGTAAAAATTATGCCACCCTATTTACCCGCCCATTTAGAACTGGTTTATATCAGTGGTGTTTTTGAGATTTTAGGAGGCATTGGCATCTTCATTCCTTTTCTGCAAATCCCCGCAGGCTATGGCTTAGTGGCATTAATGGTAGCTGTGTTTCCTGCCAATATTAATATGGTCGTGAACTATGAGCAGATTGGCTTAAACTTCCCTTTAATTTTGCTATGGCTAAGATTACCATTACAGGGATTACTAATTTATTGGATTTGGTGGAGTGCAGAATTAGGAAGTAAAAAACATACTCAGACTTAAAGCACCTCTGGATTTGATTTATGGATTGGAGTATAGTCAGCTTACCCAGTTTGATTTAGCCAAATCGATAACCTTTCCCATACACCGTGTTAATTAGAGAGTTTTCAGAATCTTGATCAATTTTGCGTCTTAACAACCGAATCTGTGCCACTAAGGTATTAGTTGGAATATCCTCATGCCAAATATGATGTTGAATTTGATCGTGGGTTAGCAGTTGATTAGGATGTTGCATAAAATAAGCCAATAGCTGACATTCTTTTTCAGATAAAGGAATTGACTGGCGATCGCGGTACAAAACCTGACTATTAATATCTAACTCCAGATTAGCGAATACTAAGGTTTGAGGCTCTGATTTCTCTGAACTTGCCTCTAAAGATTCCCCAGAAGATAATGATGTCCTGCGTAATAAGGCACGGATGCGGGCTAATAGCTCTTTAAGCTCAAAGGGTTTGACTAGATAATCATCGGCACCACTATCCAAACCTTCTACCCGTTCATCTAAAGTATCCTTAGCACTTAAAAATAGCACTGGCGTATGATCTCCTGTTTGACGAAGCGATCGGCATAGTTCAACTCCTGACATAATCGGCATCACCCAATCTAAAATTAAAAGGTCATAGGTTTGAGTTTGTGCCAGTTGCCAACCAGTTTTACCATCAGTTGCCACGTCCACAGCATAACCTTGATTAATTAATAACCTTTGCAAGGGTTTTGTTAGTTCTTCCTCGTCATCCACTAGTAGTAGTCGCATCGGTATTATCTGTTTTTTGTTATTAAATTTTCAAGTTTCAGATTTTTTTTCCAAATTTTTAAAGTCAAGTTCTAAAATTTTACTATCCCTAAAAATTCCACAGACTGAGGCGTGATATGGAACCGATAGGGCAGAACTTTTACACCTGCAATCATTGCCTCATCTAATAACTGGGCATACTCTGGATCAGCTTGTTTGCCTGCCCTAAAATCATCACAATCACTCCGATTAATAAAATAAACGATCGCAGATTTCGTGTTCTGAGCAATCACTCCCATTAATTCCCGCAGATGCTTTTGCCCCCTCGTTGTTACCGTATCTGGAAATAGAGCGATATTACCATCATGCCAAGTTGTATTTTTTACTTCCAGATAAGTTTTGGTATATGTTGTGGTTAGCTTTTTGGAATCCTGATTAGAATCATTATGAGCATGGGTTAATAGAAAATCAATACGGCTCTTTTCACTACCGTAGGCAACTTCGGGCTTAAAACTATCGTAAGGTTCTAATTCGGGTAAAAGATGGCGATCGAGCATTGAGCCGATAATTTTATTAGGTAATGAGGTGTTTACCCCTACCCAAATCCCATTTACATCTATGATTTCCCATGTGTACTTGAGCTTGCGTTTTGGATCACTAGATTGGGATAAGTAAACAGAACTACCAATCGTACATATACCCGTCATGGGTCCAGTATTAGCACAGTGGGCAGTAACTATTTCTCCATTACTAAGCTCAATATCAGCAAAAAAGCGTTTGTAGCGTTTAACTAAAGTTCCCCCAATTAAGGGAGGATAGGTATGGACAATCATAGATTTGTTATTGCATTTTGCTAATTTTGCGGAAAGTTTAGAAATTTTTTAAATATAGAGATTTAAATTACATGAAACAGGTAGTCGATTTATAGTTCATTCTGGGCATCAGTACAGTCATAATTGGCTGTATTAGGTGATCTTGATCTAGTGTTAGTAATTTGATTTCTAAGGCTTTCAATAACTTTAAATATCCTCTCAATATTCTCAATATAAAAATGTCTAAGAATTTCAGTGTATCAGTGGGAATCCTCTGTGTGGGTTTTGTGGGTTTGGGGTTGTCTATACCTTTACAACTAGAAGTAATAGAGGTGTCGGCACAGGTTCCAACAGATCAATCCTTGGAGGCTAAACGTCTATTGCAAGAAGGATTAGACTATTTGGATATTAATAAATATGCAGAGGCACTACAATCATTTCACCAATCCTTACAAATTTATCAACAGATCGGCGATCGCCAAGGTATAGGAGATGTCTTTAATAATTTGGGAATTACTTATAACAGAGTCGGACAGTATCAAAAGGCGGTTGAATTTCATCAGAAAGCTTTAGCAATCAGAAAGGAAAATAATGATCTTGGTGGTGAAGGAACATCACTGAATAATATAGGCAATGGTTATTTCAGGCTAGGACAGTATCAAAAAGCAATTGATCTCTATCAGCAATCTTTGATTATTAAAAAAAGACTTGGCGATCGCAATGGTGAAGCAACGGCACTTAATGGGCTGGGAATTGGCTATGAAAGACTAGGACAATACCAAAAAGCAATTACATTTCACCAAGAATCTTTGGCAATCAGAAAGGAAACTAGCGATCTTAAAGGCGAAGGCAATTCTCTCAATAATTTAGGTGTTGCTTATAAAAATTTAGGACAATACCAAAAAGCCATAGAAGTTTACGAGCAGTCATTAGTAATTAGGCAGGAAATTAGTGACATCAATGGCATAGGAAGTTCGCTAAATAATCTGGCGGGAGCTTACTATAACCAAGGGCAGTACCAAAAGGCGATCGCCTACTATCAACATGCTTTAGCCATTTTTGAACAACTCGGTGATCCTAACGGTGAGGGAGATGCTCTGAATAATTTGGGTAATAATTATCAAAGTTTAGGACAATACCGAAAAGCCATAGAGTTTTACCAACAATCCTTAGCAATCAAAACCCGAATCGGCGATCGCCAAGGAGAGGCAGTAAGTTTAAGTAATATCGGCAATACCTATCAATCTCTCAAGCAATACAACAAGGCGATTGAGTTTTCCCAAAAATCCCTAGAAATTGAAAAACAATTGGGTAATCTTGATGGGCAATCTTCTTCTCTTAATAATATAGGTAGCTCCTACTTCTATCTTAAGGAATATCAAAAGGCGATCAGCTTCTATCAAAAATCCTTAGAAATTAAAAAACAACTAGGTGCGCGCCAAGGGGAAGCAAATGCCATCAATAATCTGGGACTGATCTACAGGGAGATAGGTCAATATAAGGAGGCTCTTAACCTTTACCAACAATCAATAGGCATTTTTAAGTATATCGGCGATCGCCAAGGGGAAAGAAATACTCTAAATAATTTGGGAGCAACTTTAGCAAAATCTAATCAAAAAGACTTAGCAATCTTGGCATATAAACAATCAGTTAATATTACCGAATCGATTCGCAAAGATATTAATGGCTTGAGTAAAGAAGAACAAAGATCATACCTAGAAACTATCCAAGGAGGTTATCGTCGTCTTGCTGACTTGTTATTACAAAAAGGTAGAATTACAGAGGCTTTACAAATTCTTGATCTGCTCAAAATTCAAGAACTAGAGGATTACTTCAAAGGTGCAAAAAAAGATATAAACCAAAATCTTGCTATTCATCAAAGGATTAAACTCCTAGCACCTGAAAGCATAATTAGCGATCGCCTTTTAACTGCAAATACTACAGAGCTTAACCGTCAACTAGCAAACCAAATTGCCCAACTCCCTCGTTCAGAAATTAATCAAGTTCCCATCTATCTTCAGAAAATTCCTAAAAATACGGCTTTACTTTATCCCTTAATTTTGAGCGATCGCCTTGAATTAATTTTATTTTCCGCTAATAATCCGCCAATTAATCAGTCTGTTGCCATTAAAGGTAAAGATTTTGAAGAACTGGTCAAAGATTTTCGTTCTGATCTGCAAAACCCACTATCCCAAGATGCCAAAATATCGGGCAAAAAAGTCTATGACTTAATGATTAAACCTCTTGCGGCACAACTAAAACAGACAGATACTACCACCATTCTTTATGCCCCCGATGGAATTTTACGCTATATTCCCTTAGCTGCTCTTTATGATGGGAAGCAGTGGTTAGTTGAACAATATCAAATCAATAACTTAATTGCCTACAGTCTGTTTGATAGCGATCGCCAGTCTCAATATAAACCGCAATCTAAAATATCTAACCTCCGAATTTTTGCAGGGGCATTTGGCGGTAAAGATGGAGAAAGCAGATTTGGCAACAAAGGTTTAGCAGGTTCAATTCCAGAGGTGGAGAATATTGCTAAAAATTTCACCAATGTCACAAGTTTACTGGAAAATAATTTCTCCGCTAAAGCGACCAAGGAGCAGGTAATTGGCAATGCAATTGTTCATTTTGCCACCCATGCTGAGTTTAATACTGGTAGCCCCTTAGATTCCTATATTTTATTTGGAGATGGTAGTAAGGTTACTTTGGCGGAGATTAGCACCTGGCAACTACAAGCTGCTGATCTAGTCGTATTAAGTGCCTGTGAAACTGGAATAGGTACCTTCGGCACGGGTGCAGAGGTTTTAGGATTTGGCTATCAAGTGCAACGGGCAGGAGCAAAAGCCTCGATCGCTTCCCTCTGGACAGTTTCTGACAGTGGTACTCAACTACTTATGAGTGGCTTTTATCAAAACTTACAAACCCAAAATATATTGATGGCATTACGACAGTCTCAATTGGCGATGATAAAAAAAAGCATCCAAAAGGGTGAGGTAAGCTTCAATCATCCCTATTTCTGGTCTAGCTTTGTAGTAATTGCAAATAGTCTGTAAATTTTCCCAAATATTCCACAGCTGATAGCTTGTGCTTCAGGGGTGTAGTCTTGAGTTAAGTCTTTAGTGACAACATATTCCGTCCTAGTTGGAGACACCAGAATAGTTTTACATTTTTGTCTTTGGGGAATTTATTGATTTTAATCAATTTTCCCTGCAATAATTCTTCCTCAGACCAAGTTAGCTGATCAATCCGTTTATATTTTTCTACTTCACCACTATCATCGACTAAAGGAGTTGCTTGACATAGTTTTCTCTCAAGTTATTCTTCCTTTTTAACTCATTTCCCTCTTTGTATAGGTTCTATAGTTGCTGCCCAAGTAGTAAGAATTTTACTCAGTTGATCTCTGGTGACAGGCTTACTTAAATAGTCATTCATTCCCGCCACAAGGCACCGATCGCGATCCGAAGACATAGCATTAGCGGTCATAGCAATAATTACTACAGGGCGGCGATCGCCATAGCTGCGGTTTGATTCCCGCTCCCGAATACTTTGACTAGCTAAATAACCATCTAAAACGGGCATTTGACAATCCATAAACACAATATCGTAGGGAATTTGATCTAATTTATCTAAAACTTCCTGTCCATTGTTGGCTATATCGGCTGTATATCCTAGGTTTTGGAGTTGTCTAATCGCCACTTTTTGGTTAACCATATTATCTTCCGCCACTAAAATTTTAATATTAATACTAGGAATGGCGGTAATTTGTGTAGGGACAGTTGCGGCAGGTAACAAGGGACAACTGACCAAATTAGTTACAACCTCTAAAAATCTTGATTGCTTAACTGGTTTGATCAAGCATTCGACAAATTCAGCTTCGAGGGCGATGGAACGGAGGTCAGATTGATTTACACTTGTCATCATCACTAGGGGAATATGACTGGTTTGAGGATTAGCTTTAATCAATTTTCCCAAAGTTCTTCCATCCATCTCTGGCATTTCCATATCCGTAATCACTAGATCATAGGAATTTTGGCTAAGCGAGATTAATGCTTCCTGTCCACTGGCAACCGCCTCACAACCTATATGCCAACTTTGAGCTAGGCTACACATATTTTTGCGATTACTGCTATTGTCATCCACCACTAATATTCTTAACTGATCCAGCTTCTCTAAATCCTGATGTTGATACTCATTTTGGGTAACATTATGCTGCTTCATAAACTCGGCAGTGAATGAAAAAGTAGTGCCTTTCCCTTCTTCACTATCGAAATCTATTTCCCCTCCCATCATATTTACTAACTGCTTGCAGATTGCCAATCCTAAACCTGTACCTCCATACTTGCGGGTGGTGGAAGCATCCACTTGGGAAAAGGGTTGAAACAACTTGGCACGGGCATTGAGGGGAATGCCAATCCCAGTATCAATGACCGCAAATAGGATTTTGACAGAATTAATACTTTCCGAATCAAGGGAGGCTGTAATGATTACCTCACCTTCGGAAGTGAACTTGATCGCATTACAAACTAGATTAATTAAAATGCGCTGTAATCGATTCTGATCGCCTCGTAATTTAGTTGGTACTTCTTTATAAATAATGGTGATTAGCTCAATATTTTTAGCCTGTGCCTGAATTGCCAGTAGCTCTCCTACCCCCTCTATACAGGTCTTTAAGTCAAAATCTAAGGTTTCTAGTTCTACTTCTCCCGCTTCTAGTTTCGAGAAGTCCAAAATTTCATTAATTAAGGTTAAGAGGTTCTGTCCGCAGGTTTGAATGGTTTTGACAAATTCCTCTTGCTCCAAATTTAGGCTGGTGGAAAGCAGTAGTTCGGTCATGCCAATTACGCCGTTCATGGGAGTACGAATTTCATGGCTAATGGTGGCGAGGAATTCACTTTTAGCGACGGTTGCTTGTTCAGCTTGCTGTTTTGCCTGTGATAATTGCAGATTGGAATGGAGGAGGGTAGATTCAATTTGCTTGCGATCGCTAATGTCAAATAAAACCCCATCGAGCCAAATTTGTTGATCTTGATTATCTTGCTGATTGAAAATCCCCCGATCCGATACCCACACTAAGTTACCTTGGGCATTAATGAGCCGATATTCGATAAAATAGGGCTGTTTGGTGATTAGTGCTTGCTGAATCGCCGTTGATACTAATTCCTGATCTTCGATGTAGATTAATTCATGGAATTTACGTCTTTGGCTATGGATTTCGTTGGCAAAAGGATAGCCCGTAATTTCTGTAATATTATCGCTAATAAAATCAATGGTAAGGTTGTGATCATATTGGCAACGGTAAATAATACCGGGGATATTGGCTACCAACGATCTGAATTTCTGCTCACTTAGCCGCAATTCCTGCTCTGAAACTTGACGAGCGATCGCCGCACTAATAATTTTGGCAGAGGCTTTAACCGCATCAATTTCAGCATTTGTCCATTCTCGATCATTTGTACAGTCCTCAAAACCAATCACACCCCAACATTGATCACCATTGATAATCGGCACTAGGAGAGTAGATTTGGCATCGGCACTGATCAGGTCTGAGCCATAATCTAAACTGGAAGTTGCACCATGAATTACTTGGGATAGCTGACATAACTGTTGCCAAGTTTGATCGGTATAGACCTCTTGCCATTGGGGCAGTCTCAAACGGGGTTTAGTATTTAGATCATGCCATTCGTAACGCAGGGATAGGCTTTTCTGTTCGGGCAGATTCTGAAAAATATAGGCACGGTTGGCACCCGCAGCGATCGCTAGTTTTTCTAAGGCAGTATTTACGGTTGTTTCCCAGTGGGCAGTTTGTAAAAATAGTTCCGCCGTGTAATTTACCGCTTCTAGGATCACATCCCGCCGTTTTAGTTCTAGGAGTTTTAAGCGCAACTCAAACTGGGTAATGACCTGATTACTTAAAATCTGTAAAGCTTCAATCTGCTCAGGAGTAAGTTTCCTAGGCACACGATCAATGACACATAATGTCCCCAGAGGAAGATGATCGGGCGTAACTAAAGCAATACCTGCATAAAAACGGATGTGGGGTGGATCACCTATGACTAGGGGATTATCGGCAAATCTTAGATCGTTAGTAGCATCTTCCACAACTAGGGGCGTATTGGGCTGCAAAATTGCATGTCCACAAAATGCAAAATCCCGAGGAGTTTCCGAATCACCCATCCCCGTTCGAGACTTAAACCACTGGCGATCGCTATCGAGGAGGCTAATTAACGAAATTGGGGTACCACAAATGCTAGAGGCAAGACGGGTGATTTGATCGTATGCCTCTTCTGCCTCGGTATCGAGGATCTTGTAGCGTTTTAATGCCTCTAAGCGGAGAGACTCATTTTCGGGTAAGGGAGCTTTCATTTTTCCATGGCTTCTAGGGATTTGGGTACACCTTTGGTCAGGACTTCATTACCTGTATCTGTAACTAAAACATCATCTTCAATGCGAATACCAATGCCTTTCCAGCGATCGTGAATTTCAGGCTGTCCTTCTTCAGCTTTGGCATCAGGAGCAATGTAAATACCCGGCTCCATGGTGATAATCATGTCTTTTTCCATATTTAGCCAAGTTTCACCCAGCTTATACATACCTACATCATGCACATCCATCCCCAACCAGTGACCAATACCATGCATAAAGAACGGTTTATATTTCTTTTCTTCTATTAGTTTATCTAAATCCCCTGCTAAAATCCCTAAATCTAAGAGTCCTTGGGTAATAATTTTCACCGCCACATCGTAGGTATGGTTATAAGGATGATTGGGTTTGACCTCGGCGATCGCTGCTAATTGTGCCTCTAAAACCAACTCATAGATAATTTTCTGCTCAGGGGTAAACTTTCCACCCACGGGAAAAGTACGGGTTATATCAGCATTGTAGTAGTCATAGCAACAACCTGCGTCGATTAATAATAGGTCGCCGTCTTGCATTTGGGCATTGTTATCGACATAGTGCAGAATACAGGAATTTGCTCCTGATGCGACAATCGAGGGATAGGCAACACCCATTGCTCCAGATTTACGGAAATGATATTCCATTTGTGCTTGAATTTCGTATTCAAATCCCCCCGGACGCGCACTTAGAAAAGCTTGATTATGTGCCTCCACGGAAATGGCGATCGCTTTACGCATTTTTTCGAGTTCATACTCACTTTTGCGTTGGCGTAACGGAGCTAGTAATAAATTGGCATTGGCGATCGCCGTAGGACCAGTTCCCCGTTTACCATAGCTAAATAATAACTTTTGATAATGGTTAATAATTCTGAGATTTAAGCTTCCATCCCGCCCAAAGGAATAGTAAAGCGGATCGGATTTTTCTAGATATTGGGGCAGTTTTTGATCTAGTTCACTAATATCGTAGGCAATATCCGCCCCGTAGAGTTCTTTAGCTCCTTCTAGTCCTGCTCTATAGCCTGTCCACACCTCAGCCGCAGGGTTACGGGGACGCACAAATAAAATATACCTATGCTCTTCGTGATTAGGGACAAATACAGCTACGGCATCGGGTTCGGTAAAGCCCGTCAGGTAATAAAAGTCACTGTCTTGACGATAGTTATACTCAACATCCGCATGATTAACCGCCGGAGGCGCACTGGAAAATATAGCCACCCCAGAGCCGATTTTTGCCATTAAGCGTTGGCGACGTTGAGCATATTCAATGTGCATAGTTTAGTAAGATTTTGAGGTTAGATAAAACTTGGGATAAAACAACTTTAGCTCATACCAATTATATGAATGTTATATGGTAATCAAGAGCGAAGAACTTACAAGGTCATGAAATAATGCTAGTAAAATCTGGTAATCTAGCCGCTCTATGGAAGAAAGTACAAGAATAATATTTGTATGGTTATGGCATTACTGTTTCTACTACTAACTTCTGGTTAACTATGCAGCAAAATAAGAAACGTGCTCCCCGAAATAGAACAATTACTTTAACTGAGCAAGAACAAGCTGTTTACAAACAAAGGTTATTAAAACTAGATAGTCCGATAGATTTAAAAAATATAATCAATCGCACCATTAACCAAGACTTATTCCAAGTAATAGATTTCTTACCAAGCCAATCTGTCGATCTACTATTTATCGATCCACCTTATAACTTAACTAAAACATTTAACTCTAGTAGTTTTAAGAAGAAAGATTTAGACACTTATACTGATTGGCTAGATAAGTGTTTTGCCAGACTTGAGAAAATATTAAAGCCTACTTCTTCAATTTATGTATGTTGTGATTGGCAATCTTCTCCTGCTGTGTTCGAGGTAGTTAAAGATCGGTTTCAAGTTCGTAACCGTATTACATGGGAGAGAGAAAAAGGACGTGGAGCAAGTAAAAACTGGAAAAACTCATCAGAAGATATTTGGTTTTGTACTGTTTCTGATACATATATTTTCAACGTAGATGCAGTCAAGCTGAAACGAAAAGTAATAGCTCCTTATACCGTGAATGGTACTCCAAAGGATTGGGATAGAACCGAGCAAGGAAACTATCGCCTTACTCATCCCTCTAACCTGTGGACAGATTTAACAATTCCTTTTTGGTCAATGCCAGAGAACACAGATCATCCAACTCAAAAGCCAGAAAAATTGGTTGCTAAAGCTATTCTTGCAAGCTCTAATCCAGGAGATGTTATTTTTGATCCTTTTCTTGGTTCAGGAACAACATCTGTCGTTGCCAAGAAATTAGGCAGGCAATATTTTGGGGTAGAGCTTGACGAAATGTACGCTTGCTTGGTGGAGAAGCGTCTTGAAATTGTTGAAATTGAACCTTCGATCCAAGGTTATTCTGAAGGAGTATTTTGGGAAAGAAATTCATTGAATGAGCAGGCACGCTCTATTGACAAGAAGCGCAATGTTCATCATGATTCAATACCTCAACAGCAAGATATAAATTTTTAGTAAAGTAATAACTCTCCATGGAAAAAAGCCAGATTTTTTACAGCAATAGGTTTGGTGAAGTTCAAGAAGCTATTAAAGTGTTTTTGAACTCTCAAGAAGGTTACTTATCCTCATCGACTGCAAACAGTCCAAGGGCGGTTGGTGACGCTATTCAAGATGTTCTTAGCAGTAATTTACAACAAGTGCTTGGTGAAGAAATTTGTAAAAACTACTCAAGCAACTTTGCACGGAGAGCAATGGCTGATTTGGCTTTCGAGGATGATAACGGTTTTTACTACGTCATTGATGTAAAAACGCACAGGCTGAGTACAAAATTCAATATGCCAAACCTAACTTCGGTAGAGCGCCTCAGTCTCTACGAGTCAGATAAGAATGTTTTTGCAGTTCTAATGGTTGCGTATGATGTTGAGGGAACCCGAGTACAAGTTGAAAGAGTTACGTTCGCACCAATTGAGTTTCTGGGGTGGGACTGCTTAACAATTGGAGCTTTAGGTTGGGGTCAAATTCAAGTCGCTAACTCAAATGTGATAACTGTTAATTCTGGTTATTCTCGTAAACAGTGGATGCTGGAATTATGCGATACGTTGTCAGAGTTTTACCCACGAGAAATTACCAAAATTGAGGAGAGGTTAAGCCATTTTGCTAAAGTTAAAGAATTTTGGCTCAACCATAGTGATTAGCTTAGGTATCAGCCAGTTAATAAATCTCTATACAAAAAGTCTCAACTGGCTGGTTAATTTGTAAACGTTACTTATATGGATGCTTTTAATCGGATTATTGGTCAAAATACAGCGATCGCTCTGTTAAGGTCAGCTATAAACCAAGATCGAATTGCCCCAGCCTATCTATTCACGGGAATTGCGGGAATTGGTCGTAAACTCACAGCCCTAGCCTTTGCTGAAGCACTAATTAATGATCCCAGAGCATCCCAACGGGTCAGAACGAAAAATCATCCCGATTTAATGTGGGTGGAACCAACATACTTAGATAAAGGTAAACTCCTAACCGCTGCGGAGGCATTAACATCTGGAATTAAAAAACGCTCTGCTCCCCAAATTCGCCTAGAACAAATTAGAGCCATTGGTCAGTTTCTCTGTCATCCCCCGATGGAAAGTAAGCGATCGCTAGTAATAATTGAAGATGCTCAAACTATGCCTGAAGCCGCTGCCAATGGACTTCTCAAAACCTTAGAAGAGCCGGGTAAAGCCACGATTATCTTAATTGCTCCCAGCATTGAATCAATATTGCCAACTTTAGTATCTCGGTGCCAGCGTATTCCTTTTTATGCCCTTAGTAATGCCGACTTATTACAGGTTTTAGCTAACCAGAATTTTATTCCCAATCCCCAAAATGCAAGTGATACAGTTAATTCCAATGATTTATCACAAATACCAGAAATAATTGATATGGCGCAAGGTTCTCCCGGAGAAGCGATCGCTAATTTCGCCCAATTACAAACCATTCCAACAAATCTGCTAACCGAAATTCAAAACCTGCCAACCACTCCGATTCAAGCATTAACTTTGGCAAAAAATATCTGTAAGGAACTGGAACTGGAAACCCAGATTTGGCTCCTAAATTATGTGCAGAACTATCTGTGGCGACAGCAAAATCAAGAGCAAACAATTAAAATTATCTATTCCTTAGAAATTGCCAAACAACAATTAAATAGTTACATCCAGCCCCGACTGGTGTGGGAAGTGCTTTTATTAAGCTTTTAATATTTGTAAATAATCGGTGTTATTCAGGACAAATATGATTTTGATTTTCTTGCTTAATTCCATTTTTGCGTATATGTTCAGACCTACACTTTGGACATTCCCTCTCTCTTGATTGAACTCATAATCTATGATGTAACGCCCAAAAACTTTGTTGTGTGATAAGGTCATGGGAATATATAGAATGAATATAGAAAGTTAGTAACTTATTTGGAGCTTAAGCATGAATCCTGAAGTTAGGGTAATGCAACCATCGGGACGTTTAGATGTCACTAATGTTAATCAATTTCGCCGTGAGGTAGCTGATATAGCCGCTTTCAGTCCCAAGTTTTTGTTGATTGATCTTAAGGATATTACGTTTATGGATAGCTCTGGACTAGGAGCTTTGGTGGCAGCATTAAAAACAGTTCGTAGTTCTGGAGGAGACCTTGCCCTCTGTTCACCTACCGATCAAGTACAAATGTTGTTCGATTTAACCAGTATGGGTACAATTTTTAAGGTCTATGCCAATGTTAAAGAGTTTACTGCTCGCACTGGGGTTAACGTCAAAATCTAGTTTTTTAGTTAAATATTACTTCTAACAGGGAAAAGTCATCTTCAAATTCATCGCCAAATTTAGCGATCGCTATAATCTGAGCAATAATTTCCCTTAAGCCAGATGTTTCATCCAATGTTTTATTTATTGTTTTATTTAAGGCAGTAAGAAACTCTAAAAAATCTACAAAGGTTCCGACTCTGTTATCTTTGTCAGTAATTTCATACACGCCATCACTAAAAATATAGAGTTTACTATTTGACTCGATTTGACAAGTGGCATTTTGATAACTGGTACCTGGGATAATTCCAATGGGGAGACCTGATGTTTTTAGGGATTTAGATTGATCTGGGTTTGGTGGTGAAAGTAGAACGGCAGGGGGATGTCCAGCACTAGAGTAGGTTAATTCTTGGGAATTTTTGTTATAGACTCCATACCAGATCGTAAAGTACAGGTCATTATATTTAGACATTTGAAAGTATTCATTGAGAGTCTTTAATACTTGACTAGGGTTAGTTAAGTCCACTGCTTCCGCAACCGTAACACTCTGTAGTCCCTTAGTTCTGAGTAAATTTAGTACAGATACTGATAATAGAGCAGCCCCTACTCCATGCCCAGATACATCCAGTAAATAAACTATTAAATGATCGGCATCAAGCCAGTAAAAATCAAAGCTATCGCCACCGAGTTTAGTCGAAGGTTTAAAATAAGAATCAATGCTAACTATCCCTTCTAATTTTTTCGGTAAAAGCGATCGCACATATTCTGCTGCCTGTGCCTGTTCTGCTTCTAGTCGAGATTTTTGAAATTCCAAATCCTTATTTGCTTTATGCAGTCTTAGTCCTGCTCTAACCCTAGCTTTGATTTCATCTTTTCTGATTGGCTTGGGTAAAAAGTCATCGGCACCATTCTCTAAGCCTTTAACTATATCCTCAACTCCATCACGGGAAGTAAGCAGTATAAAGTAAGTATTTGCAAGACTTTTAATACTTTTGACATGACGACATACCTCCAAGCCATCCATTAAGGGCATGACCCAGTCACAAATAATTAATGAAGGTTTAAGTTGTTGTGCTTTTTCTAATCCCAATTCCCCATTATCGGCGACATCGACTTTATAGCCCTCAGTTTTAAGTGCTTTTGATAAAATTAGCCGAGTTGTAGGGTCGTCATCGATTATGAGAATCTGAGACATGGAAAATAAATATTTAACTTTAATAATTAATCAATAATTAATCGACATTAACCGTGAATGAATTGGCAACTCGATAAAACAAATCTTTGAGCTTCAGCCACCGACTTTCAAGGGTGGAAATGCTTAAGGTATAAAAGTTCCCGTCATTAGCAGTGACACTGACCAGATCATGTCTGGATTCATTAGGCTTGTTGCTGGAACTAATTTTATACTCAAGTAAGTAATAAGGCTTACCGTTATTTTGGTATGTCTCAGCACTAATTAAACTGGCGTTAGGAGAGCCAATTACTTTTTCTTGAATGCGAAGCCCAATATCCTGTGGAGTACCAATATCTTCTAGGGTTTTAACGCTTTTGAGCTTGCCAATTACCACCGATACATTTTCCGATGGTTCAACAATGTCGTGAAAAACCACATCGGGACCATTGACTACAGATTTTTGTAACCAGCCATTAGGATGAAGAAAACTATACCCATCTCTGCTATCAACAAATGGTGCTAGTCCGCTAGTTTGAGTTACACAGCCACTCAGGGAAAGACTAAACACCATCAGGAGAATGGCAAAAGCATGTTTGAGCATAAGTTTAATTAAGAATTATTTAATGCTTTTAGCATATCTCATAGTGCGATCGTTATCATTACACTTGATTACAAAGGCGGCGGTGACTACTCTAGTTATGATAGATTTTTGTAGTAGCAATGCTGGATTTTCACCTAACTAGCGATCGCTATACTTTAGAAGAATCTGGCTAAGGTTAAGGCTAACTTTGGGTAGCTATATACATAATTTCTACGACTCGGTAAATTTTGATGCTCAGTAAATTTTTATAGTGAGGCAGAATATTTTGACTAACTCTATTACAACTAACTTCTTAAACTCCAGTTTCAGCCATAATGATAGTTCTAATCGAGAGTTAAGTGAGTATGTGGCTCATTTACAGGTGCATATGGCTCTACAGTCGCGTAATCTTGTTCCCCATTTGTCGGGCGATCGCCATGATAGTCGTAGTCAGCTATTACAGGAAACCCAAGCAGATTTTGAGAAAATAGTCTCTCGTCAATAAGATACTCAAAATATCATTATCTATAGGCTTATAGTGACCTAGACTGTAAATAGTAATGAAATATAAATTCAAAAAAGTTTATATAATTCAAGTCACATACAAGTTTCCCATAGAAGTTATAGATAAGTGATAAATACTAATAATCAGTCTTCCCTTGCTGGAATGTTTGTATCAATTTGGCAAGACAGTTTAACTATTTTGTGGGGAGATTGGTTAGATTTGCGGGTACGAGTCTCCCAAGTAGTCGCAAGTGGTTTGATTTCCCCATTAATTTATATCTTGGCATTTGGCTTAGGCTTAGGTAGCTCCATGCGGGGGAATTCTGCCTTTGGTGGTAATTATCTGGCTTTTATTTTGCCAGGGATGGTGGCTTTGTCGGGGATGACTATTAGTTTTGGTGGTACAACCTTTTCAATTTGTGGCGATCGCCTCTATAGCAAGACCTTTGAAGAAATGTTGATGATGCCAATTCATCCTTTGGCTATGCACATAGGTAAAATGTTGGCGGGGGTAATTCGGGGACTGCTGACTTCAGGGTCAGTAATTGGAGTGGCAATTTTAGTTACGGGCAATTGGCGATTTTTACATCCGGAATTTTTATTGCTTTTAATCCTTAACTGCATGGTATTTGCAGGTTTAGGTGTAATTGTTGGTTTAAGTGTGCAGTCCCTCGAAGCTGTGGGCTTGTATAATAACTTTATAATTGTGCCAATGTCTTTTTTGGGAGCCACATTTTTTGATCCCAGCCAGTTACCAACCTTTGCTCAAGTTATGATCTATGCACTGCCCCTAACTCAAGCAACCGTGGGGATGAGAGCCGTAGTCAGTGGAAATGCTTCTAGTTGGTATAGTTGGGTGATATTAATAATCTTAGCGATCGCCCTATCGGGGATTGGGGCATATAGGTTTTCCCATCAGCAAGATTGAGTGGTAAAGTAATTTGGTATTAGACTGGGATGAAATTAATGCCTGAGTTTGTTGTTTTAGGCTTGCCTGTTCACATATCTAATAATTATCTTAAATGTGTGCAAGAGCAACTCAGGAAACGGGAAGGTGCTCATGTAGTTACAATTAACTCGGAAATGGCAATGCAGGCGCAAAGTAATTCTGAGTTAGCATCGGTGATCCGTAAAGCTGAATTGGTAATTCCTGATGGATCGGGGGTGGTTTTGTTTTTGCGATCGCAAGGAATTCAGATAAATCGCTGTCCGGGCATTGAATTGTCTGAGGCTGTAGTCAAATTTGCCAGTGAGCAGAAATTACCAGTATTTTTAATTGGTGGCGCAGCAGAGGTGGCAAAAACCGTAGTTTATAATTGGGAGCAGAAATTTCCAGACTTAGCGATCGCCGGGATATGGGATGGGTACTTCAGCACTGAACAAGAGGCAGATTTATGTGAACAATTACAAGCTAGTCAGCCCAGAATTATCCTTGTGGGATTAGGTGTGCCAAGGCAGGAGTTTTGGATTCGCGATCATCGCTATCTATGCCCCAATGCAGTATGGATCGGCGTGGGTGGTAGTTTTGATATCTGGTCTGGGCGCAAAATTCGAGCTCCTCAATGGCTCCGTGATCATCACCTTGAGTGGCTGTATAGGTTGTATAAGGAACCGTGGCGAGCAAGAAGAATGTTAGCTTTACCCCATTTTGTCCTAGCCGTAACATCGCAGGTAATTAAACAGGCAATTAGTAAACTATTGGGGAGAAGTAATGCTAAAAATCCCGTTTAATTTTTTACCTCAAGACTATAAAGCTCAAGCATCAGAGTCTTCAGACCAAATCTTAGAGCAAATTGATAGTTCCATCATAGTTAAACTAAATAATGTTAAAAAAGTTTATGCCAATGGAGTAACAGGACTAAATGGAATTAATTTTGAACTAACTAAGGGTGATTTTTTATTTATTATTGGGCGATCTGGTTCGGGAAAATCCACTCTATTAAAACTACTCTATGGAGCTGAGCAGCCTAGTCATGGGGACGTGATAGTTAATGGTATCAAAGTTAATACCCTAAAAGGCAACTCCCTATCTCACCTACGTCGCCAAATTGGGGTGGTATTCCAAGACTATAAACTAATCCCACGGCGAACCGTTGCCGAAAATGTGGGGTTTGTCCTAATGGCTCAAGGTTTATCAAAACGAGAAATTGATCGCCGACTTTTACCCGCCCTTAAAACCGTGGATTTATTAGAAAAAGCCGATTGCTTTCCTGAAGAATTATCAGGGGGAGAACAACAAAGAGCTAGTATTGCACGGGCGATCGTGAATATGCCTACCTTGCTTCTTGCTGATGAACCCACTGGCAATCTGGATCGAGAAAATGCCTGGCAGGTAATTAAAATTTTCAAAAAACTGAATGCCGCAGGAGTAACAATTCTAGTGACAACCCACGATGAACAATTAGTAAAATCCGCTAATCATGGTGTCGCTCAACTAAAAAATGGCTATTTTTGCAGACTTAAACATACTTAAACTGCTACACCAATTACTAACGGTTAGCCACAAAAACTTCTATTTCCTGTAAATATGATTTTAAGCTCTCAATTTTTTCTGGGACTTCCTCCAATGATTGCTTAAGTGACTGCTGTTCAAGAGCATAGGCTACGGTCTGCATTGTTTGCGCTCCAACATTGCCGCTAGAACCTTTAATGTGATGAGCTTCTCGTTCTAAGGTTTTAAAATCTTGGGTTTTAATTGCAGCTTCAGCAACTGCTAAATGCTGTTTAGCATCTTCGATAAATAGGTTAAGTAATTCTAATTCAAACTCCTCGTCACCGTCAGAAATTTGGTTCAGGTACTCTAAGTTAATGGGGATATTACTGCTCACAATCTTTGCTAAATCATTTGACCAATGTATTTATTTTTGATAGATACCTAACAACTACCTAAATTACTATAAGTATAAGCCAAAGCCTAATCTAATGTTGACAATAAAGCTTCACCCATAGCCTTACATCCCAAAAGTTGACAGCCTTCGGACATAATATCTCCCGTACGCTTACCTGAGTCTAATAAGCTCATCACCCCAGATTCAATATAGTCGGCGGCAGCTAATTCGTTTAATCCATAGCGTAACATCATCGCTGCACTTAAAACCTGAGCTAAGGGGTTAGCTAAATCCTTGCCTGCAATATCGGGAGCAGAACCATGCACGGGTTCAAATATACCCGGAGAATTAGGTACACCAAGACTGGCAGAAGGTAACATCCCAATACTACCTGTGAGCATAGCGGCGGCATCGGAGAGAATATCGCCAAATAAATTACCAGTAACAATCACATCAAACTGTTTTGGGTATTTTAATAATTGCATGGCGGCATTATCTACATACATGTGGGAAAGCTTGACGCTGGGATAATCTGCACTTAAGTTAGTTATGCAATCGCGCCATAATTGGGATACTTCCAGAACATTAGCTTTATCAACAGAGCAGACATTTTTACCCCGTTTCAAGGCTGCCTCAAACGCAACTTTACCAATGCGGTCTATTTCAGGCTCAGTGTATGCCATCGTATTTACACCTCTACGCACACCATTCTCATCGATAAAGATACCCTTAGGCTTGCCAAAGTAAATACCCCCAGTTAGTTCCCGCACTACTAAAATATCGACACCTTCAACTACTTCTTTTTTAAGGGACGAAGCATCAATAAGTTGAGGTAGAACCTTAGCAGGGCGTAAATTGGCAAATAATCCTAAGCCTTCCCGCAGTCCTAATAAAGCTTGTTCAGGACGTAAATGAGAGGGTAGTTTATCCCATTTTTCTCCACCCACCGCCGCTAATAAGACAGCATCACTGGCACGACAGGCAGCCAATGTTTCCGCAGGAAGGGGATGTCCAGTGGTATCGATCGCCGACCCACCAACTAAAGCCGCTTCAAAGCTAAAACTGAGATCAAATTTAGGAGCGATCGCCTCTAAAACAGCAACGGCAACCTGCATAATTTCACTGCCAATGCCATCTCCAGGAAGCAGAGTAATTTTATAATTTTTAGACATTAGATTAATTTATTGAACAAGTTTAATTGGGTAAGTTTAATTGGACTCGTTGGAAATTAGTTCAAAGGTATAGGTTTCGATTACGGGATTTGCCAATAGGCGATCGCAGGCTAGATTAACTTGCTGTATAGCGATCTCTTGGTCGGTGGCATTAATAATCATTTCAATGTATTTGCCAATTCTGACCGATTCCACCTCTTGGTGCATTTGTTCAAGGGCAGATTTAACGGCGGTACCAGCAGGATCAAGCACTGAATGGCGTAGGGTAACAAATATCTTAGCTGTAAATTTCATTAGGGGCTAAATCTTATTAACTAAATCTTCTAAATCTTATTGATACCTAAATTTTATTGACTTATACTGCCTGCTTTACTTTGTACCTGATTATCTCGAAAGATTACCGAGGCTTCGCCTTTTTCGGTTTTATAGACATATCGTGTCACAGTTCCCAGTACGGGCAGACTAACAGTTTCAACTGAAGTTGGCTCACCCAGAAGTTTTTTTACCTCTTCAACCCCCATGCCATTATTAACTTTCTCAAAATTGGCACGACTAAGGCTACCAGTGCAAGCAATTAAAAAGACCAAGATCAAAGTCGAGACTGAACTAAGCTTAATTCCTTGGGCTATTTGACTAATTTTCATAGATTATAGATGAGGATATATCTAGGATTCAGTCTAAAGTATTTTAGGTTGCATTTATGGAAAATTATCTTAGATAGAAAATCATTAGTAAATTTTTCAGAGTTTAAACAAAAAATGCTAGAAAAATTTAATGTTATGATGCTATCCTAGATTACCAAGTTTCCTGCGGGTGTAGTTTAGTGGTAAAACTCCAGCCTTCCAAGCTGATCTTGAGGGTTCGATTCCCTCCACCCGCTTATAAATACCTACCTAACGAGACTAGGTTGAAATTAGTTTGATTAAGCTTTTGGTGATTTACTGTACGATATATTTGTTCTAATTTATTTAAGGATTAAATTTGACGAAGTTGCAAAAGTTATAGTCAAATGTACGGATAGCCACACATTCTTAACGGTGCATTAGGCTAAATTTAGAACACTACTTCTTATACTAATCTTACTAAGCGACTGAGCAATTCCCTATGGCGCGTGACTATTATGAAATCCTCGGAGTCTCTCGTGATGCAGATCAGGAGGAAATCAAGCAAGCTTATCGACGTTTGGCAAGGAAATATCATCCCGATGTAAATAAAGAAGAGGGAGCGGCTGAACGGTTTAAGGAAATTAACCAAGCTAACGAAGTCCTATCGGAACCAGAAAAACGGGCACGCTATGATCGCTTTGGAGAGGCGGGGACAACGGCGGGCTATCAGGATATGGGCGACATGGGTGGTTTTGCCGATATTTTTGAAAGCTTTTTTGGTGGCTTTAGCGGTGGTGGAACGCAACAAACTCGAAAGCGATCGGGTCCAGCGCGGGGTGATGATCTACGCTTTGATCAAAAACTAGAATTTCGTGAAGCAATTTTTGGCGGAGAAAAACAAATTCGCATATCCCACCTAGAAACCTGTAATACCTGTGCTGGATCGGGAGCTAAACCGGGGACAAAACCACGGACTTGTACCACCTGTTCTGGCTCTGGACAGGTGCGGAGGGCAACCCGAACTCCCTTTGGTAGTTTTACTCAAGTTGGTTCCTGTCCTACCTGTAATGGTACTGGGCAGATGATTGAGGATAAGTGTGATACCTGTGGCGGGAATGGACTTAATCAAGTTACCAAGAAACTAAAAATTACAGTTCCGCCGGGTGTTGATAGTGGTACCCGTTTGCGTGTGACAGGGGAAGGTGATGCAGGACAAAAAGGCGGACCCTCTGGAGATTTGTATGTTTATTTGTTTGTGCAGCCTGATCAAGAATTTGAGCGTGAAGGCATAAATATTATTTCTGAGGTAAAGATTAGCTATCTTCAGGCGATCCTAGGAGATAAAATCAATGTTAATACCGTAGATGGTAAGAAGCCATTAACTATTCCTGCGGGAACCCAAGCTGATACTGTGCTGACTTTAGAGGGTTTAGGTGTACCTAAGCTTGGCAATCCTGTGGCTAGGGGCGATCATTTAATTACGATTAAAATTGATATACCCACTCGTATTAGCGGAGAAGATCGGGAAGTTCTAGAGAAAATGCTGGATCGGCTTAAGGGTAATGCGGCTAAGGGTGGATTGGAAGGATTTTTAGGGGGAATTTTTAACCGATGATGTCATCTAATTCTCAATCCTTAGATTTACGGGGTGTTCCCTGTCCTTTAAGCTTTGTGAAAGCTAAACTACGTCTAGAAAGATTGCAATCGGGACAGTTATTGGAACTATGGCTAGATCAAGGTGAACCCGTTGAGCAGGTTCCTAATAGCCTCAAAATTGATGGGCATAAAATCTTGAGCTTAACAGAGCATGATCAGAAATTTTTTACTCTAGTGGTAGAGAAGGTGTGATTACTGGCACTGTATTGGCAATACAGGCAAATTATTATCGTGTCGGGTTAGATTTAATTCCTGAAGTTGTATATCCCTGTGCCGAATTATTATGTATTCGCCGCGCTCGACTTAAAAAAACGGGTCAAGCTGTGTATGTGGGCGATCGCATTGAAGTTGAAGAACCAGACTGGCAAGGAGCAAGGGGGGCAATTTCAGGGGTTTTTCCCAGACGTAATTTACTAGAGCGTCCGATGGTGGCAAATGTGGATCGGGTGGTGTTAGCCTTTGCCTTAGCGGAACCAGAGATTGATCCCTATCAACTAAGTCGATTTTTGGTGAACTTGGCATCCCAAGACCTAGAGGTTTTACTGTGCTTTACCAAGCGAGATTTGGTTACTGTGGAATTTTGGCAGGCATGGTGCGATCGCCTAGTAGGTTGGGGCTATAAACCTTTAGCAGTCAGTGTAAATACGGGGGAGGGTTTAGAAGAATTACGCCAATACCTAAGTGAAGGTGTAACTGTGGTCACAGGTCAATCGGGTGTGGGCAAATCTAGCTTGATTAACTTTTTAATTCCCAATCTCAATATTCGAGTGCATGGGGTTTCGCTGAAGTTAGGGACTGGGCGACATACTACCCGTCATGTGGAGTTATTTCCCATTGGCGATCGCGGACTTTTGGCAGATACCCCCGGATTTACCCAACCGACACTGCATTGCGATCCTCTAGGTTTAATCGACTGTTTTCCCGAAGTTCAGAACCTTAAGCATAGTTGTCAGTTTCGAGATTGCTTGCATTTAAATGAGCCAGAATGTGGAATTCGAGGAGATTGGGAACGCTATGAGCATTATTGTT
The DNA here is from genome assembly GCF_000317085.1 of Synechococcus sp. PCC 7502. NCBI lineage: Bacteria > Bacillati > Cyanobacteriota > Cyanophyceae > Pseudanabaenales > Pseudanabaenaceae > Pseudanabaenococcus > Pseudanabaenococcus habilitatus. The sequence goes on from NC_019702.1 coordinate 2,613,773, forward strand.
TATTTATAGAAGAAGCATTTGACTATAAAACTGCCCAGGAGGCGATCGCTACGGCAGATAAATCCTTAAAATCTAAGTCTGGTCAAGGTGGCACCACCAAAGAAGAACCTCGGTTAGTAACTAAATCCCATCGCAGGCGATCAAGACGATCAAATCATCAACAATTAGATACTTCTTTTCAAGAGGATTTAGATTAGCACTTGAGGAACATTTATAAAACTAAAGCGGCGTTGCAGAGTAAAGTATGAATTAGATAGAAAAAAGGACATCAGAGGCATAAGGATAATCGCACAGAGTAGCGTAACATATCCAAAGATTTAGAATAACAGAAAGTTCTACGGTGCAATCTTGCAAAATAGTGACGTAACCGCGATTTTTCACCCTCAACTCTTACTAATAATTTGACCGCCTGATCGAAATCTAAAAAAGGGCTAGTTTTGCAACTTAACCCCATCTCATGATTAAAAGTATTAATTATCTGAATTTACAGAAATATTAACGGTAGGAATTAGAGTCATCAGATTTGACATACTTTGGCTCAAGGCTAGTTACTATTGCTGGAGTATTTGGAAGATTAATTGATGGTTGAGGAAAAAAGCGATCGCTAATAAGCTGATCTACAGAAAACTTACCTGCACCATTCACCACAAAAAAGGCAAAACACACACTGTACAAAGTTGAAAGCTCAACGGAAGGAATCGAAAATCCGCCCACATGGACATGATGATAGATTGCCACTAGCATTGTTGACATTAGCCCTAGGGCGGCGGGACGAGTGAGTAAACCTAATACCAATAAAGGCGCACCAATTAATTCGGTTAAGGCAGCAACATAGCTAAAGAAAACTGGAAAAGGTAAGCCAATTTCCGCAACATAAGCTTCAGCAAAACCTTCAATATCGCTAATTTTATCCAGCCCATTATGAATCATGACAATTCCTGCCACAACTCGAAGCATGGTTAAAGCGACTTGAACTAAAACTTGGGGAGCATTTTCAGAACGAAATAACGATGTGGCAAGAGTCCCAGTGATCCTGATGGCATTATTCATAGGAATTATTTTTTTAAGTTAATAAAATTAATGTAGTAATGTGGATTTAGTGTTACTTATTGCAATGATTCGTTGCTTTTATATAAAAATCTTAACATAATTTGAAAAAATGACTAAAAAATGGGGCATTTAACCCCAAATTCCTAGAAATTCTTAGTTATTTTGGCAGTTGTTTCAGCACTTATTTTAAAAATGAAGCTAGACTTTCTAATTTTTGCCAAGCCTCTCCACTATCAATTATTGATCGGGCAATATTAATACCATCTTCCCAGCGATCGCATATCCCCGCCACATGTAAAGCTATTCCAGCATTTAGAGCTAAACAATCCCTTTGGGCGATCGTCCCTTGTCCTTGGAGGAGTTTTTTTAAGATTTCGGTATTTTCACCCACGGTGCCACCTTTTAAATCATCAAGGGTTGCATAAGCTAATCCCAGTTCATGAGGATTAATGGTTTCAATCGTAACTGTGCCATCATTGCGTAAAAAAGCGATGTCGGTAATGTCTGCCAAGCCCGCCTCATCCATACCCTCTCGACTATGTAAGACCACAGCAGTTGATCGCCCTAAAATTTTTAATGCTTCAGCCACGGTTTTAATTAGGCTGCGGTCATAAACTCCTAAAATCTGAGTAGTCGGTAAAAGTGGATTTACTAGGGGTCCAATGAGGTTAAAAATAGTACGGATGCCGAGACTCTTACGAATTGGAGCTACAGCTTTCATTGCAGGATGCCAATGGGGAGCAAATAAAAACGTAATGCCTACGGCGGCGATCGCTTCATGGATTTTTGCCGTGGGAGCGCTCAAGTTAATACCTAAAGCTTCAAGTACATCTGCGGAACCAGATCGACTGGATACAGCCCGGTTTCCATGTTTTGCCACTTTAACTCCTGCGGAGGCAGCCACAAACGCCACCCCTGTAGAAATATTAAAAGTATTTGCCCCATCTCCACCCGTACCGCAGGTATCTAGTAACGGTATTGCTCCAGAACTATCTATAGGAAAATTCTGCCCTAAGGATGAGTCTTGTAATACGCCAGCGATCGCTGCTAATTCTATGGCATCAACTCCTTTACATTGCCATGCTGCTAAGATTGCTCCCGATAGCTCTGGGGAAATTGCTTCGGCTAACCATCCCGACATTAAACTTTGAGCCTGTTCTGCGGTGAGCGATCGCCCATTAATTAACTGTTGGAGTAAAGCCGACCATGTGTATGTAGTCATTAATTCAAATTTAATTCAAACTTAATTAAATATAGGACTTACGCAGTCAAATTTACAAAGTACTAATAGAAGGGAGTAAGGTTAAATATATGAAGCAATTGTTATGCTGATGAGGTATTTGTGGGGACAATATTGGAAGTGCATCTGTTAGCATTCAGTATCAAACACCCTGAGAATTCAGAGGAAGAGCTCAGTGAATAATAACTTGGATCTGGACGACTATAAGCAGCAGGTTGCAGATATGTACAGCCATCGGAGTGCCAACTATGACACTGGCGACTGGCATCCTCGTATTGCTCATCACTTAGTTGAATATGCACATCTTCGTCCTGGTCAACAGGTCTTGGATATTGCAACTGGAACTGGGATGGTTGCGCTCGAAGCGGCTCAAATTGTTGGCATTGAAGGTCGGGTCATGGGGATCGATATTTCAACAGGCATGATCGAGCAGGCTAAACGAAAAGCTAAAACTCTCGGTTTGGGTAGTATTGAGTTTCTGCTTGCAGATGCCGAAGCCCTGAATTTTCCAGAGAACTCCTTTGACTACATCTTCTGTTCATCTGCCTTGATTTGGATGTCTGACCTTTTGGATGCGCTACGACATTGGCATCAACTTCTTAAACCTGGAGGATTACTTGGCTTCCATGCCTTTGCAGATAATGCGTTTGTCGGTGGGGTTGTGGCGCAAAGGGTACTTGAGAAGTATGGTGTTTCATTATTATTCAACAAACCAACTGGAACCATTGAGAAGTGCCATAATTTGCTGAAGCAAGCGGGTTTTGTAGAAATTGATATTAAGACAGAACAAGATGGTGGCTACATCAGTTTAGAGAGAGCTAAAGGGATGTGGACGGGAAACAGTTTAGCCCCAGCACCAGGACAGCATCCTAATCCCTTGTTGCAACTTTCATCTGATCAACATACTCAGGCTAGAGTTGAATTTGAGGCTGAACTAGAAACCATCCAGACAGAGCAAGGAATTTGGAATGATATTACCATTTTTTATACGTTCGGGCGAAAGGCGGCAGAATGATGTGCTTTTTCCAGTGCCAAGCTAATCAGGCGATCGCATAACTGATTAAACTCTATACCTGAAGCTTCCCACAATTTTGGATACATACTCAGGGCTGTAAATCCGGGCAAGGTATTAATTTCATTCACTAAAACCGTACCACTGGATTCGACATAAAAGAAATCAACACGAGCTAAACCCGATCCTGCGATCGCTTGAAATGCTTTAATTGCCATAGCTTGAACTGCTGCCACCACTGAACTAGGAATTTGGGCAGGAATAATTAACTGAGCTTTGCCGGGAGTGTATTTAGTTTCATAGTCATAGAAATCACTGTTAAAGGTAATTTCTCCCACAATTGAAGCTTGGGGCTGAGCGTTACCTAACACGGCACATTCAATTTCTCGGGCAGTTACTCCCTGTTCGATTAAAATACGGGCATCATAACTAAAGGCGGAGGCGATCGCTGCTTCTAATTCCTGTCTAGTTCTGACCTTAGAAATTCCCACCGATGAACCTAAATTAGAGGGCTTTACGAAGCAAGGATAACCTAGTTCAATTTCAATATGCTCACACCAAGAAGTTGGTTCCTGCTGCCACGTCCATCGACTAAGGGCAATATACTTCACCTGTGCTAATCCCGCTTGAGCAAATAGTGACTTCATGACGATCTTATCCATACCTGCGGCAGACGCTAATACGCCATTACCCACATAGGGCTTTTGCATCAGTTGCAGCAAACCTTGGACGGTACCATCTTCACCGTTGGGACCATGTAAAACAGGAAACCACAGATCAATGCTGTGAGCCTCGATTGGTAGCTGAAAAACTCCCCCATCAGCAACTTGAGTGGGATGTCCAGAGGCTAAGACTAGTGCAGATTGATCAGGATTGCACCATAAGCCATCCTTTTGGATATAAAACAGTTGCAGTTCATATTTAGGATTTTGTTTGATTGCCTTGGCGATCGCTCCTGCCGAAATAATTGAAACCTCATGCTCACCTGACTGCCCACCAAATAATAAGCCAACCCTGAGTTTATCCATTGCTGCTGTTACGTTAGTACATTTGATTTTTAAGGTCAGATCATTATAGCGATCGCTGGGAACATTACATACATAATTGCCATTTTTGAACCACTGCCAAATTTATCTAGTCCTATTTCAAGAACCGTTTTTGGTGATCGCAGACTTATATCTTGGAAACATTGACAAAATTTTTAGTATCCTGAGACTAGGCTTTAACCAGACTTGCAAGATTAACCATTAGACTATCTATCCAAAATTATCCCTTCCCCAAAATATTACTTGATCCCATGCCCAAAACTATTACCAACCTAACTCTCTTGACACTGCTGGGTTTGACTAGTTTAGCTATGCCAGCGATCGCTACTTCTAATCCTCCAATTAATAGCTCTAATCCTAATACTTCTGAGAATAGTTCTGGTACTGATAATGATGTCGCTATTTGCGGTAATCCTATTCTTGCCTCCCTTAAAGACCACAAAGTTAAAGCGGGTGAAACCTTAGATAGCATTGCCAAGCAATATAACCTCACTACGGCAACGCTCATGGGGCTAAATCCTCAAAACCGCGATCGCACTGTCAAAGTGGGGCAGGTACTTAAAATTCCACCTATGGATGGTTTTGCCTATGAACTTAAAAATCAAGACACCTATAAGATCATCGCCGACAAATATCGAGTCCGTCCCGATGTGATCTTTGAATTCAATGGCTGTCAAAATCGCCCTAAAACCGTCTTTATCCCCGGCGCAATGTGGAAGCCTGATCCCATAATTGCTAAAATCATTCCCCCCAATATCAAAGAAACCGTAATTCTCCAAACAGGTGGCTATCCACTACCCTATCCCGTACCCGTAACTTCTGGCTATGGATGGCGTAATAATCCTGTGACGGGGCAATGGTCATTCCATAGTGGCATTGATCTTGGGGCTTCCATGGGTACTCCAGTCCTAGCTGCAAAAAATGGCATAGTTGAATTTGCTGGCTGGGAAGGCGGCTATGGCAACTTTATTGAAATAATTCATAATTCCTTCGGTACCAGGTACGCCCATCTTTCCCAAATTTATGTGACTCCAGGTCAAAGGGTGGTGAGAGGACAGGAAATTGGTAGAGTTGGTTCCACAGGTCGTTCTACGGGACCACATTTGCATTTTGAAGTTATGGTACCCTCATCCCAAGGTTGGGCAACCCTTGATCCTGCCTCGTATCTAATTCGTCTAGCTGTGGTCTTAGGGGAAATCGTGGCTGCTTAAAAAATCTAAAAAAATTGTATGGGGGACAACCGAACAACTTAAATTATTGCAAGATTGTAAAGCTATGTTAAGATTATTTACATAAGTTTACAAAATCTAAATCCTATGAAAACCACCTTCAATTACTCTGGCTCTAATCTTTTTACTCCAACTGCGTTTCTGCCCGAATTTAATAATTTTGCCACCATCAGTGCTACCCAAGCTTGGTCATTATTTTTCACAGCTAGCCGTGAAGATACAGCCCTTGGCTCAGATTTTGGCGCAGGACAATTCTGGACAAATTTATTAATTGCCACCGTTGTTTCTAGCATTCTCAGTATTGTCATATTTCAGTCACTGTAGTTCTTTCACTACCAAAAATACTAAGGACTGCATCAACCCAGATGTTTATTAACTGCTAATGCGTAAATGCCAACTTCTCAAACCAGAGGTTGGTTTTTATTTATCTTATAAACCGCTAGTTTTTCCAACTAGAAGCTGTTACTACTTCGCGTAAATTCACGTCACAACTTTGCCACACTCGATCATCCAAGGCAGTTTGTTCGATCAGACTGGCAAGGCGCAGGGTTTTTAAAGCTTGTTCACCACCCACCGATGGTTGTTGACCACCACGCACACAGCCAACGAAATGTTCTAGTTCGGCATTTAATGGTTCAATATTGCTGGTGTAAACCTTCTCAATTAGACCATCCTGCCGATATAAAATCTGTCCATACTCGGTTTTATAGTCTGCAGTAGTCTGACGATGGATCAAAATTTCGTTGTTAAGAAAGTCGGACTCTGTGAGTGAGTTCTTACAATGGGCAACTATACGACGTTGTTTACGATGGGTAACTTTACTAGCAGTTAAAGTAGCAATTACGCCATTTTCAAACTCTATTGTCGAAGTAACGTAATCGAGGTAGCCAGAATTTGAGACTTGGTTACCATTGGCATTAACCCGAATAATGGGACTAGAAACTAGTTCTAAAAGTAAATCTATGTCATGGATCATTAAGTCAAACACCACAGAGACATCATTAGCTCTTTGGGAATAGGGACTCATGCGGTGTGCCTCGATCGCCAACAGAGTTTCGTGCTTTAAAACCTTACTTAATTCTTGGAAGGCGGGATTAAACCTTTCAATGTGACCAACTTGCAAAATGCGATTACATTCTGTGGCAGTTCTGACCAGAGATTCAGCTTCGGCAATTGTGGCAGCGATCGGCTTTTCAATTAAAACATTAACGCCAGCTTTTAAACAAGTAATACCGACTTCGTAGTGCAGGCGGGTAGGGACAGCGATACATACTGCTTCAACTAAGGGCAGCATTTCCCGATAGTCAGCAAAAAACTTAACTCGATGTTTATTAGCTGTATCTTGACCACGGTCAGCATTAACATCAGAAACTCCAACTAGTTCAACATCTTTAATTAAGTTGAGAACTCGGGCGTGATGCTGCCCCATGTTGCCAACTCCAATAACACCTACGCGAATGGGGTGTTGCTGACTATGATAGGGATTCATATTCCTCGCACATGCTTTGATCTCCAAGAATCCTAGCATAATTATCAAGCATTAGATTTTTGATTCATGTTTAGAGTCATTGGCGGGAGTTCTTTGGACTGAATTACTTAAATAAATTCGCTAATAAATTCAGCTAATAAATTTATAAGATCACAAATATCAACAAATTTCTGAGAGGATATTCAAAAATGGGAGACATCGCATGTTAGCAGTGGCAATTTTGGCAGCAGGTAAAGGCACTAGAATGAAAACCGATCTACCTAAAGTTTTACAGCAGTTATGTGGGCGATCGCTAGTGGAGAGAGTATTAGAATCCGCCGCTACCATTGCCCCAAATCGACAATTAGTTATAGTGGGGCATAAAAAGGAAATTGTAGAATCTGCCCTTGCTCATATACCTAGCCTAGAATTTGTCACTCAGAGTCCCCAACTGGGAACAGGTCATGCAATTCAGCAATTATTAGAACCTCTAAAGGATTTTACGGGAGATTTAGTAGTTTTAACTGGAGATACTCCCCTATTACGACCAGAAACTATCCAAAACTTGGTATCTGTGCATCAGCAACGGCAGGCAAGTGCTACGGTGTTAACGGCTCAGTTACCCGATCCCACAGGCTATGGGCGGGTATTTTGTAATCAAGATTTTGTAATTGAAAGAATTATTGAGCATAAAGACTGCACCGAACCCCAACGATTGAATCAAAGGGTAAGCTCTGGAGTCTATTGTTTTAATTGGCAAGAATTAGCGATCGCCTTGCCCAAACTCACAAGTAACAATGCCCAAAAGGAATATTACCTCACAGAAGTATTTGATTACTTAGAGACAGTAATAGCATTAGATGCAGTTGATTTTGAGGAAAGCTTTGGCATTAACGATCGCCTGCAATTAGCCCATGCCCATCAGGTTATCCAATCTCGTACCAAAGAACGGTGGATGCGCGCAGGTGTAACCATGATTTTGCCTGAGACGATTACCATTGATGACACAGTGGAACTGGATGTGGATGTGATTATTGAACCCCAGACCCATCTAAGAGGTAAGACCAAAATTTTAGCGGGTGCCACCATTGGACCCAATAGTTTTATCACTAACAGCACCATTGGTCATAATTGCCAAGTTTCCTATTCGGTAATTGAAGATAGTGAAATTGGCGCAGATTCTAAAATCGGACCTTTTAGTAGAATTCGTGGAGCCTCTGTGGTGGGTGATCGCTGTCGCATTGGCAACTTTGTAGAATTAAAACAAGCCAAGGTGGGATCAAAAACTAATGCTGCCCATTTGAGTTATTTAGGAGATGTTACCCTTGGCAGTCAAGTGAATGTGGGGGCAGGGACAATTACGGCAAATTATGACGGCTTTGCCAAACATCAAACGGTAATTGGCGATCGCACAAAAATTGGTTCAAATTCCGTGTTAGTGGCACCGATTCAAATTGGTGATAACGTCAATATTGGGGCTGGCTCTGTGGTTACCAAGGATGTTGAAGCTAATTCTTTGGTAATTGCCCGCGCCCCTCAGGTGGTTAAACCAGACTATTATGATGCCCAAGGTAAAAAGAAAAACCCTTCCTAAAACTTCCCCAAAAGTCAAAAAAAAGTAGCCAGAAAAGTTAGCAAAAAATAGTTCAGCCAATATCCAAACCATTTGCTAAAATCCCCCCATAGAATATATCTAGATTCCCAATTTAATCCCCATTCATACCCATTAGTTCCCAAAATGCAATTCATTAACTCCAAGCAAGCTTACCCAATTGTGTTGGGATTAGCCTTGTCTGTATTGGCAATAGGAGTATGGCAAAAATTTAGTTCTCCAACTGAACGTTACCTACCTCAAACCACCCCAATCGTAATCACCGAACCCCCATCCACCCCAGAGATAGTGCCTAATGTATCACCAGCGATTGGGCAGGGGGCTTTACGAGTTGGAAATTTAACTGAGCATCCTGTTCGGGTTGTATTACTAAGTAGATTAAGCCAGCCCGATGCTGAGCCTTTGAATTGGGATTTTGTGCCGGGTGAGGGGGGCAGTAAAGGCTTAGAATTGTCTCTGCCGCAGGATCGGGTAAAAATCAAAAAAGGGGATATTTTGTTTGCCTTTGCCACAGATGGTTCCCGTAATTATTGGGGTCCCATTGTTGTGGGCGAGTCTAACGCTGTAAATTGGCAAGGCGATCGCTGGAATTTTATTCTCAAACCATAAGCCAACTGTGAAATAACCAGACAATAACTATGAAATTTTTGATAGCTGTACTGCTGTGTTTATGTATATGGATTTCAGGGTGCAGCTTTCAGCCGAGTAATAATAAAATTCACCTTACCCTATGGCAGGGGGTAAATCCTCCTACCAATCGACAGGTTTTACAAAAATTAGTTGATAAGTTTAATCAAAGTCAGAATCAAATATTTGTGGAATCTTTGTATGTGGGGCAAGCCGATCAACAAATTCCCAAGATTTTGGCAGCAGTTGTAGGCAAAGCCGTGCCAGATTTACTCTGGTATAACCCGACTCTTACGGGCAGATTGGTGGAACTAGATGCCATTCGGAGCTTAGATGATTTACTGGCGGTTTCCCCGATTAAAGATCAGCTTGATCCAGCTATGCTATCAACCATGCAGCTTAATGGACATATTTGGTCAATGCCCTTTAGTGCCAATAATGTCGCTATTTTTTATCGTCCCAGCTTATTTACGGCGGCGGGAGTTAAAAATTTACCGCAAACCTGGGATGAGTTTGAGGTTGTAGCCCAAAAGCTTACCCGTGATACCAATGGTGATGGGGTAATTGATCAACACGGTATCTTTTTACCTCTGGGCAAGGGTGAGTTCACCGTATTTGTATGGTTACCATTTCTATGGAGTGCCGATGGGGATATGTTAGCTGACCAGAAACCGCAACTTAATAGTCCCCAAGCAGTAGCAGCGCTACAACTATGGCTAGACTTAATTCAATCTCAGGCTGCACTTCTGTCTCAACCAGAACGAGGTTATGAAGAGGACAATTTTGTGGCGGGCAAAGTGGCAATGCAGATCAGTGGGTCTTGGGCGTTACGTTATATGGGGCAGAAAGGGATAGATTTTGGAGTAATGCCGATTCCACGCGATCGCAATAGTGCTACAGCCATTGGTGGAGAAAATTTATTTTTATTTAAAAGTAATCCTGAACGGGAACAAGCGGCTTGGAAATTTGCGGAATATGTGGCCAGTGAGGAATTTCAAACAACCTTTGCAACAGAAACAGGCTATTTACCAATTAATTTAAGGGCACAAAAAAATGATGCCTATGCCAAGTATATAAATGATCAACCCGAAATTGATATTTTTATTAAACAGATGTCATCAGGTCATACTCGCCCCCTAGTCGCTGACTATCCTCGGATTTCCGAAAGTATAGGTAGAGCGATCGAAGCTACGTTATTACAAAAAAGTACGCCCGCCGAAGCATTAGCAAGCGCACAATCTAATTTAGAACTAGCTCTGAAGCAATAATTAACGTAATTACTTTGATAACCTTAATAAACCTGCTCCACTTCACCAATATCAGGGATAGATTCTCTGAGTTTACGTTCAATTCCCATTCTTAAGGTCATTGCTGAACTAGGACAGCTACCACAGGCACCTTGAAGCCTGAGTTTAACTACAGGTCCTTCAATTTCTACAAGTTCAACATTACCACCATCGGATAAAAGGTAGGGGCGAAGCTCATCCAAGACAGTTTCTACGTTTTCGCTAGTTAAATCTAATGCCATATTTTTACCAAGTGTTTATCTATTAACTATTTTACTTGCAAAAGATTTAATTACTAAATAATTGCTAAATATAGGTTGTCACAAATTGTTATGCCTTGGTGTAGGCAATTAGAATCACTACGGAATTATATAGATTATTTGCCTAATTGCTGCCGTAGAGCATCTAACTCAGAATCAATTAGAGTCCCCACCGATGGCTTATTAGCGTCCGCAGGAGGCAATGCTCCACTGGATTTAGCAGGAGCCAAGCCCATTTGTGCCTTTAGTGCTTCTAATTCAAGATCAACTGCACCACCGCCAGATTCTAGTTCTAGCTTAGCAAACTGAGATTCAAGATTATCCATGCCCAGCTCAGAACTAGCATTAGCTTTTGCTTCAGCTAATAGCACCCTTTCTTCCATGCGCTCAAACACAGCCGCAGCCGAGGTAGTACTAACCTTACCCAGCATATTGTTAATATTTTCTTGAGCTTTTGCCGATTGAATTCTTGCCTTAAGCATTTCTTTCTTAGTTTTAGCTTCAGAAATTTTGCTTTCAATTGAGATCAAATTACGCTTGAGGAGTTCAACCTGAGCCGATTGCTGATCTAGTCCAGTTTTCAGGGTGGCGGCGGTGTCAGCATGACTTTTTTTACGAGTTAAAGCTTCTCTAGCTAAGCCTTCATCACCTTTTTGCAAAGCTAACATTGCCCGTCTTTCCCATTCTGTGGCTTGGGTTTGTGCTTGGGTGTATTGTTGTTCCTGTCTTTTTAGGGCTGCCATAGACTGTGCTACTGCCTGACGCAACTGCACGAGGTCTTCCTGCATGTCAATAATTGTTTGTTCTAAAATCTTTTCGGGATCTTCTGCTGCTGTGACTAGAGCATTCAGGTTTGACTTAGCCACCATACCGATACGATCTAATAGTCCCATAACTTCCGCACCATTAATTGATTTAATTTTAATACTATCATGGCTGAATATGTCACAGGGGGACGATCGCTAGATTGTTTTTGGAAATTACCCCCTTCACAGGTAAGAAATAGACATTTTCGGTAACATCTATTTGCCTTTATTTCTAGCTTGTTGCAGGTAAGAGCCGTGCAGAATAGTGCCAATTAGTCCGACGTTTTGATTAAGGACAATATGGATAGGAATGGTGTCAAGCATGGGGCTGACTCGTCCTTTATGCTTAAGAATGTGCAGAAATCTGTTATTTTCCCCTGACCCTTCACAGGAAGAAATTAAAGATAAAAGCTTGGGCGTGATCCCTCCTGCAATGTATAGACCACCGTAGGGCAGAAGCTTAAGGGCAAGGTTTCCAATTTCCGCAGCATAGGCATCAAGAAAAATTTGAATGGTTTCCATTGCTGCTTCATCAGTTTTATTCAAAGTCGCCTTAGCGATCGCTGCTCCCATATCAATAGTGTGATCTCCGCCTTCCCAAGCCTGCAATAGTTGATACAGCTCCGTAGGCTCTGGAGAATTGTGTTTTAAAAACTGATAAATCGAAACAATGCCCTTGCCTGAAACTACTCGTTCTGTGGATACCCGTTCATGGCGAGTTAATAAAAAATTTAATAGTGCCATTTCCCTTGGCGATCGTGGTGCAAAATCCGTATGACCACCCTCAGAAGCATAGACTTGGTAGTGATCATAATTCCATGTCAAGAAACCCTGCCCTAAGCCTGTACCTGCCCCAATTACAGCAATGGGAGCCTGAGGTTGACGTTCACCCACCTGTAAAGTATATAAATCTGCGCTGTCTAAGCCTAAAACCCCATAGCCAACCGCCGCAAAGTCATTAATTAACTCAACTTGCTCAATTCCTAATTCCGTTTGCAGTTGATTACCATTTAGTTGCCAACCGAGATTAGTGAGGTAAGAAGTATTGTTAGCAACTGGACCTGCTATGCCAAAACAAGCTGTATCAACTTCGGGAGTATATCCCAGCTTAACGGCTGCTTCTTGGAAGAATTGCTGAATAATATCTTTGAGTGAACTGTAGTTTTGACTGTTGAAGCGATCGCTATGGAGAGTTTCGGACTGATGATTTGGGACTGATTTAATTAGACTTAGCAGGGTTTTAGTGCCACCAACATCCCCAGTTAGTAAGAGCTTCATACTTAAGAGTTTTCCTGTTTTGGTTTCTGTTTATTTATACTGTGAGGCAAGCTGTATCTAATTCATTGATTTAATTCCCAAAAATTTATATTTAAAATTGAGTCAATATCTTTTCTAAACTGCCATGTATCAGGAAAATCAACAGACTTATAACCTGATTCGGCTCTGACTATGCGTAAGGCATTTTTTAAAGCATCATCAAACAACTCTGGACTATTAATGTAGTTTTTTAGGCTTGGTGATTGTTCGAGGATATTTTCAATTTCAACTCTGGTTCGGGCGATCGTTCCTTGCCATCCTGCATAGGCATACTCACTTTTTACATGGCACCGCTCTAAGAGATGTTCGAGCAGTGTAGTCAATCTATTTTTTAGTTCCCGTCGATCTCTGCCTGCCAAGCCTTCTAACTCCTCGATTAAGTTTTCAATATCTAAATTCTCTAAGTCTCTGGCTTTTAATTGGGCGATCACTGTTTCTAACTACAGATTAAGGTCGGATTCATACAGTGATTTTTTTAATGTAATTGTTTGAGTCATGTATTTACCTCCTACTTAATTCCGTTATTGCATCGCCATCTGACTTACTTTTAATTATGAACCTGATATGTTATTTCCCAATCAGTAAAATCTAAGTTCTTGAATGCCGTATATCTATATACAAATTACTCGGACATCACATATTCAGACTTAAATTGTAAAAACTTAACATTTCTAGACATTTGAACCCGTGACCTCAAGACTTGTAAACTTAGATAATTCACCTGTCAAAATTATTTAAGATCATGGATAACACAATCAGCCTAGAAATTATTGAGGTTGTAGAACAAGCAGCGATCGCCTCCGCCCGTTGGATGGGTAAAGGTGACAAAAATACCGCAGACGAAGTAGCAGTAGAGGCAATGCGGGAACGTATGAACAAAATTCATATGCGGGGCAGAATTGTAATTGGTGAAGGTGAGCGTGATGATGCCCCGATGCTATACATTGGCGAAGAAGTAGGGATTTGTACTCAGCCTAATGCTGCTGATTTCTGTACTATTGATGAACTTCAAGAAATTGATATTGCTGTTGATCCCTGCGAAGGTACAAACCTTGTGGCATACGGACAAAATGGTTCTATGGCGGTACTGGCAATTTCGGAAAAAGGTGGATTATTTGCAGCTCCCGACTTTTATATGAACAAACTAGCGGCTCCTGCGGCGGCGGCGGGTCATGTTGATATTCGTAAGTCAGCAACAGAAAACCTGAAAATTTTATCCGATTGTTTAGATCGGGCTGTAGAAGAGTTGGTAGTTGTGGTTATGGATCGCCCTCGTCACAAAGACCTAATTGCGGAAATTCGTCAAGCTGGCGCCAGAGTTAGATTAATCAGTGATGGTGATGTTTCTGCGGCAATTTCCTGTGCTTTCCAAGGTACAAATATTCATGCGCTGATGGGTATTGGTGCTGCCCCTGAAGGTGTAATTTCAGCTGCGGCTTTGCGTTGTTTGGGTGGACATTTCCAAGGACAGTTAATTTATGATCCTGCGATCGCTCAAACAGGCTTAATTGGTGAAAGCAAAGAAAGTAATATTGCCCGCTTGAAATCTATGGGCATTGAAGATCCCGATAAAATTTATAATGCTAACGAATTGGCATCTGGGAAAGACGTACTATTTGCTGCCTGTGGCATTACCACTGGAACTTTAATGGAAGGTGTCCGTTATTTTGGTGGTGGCGCCCGCACTGAGTCTTTGATTATTTCTAGCCAATCTAAAACCGTGCGCTTTGTGGATACAATTCACATTGGTGAAAGTCCCCGCACTTTGAGTCTGCATTAGATTTTGCGCTAAATATATTTAGATAAATCTCAGAAATTATATTCTTAAATCCCTTAGCTCATTTGCATAATAAGCTGGGGGATTTGTGGCGATCACAGGTAAACGATTAAGTTCTCTATTGGGAGAAAACCTTACTATTTATTTAGGAGTTTAACTAATCAATTTGTGATAATTATCCAATGCCAGCCAATTTCCCAAAACCTAATTCCCAAAAAATAGATGTGTATCAATCCTATCCATGTCCCCTCTGTCATGGGAGTTTACATCTGATTACCTTAACGGAAGCTTTGGGGTGCGATCGCTGTCATCTTATCTTTGTTACCCAAGAAGATGATTATGCTTTGACGCAAGTTGGCTCTAGTGAAAGAACTTGGTATTGGTGGGGAGAAACATGGCAACCGAGAAGTAAGATCGTTAAACAAAGTCGATATTTTACTGAGGTTACTCTTGCTAAGTTTATAGTACTAGTAGGCACCGTAGTTATATTGTGCTTACTTGCTAAAACTCCAGAGTTCCTTTTGGGTTTAATTTTTGTAATCATATTACTGTGGATCTGTTGGCGGCTTCGGCCCCATAATTTGTAGAATACTCCATGAATAAGTTGCCCGACGATTTAACTAACTTTGCCTATCAATCCTATACAGCAGGTCTGCGCCTTGCCTCTTTAGATGTAGATACACGCAATCATTTACTTTTCAAAATTGCCGATGCGATTAAACAGGAACGTAACTTAATTCTGGAGGCAAATACCTATGATTTGGAGGCTAGTCGAGAAATGGCAATTCCCGATCTACTTTTAGAGTGGATGCGGCTAACTCCAGATCGCTTACATCGCTCCATAGATTATTTAAAGCATTTAGTGGATTTGCCCGATCCTTTATCTCGTAGTCCGATTATTTTTGATCATCACTATCGATCTGTACCTCTAGGATCGGTGGCATTTGTATATGAAGCTTTGCCCCACTTGGTCGTATTGATGGCGGGGTTGTGTCTAAAGTCTGCTAACAGCTTAATTTTAAGGGGTGGTAGTGAGATCAGCCTTTCCCAAACGGCGATTACAGAGATTATTAAGGTAGTAATTAAAAATAGTGGGCTACAGTTATCAGACTTTACAGTAGCGATCGCTCCTGCGGGCAGTGGGATTAAGGATTTGGTAACCCAAGAGAAGTATATACGTTTGGTGATTCCCTACGGTCGTCCTAGTTTTGTCCAGCAAATTGGCAAGCAGTCAACTTTATCGATCATACCTGCGGCGATGGGCAACTGCTATATGTATCTCTCACCTACGGCTGATGCAGACAAAGCTGTAGAAATTATTAAAGCTAGTCGTCAAGGTGATCCCGATGCCGTTAATGCAATTGAAAAAGTAGTGGTTCATAGTGCGTGGCTAGTAGGTGATGCGGCTCAGCACTGGGTAGGGTGGGTGCATAAATTACAATCCTATGGACTGAAACTGAAGGGTTGCGATCGCTTTGTTGGTTTTAGCCGTAATTATCCAGAAATTTTAGGTGATAGTGTTGACACCGAAATTCAATGGGGACAGTCTTACTTGGATAATATTTTGGCGATCAAGATTGTTGATGCTCCTGAAGAGGCGATCGCTTGGATTAATCAGTATAGTAGTGGTCATGCTGATGTGATTATGTCTGATTCAGTGATCGAGAATCAAAGCTTTGTTAGTCAAGTTAAAAGCAGTAATATATTTATCAATGCCCATTCCAAATTTCATCGTATCGACGGTAATCGGGTAGCACTGGGAATCGCCAGCTTAAAAACCAGAGGTATATCTCGGTATGGAGGCATTATCGATCTACAATCACTTACAACGACAAAAAGAATTATTAGCCTATGAAAATCTTACACACCATGATTCGTGTTGGTAATCTTGATCAGTCTATAAAATTTTATTGTGATGTGCTAGGTATGCACCTAATTCGGCAAAAAGATTATCCGGGAGGTAAGTTTACCTTGGCATTTGTCGGTTATGGCGACGAAAGTAAGGAGGCGGTAATTGAGCTAACTCACAACTGGGATACAGATAAATATGATTTAGGTAATGGCTTTGGGCATGTTGCCCTGGGCGTAGATGATATTTATGGTACGTGCGAGAAAATTAAAACCCTTGGCGGTAAAGTCACTCGCGAACCAGGCGCAATGAAGCATGGCAGTACCGTAATTGCCTTTGTGGAAGACCCTGACGGTTACAAGATTGAGCTAATTCAAACTGCTGTAACATAAACATCTATCAAATCTCTAAGATTACGCAAAATATTCTTGCAAATTGCATCTAAAGGGAGGTCATGGCTATCTCGCCCAAAGGGGTCTTCAATTTGAATCCCGATTTCCTCAATTCCTAATAGGGTAAAGCTAATTAAAGCTACGACGATTGGGGTTAGCCATTCTATTTGATCTACCATTTGGAAAGGTAAAGACAGGCAATAAATTAATAGTAACTGCTTCAAGTGAATGGCATAGGCAAGGGGAATGGGAGTGTTTTTAATGCGTTCACAGGAACCAAGCGCATCCACCAAATTGTTAACTAGACTATGGAGAGAGTTAAGTTGATAAATCTGGATTTGCCCTCGCTTATAGGATGTTTGTAGGTATTCGCTCAACCAAAACATGATCTCTAGGGGTGGGTGATTCATGGATTGCAGTTTTTGGTACTGATATGGACTCATTAATGGCTCTAGCTCAGGGTTAATTGGTTCACCACGGAGATGTAATTTACAGGCGATCGCAAAGGCAGCTAAAAGATGCAAAGCGGCAATTTTTTCAGTCTCGGTATCATGGCTTTGAATTGTCACTAAAATCTGACGAGCCAAATTACGAATATGATTAATTATGCTACCCCATGCCTTACGTCCTTCCCAGTAGCGTTCATAGGCTGTATTAGTGCGGAATACGAGCAGTAAACCCAGAACTAAGTTCGGTATTAAAGTGCCCAAAACAGGAAAAGATACCCGCACCTTTAAGTAGTGCAGCACATAAATAAATAGCCCAAAAATACCGCAACCTATGACTCGAGGCAGAATTTCGGGAATTACCGATCCGCGATAGCGAAAAGCTACACCAAACCAACTAGGCTTCCCAGATAAATTAGAACCTACAACAGTACCCACATGATGCTAATGCCCAAAATGGCACCAACTAAAACCTGTATTGGCGTGTGACCTAGTAATTCCTTGAGGGGGTCTTCAATTAAATGGTGATCTTCTTCAAACACTTCGCCAATAATTTGATTAAGCACCTTGGCATGGGTTCCAGCCGCCCGCCTAACTCCAGAGGCATCATACATAACTATGACTGCAAACACCGAGGCGATTGCAAACAGTCCCGAATTCCATCCTTGGGTTTTACCAATGCCCGTAGCTAGGGCTGTTACTACTGCTGAATGAGAGCTAGGCATACCTCCGGTTTCAAATAGCACATGGAGTTTTATTTGTCCCGATTGGATATATAACAATAATAGTTTTAGGCACTGCGCTCCAAAACTGGCGGCGATCGCTATTAAAAGAACCCGATTGTCTAAGACTTCTGCCAAAGGATGCATAGTTTTGAGTGATCTCTTAGTAGGTACGGGCAATTATGTAGTCGGCAATTCGCATTAAAGGGATCGCAGGGCTACCATAGCATTGTACTTGTGACTTCGCTAAATCTATCAAATTTTGGGCTTGAATTTGTGATTCAGGTATGCCTAGTAAGCTAGGGTAAGTAACTTTTTGGGCAATAATGTCCTTACCTGCGGTTTTACCTAGTTCTTCAGATGTGCTAGTTATGTCAAGAATATCATCGATGATTTGAAATGCTAAACCAATATTTTGAGCATAGATCGTCAAGCGTTTAATATCTTCGGTATCTGCCCCAGCTAAAATCCCTCCCGACACCACCGAGGCTTCTAGTAATGCGGCGGTCTTATGTCTATGGATAAAGTTTAAAGTTTCTAAAGTCGTATCAGGTTTACCCTCGGATTCTAGATCAACCACTTGTCCACCCACTAAACCTTCGGCGGCTACTGCCCGACCCAAACGACTAACCACCCGCAGGATGCGATCACTAGGTACATTTTGGGTATTATCGGCAATAAACTCAAAGGCATAGGCAAGAAGAGCATCACCTGCTAGAACCGCAATATCTTCACCATAGACCTTATGATTAGTCAACTTTCCCCGCCGATAGTCGTCATTGTCCATAGCAGGTAAATCATCATGGATTAATGACATTGTATGCACCATTTCCATAGCACAGGCGGTGGGCATAGACATCGAATCATCGCCACCAAATAACTCACAGGTAGCCAAACATAAAATTGGTCTAAGTCGTTTTCCCGATGCCATCAACGAGTAACGCATGGACTCATAGATTGTTTCGGGATATTTAACTTTGATAGAGGCTTCCAGTGCCTTTTCCACCCTAGCTTTGGCAGTTGCTAAATACCTACATAGGTCAAAGCTTTCGAGGTTAAAGATTTGAGGATTTTTTAAAGAAGGATTAATTATATTTTGTACCATATTGCTGACAGTAGCTCCAAATAGTATTGTGCAACAACATGGTCACAGTCATAGGACCAACTCCACCAGGAACAGGAGTAATATGTGAGGCGATCGCTTTAACACTATCAAAATTCACATCACCTACTAAGGAAGATTGTCCTTCATAATCGGTAATGCGATTGATACCCACATCTATAACTACTGCTCTCGGCTTTACCATGTCGGCGGTGATTAATTGTGGTCTGCCCACAGCTACTACTAGAATATCAGCATTCAGGGTGATCGCCTTAAGGTCAGGGGTGCGAGAATGCGCCATAATTACCGTAGCATTTGCCTCTAAAAGCATCATAGCAATGGGTTTGCCAACTAAAATACTACGTCCAATTACCACAGCCGTTTTGCCTGCAATAGGAATATCGGCATGTTTGAGAAGTTGCATTACTCCCGCAGGTGTGCAGCTTTGTAAGCCCTCCTCGCCCCGTAGAAGTTTACCCAAGTTATAGGGATGTAAGCCATCGGCATCTTTATGGGGGGCAATTTGATTAATTAAGGCGATCGCATCTAAATGATCGGGTAAAGGTAACTGCACCAAAATTCCATCGACATTAGAATCAGCGTTTAAGTCCTTAATTACTTGTTCTAATTCAGCTTGGGTCGCAGTCGCAGGAAAATGTTTGCCAAAGGAACGAATTCCCACTCTGGTACAAGCTAATTCTTTATTACGCACATAGGCAGCACTAGCGGGATTATCACCTACCATTAATACCGCTAATCCGGGCGATCGCCCCACCTGAGCTTGTAAAGCTTTAACTGTTTCTGTCATTTCGGCTTGCATCTGTTTTGCTAATGCCTTACCGTCAATAATTTCCGCCATCTAATGTTTAATATAGTGCTGAATAATTTTATGGTGCTTTCTAGCCAAATCCTAGCATTTTCAGATTGTTTAATTTTGGGGCTAACTGGGCAGAGCGATCGCTAATATAACAGCCCACAAGTCTCAACATCAATAGCAAGCCATGCCCACTGTTTGATCAAGTTGGTAATATTAAAACTGTAGAGGAATTGGGTGGTAGAAGGGAAGTATATACCGACGATCCGCTCTACAGGTTAACTCAAGAATCAATCATCGATCCTCTATCTGGAAACCGCACCACAGATTATAGTTTTGACTCAGTAGGTAATCACTTGACTAAAACTGATTCACTGACTGGATTAACTGCCTATTCTTACGATGCAGGGGATAGGTTAACTACTGAGACAAATGGTAGCAACATCACGAGTTATGGCCATGATAAAAATGGTAATACGCTTTCCCAGTTGAAGAATGCTAATGACCAGATAACTTATAATTGGGATTATGAGAATAGGTTAAACGCCACAAATATTGTGACTCCAACTGGAACGAAGCAGATAACCTATCGCTATGATGCCAATGAGATTCGAGTGGGGCAGACTGTGGATGGTGTGAAAACTCGCTATTTAATTGATGCTAATCGTCCGTATGCTCAAGTATTGGAAGAGTATAACGGTTCAGATATTCAAGCTTCCTATGTTTATGGTAATAGTTTAATCTCTCAAATGAAGTCCAATGGCTAAGTGGTAAGTACCAAGAAAAACTCTTTTCGCTGTGGGTTGTATTTTTACTAGGGTTGCTCTATGGAACCATTACTAGGTATGAGTGACTGGTATCGCCAAGATGTTACATCAGTTTTACGCAACCTGAAGACTGATCTCAATGGCTTGACAACAACGGAAGCTGATCGGCGTTTGTCGCAGCACGGCAAAAACGAATTAATTGAGCAAGCATCTAAATCTTCTGGGCGCATGCTATGGGAACAATTTACTGCCACACCAGTTTTATTACTGATTGCAGCAGCAGTGGTTTCGGCTTATTTGGGTGACTACAAAGATATGATCGCGATTTTAGCGATCGTTTTGTTTAATGCCTTTTTGGGATTCAATCAAGAATATCGTGCTAGCCAAGCTTTTGCTGCCCTAGAGAAACTGGCAATCCCCAAGGTGCGAGTTTGTCGGGACAACCAATGGCGGGTTATTCTCAGCCCCTATTTAGTAACAGGTGATGTGATTATGCTGGAGGCAGGTGGCTTAGTACCAGCCGACAGTCGTCTCATTGAAAGCATTAACCTCCAGATTCAAGAAGCTACTTTTACAGGTGAGTCCTTACCCGTAGAGAAAACGGTAGCAGCGATCGCTACCGAAAATCTGTCCTTGGGCGATCGCCGCAACATGGCTTATATGGGTACTCTTGTCACCTATGGACGGGGGTTAGCAGTAGTCACCGAAACGGGTATGGAGACGGAACTGGGAAAGATAGCCCAATCTGTACAGACAGTCGAACAACTGCAGACACCTTTGCAACGTCGCCTTGATGATTTTGGGCGGAAGTTAGCCATTGCCATCCTGCTTTTAGTGGGAGTAATTTTTGTGATCGGGCTATCGCGAGGCGAAAATCTCCAACTCATGATCCTGACTACCGTGAGTATGGCGGTGGCAGCAATCCCTGAAGGACTACCTGCCGTGGTTACGATCGCACTAGGGATCGGCTCCTATCGTATGCTCAAACACCAAGCTTTGATTCGTAAGTTGCCTGCCGTAGAAACTCTAGGTTCCGTGACCACGATCTGTTCCGATAAAACAGGAACGCTGACCGAAAACCGTATGCAGGTAACGGTGGTGGACTTAGTTGGACATCGCATCGATTTGACTACCAAGCCCAATGGATACGATAATTTCTCGGTTTTAGGACTAGCCTTAATGGGAGCTACACTTTGCAATAATGCCCTTTTTTCAGAAGCAGAACCCAATCACGAACAGGCTTTAGTTTTAGGCGATCCCACAGAAGTCGCCTTATTGGCGATCGCCTATAGTTTAGGTTTACAGAAGTCAGAATTAGAATGCCAACTGCCGCGCATTTTGGAATTACCGTTTGATTCCGATCGCAAACGTATGACTACCGTCCATAAAACCCATAGTTTCGACCAGCTCTCACGTCATCTGCATCAGCCTGCCCCCGATTATGTTTCGTTCACAAAAGGAGCGGTAGGTAGTTTGTTAGAGGTTTGTAGTCAGGTTTGGTATCAGAATCGGGCTGAACCGCTTAGCCCAGACTGGCGGGAGCGCATCGAAACCGCTAATAACCAGCTAGCCGCCGCAGGCATGAGGGTATTAGGAATTGCCTTTCTCCCCCTAGAGAGATCGGTTAATCCTCCCGTAGAACAGGATTTAATTTTTATTGGGATGTTGGGGATGCTCGACCCTGCCCGACCCTAGGTCAAACAAGCGGTTGAAATCTGCAAACAAGCAGGAATTCGTCCAATTATGATTACAGGCGATCATCCTCTGATGGCATCACGGATCGCCCAGGAATTGGGTATTGCGGATAACGATCGCGTTTTAACTGGTCAAGAATTGAGCCAGCTATCGCCCGAAGAACTCCAGGATCGACTGGATTGGGTGTCGGTTTATGCTCGCGTTGCGCCCCAGCAAAAGCTGGTTATTGTCGAAGCTCTGCAAAAACAGGGACAAATAGTTGCCATGACAGGCGATGGCGTTAATGATGCTCCGGCTCTACGCAAAGCTGATATTGGCATTGCCATGGGTATAACGGGTACGGATGTGTCTAAGGAAGCCGCTGATATGGTGCTATTGGATGACAACTTCGCCACAATAGTTGCTGCCATCGAAGAAGGTCGCGTGATCTACAATAACATCCGCAAGTTCTTGAAATATAGTATGACTGGTAATGCCAGTGGAATCTGGATTGTTCTCCTAGCTCCATTCTGGCACATTCCCCTACCGCTGTTACCACTGCAAATCCTCTGGATTAATCTCCTTGCCGATGGCATTCTGGCTCTGGCGCTGAGTGTTGAACCAGCAGAACGTAATATCATGCAACGTCCTCCCTATCACCCTGAGGAGAATATTTTTAAGCGCGGTGTTGGGCGCGATATCCTTTGGGTAGGGCTTTTGATGGGAATAGCATTTCTAGGGTTGGGCTATTATTTCTGGTCGCACTCTCATCCCCATTGGCAAACTATGGTGTTTACAACTTTGACATTTTCCAGAGCCAGTCTTGCGTTGGCAATGCGATCGGAATGGGATTCGATTTGGATAATTGGGCTGCGCTCCAATCAGCCGATGCTTATTGCTGTTACTGCTACTTTTGGACTACAAATAGCGACTATCTATCTTCCTTGGTTGCAACATGTATTCCAAACCTATTCTTTGACATTATCAGAATTAGGGGTCAGCTTGTTGGTTAGTACAGTGGGTTTCTGGGCGATCGAAATCGAAAAGTGGTGGATGCGTCACTCCCAAAATTCTCGGAATGTTATATCAAGAAAGTAAAGTTGGAAAGAAGCGATCTCATTCTCTCAAAACACAGCTTATCTGAATCAATTGAATATCTTAGAAATGGGTTAAGTGAATCTCTATCGTTATATGAGAAATCAGGTAAAGTTGATATTTAAGACTCTTTAGCTATCCTTTGTGAAATTGCATCTAGCAATTTAGAGATTGCCTCTTTATCAAGCTTGTCAAATACTTCCTTCATTTAACGTATCTTTATCTAAAGCATTAATTTAAAAAAAGATAGATCCTCTAGCATTGTAGTTATTATTGTTTCCAATGATTACAGTGGGGAATTTACCCAAGAGATTAAAGTCGGTGATACTTCTACTCAAATACTGCTCCTGATTAGTTATTTCCTAGGTAGAGCTAGCGATCGCCCCCGCCAAGTCCAGCCCCATCCAGTTTCAGTTTTAATAATAGAAGTAATCGCAATACCTGCCACAATTGAGCCACCAAGCCATCCCAGCCACCAATAGCGCAAAGGTTGTTGAAATTGATCAGCGCTAGTTTTTCTTAGGCTAAATTGGAGAGCGATCGCTACTAAAGATAATAATAAAATTGCCATTTCCCATCCAGTTTTAAGGGGAACAGCAACCATTTCATAGGCACCAATGATCATGCCCAGCCACGGTACCAGAAAAATCAGGAGGAATACAAATGCTGAAAAAAGCGTACCCGCCAGATTGGACTGTGAACCCATATAGTAATTTTTTGTCCAGCCTTCCCACAAAGTTGCAAAGGATTGGTACATTCTGACCTTGACCAGAGTGATCGCCAGCATGAATCGTAAATTTAGTCCCCGCCCCTTCACTAACCTTGCCAACTCCACGTCTTCCACAGGTTGATCGGCAACAGCAGTATGTCCACCAATTTTTGTATAGGTATCATGGCGGAATAGCATAAACATTCCCGCCGCAAACGCAGTTTTATCACTGGGATCATTGACTGCATTAAAATCAAAACCAATGGCGATCGCACTCATAATTAACGGCTGTACTAACCACTCGGCAAAGCAACCACAGACAATTTGAGGGGCGCAACTGAGTAGATCACTTTTAGTTTTAATTGCTTCGGATATGGCAGCAGCGATCGCCTGGGGTTCTAGCCTGACATCAGCATCTATAAATAGTAAATATTCACCTGTAGCCAGATTTGCTCCTTGTTCGCAAGCCCAATTTTTACCCCGCCAAGTTATATTTGTGGGTCGATTGGGTACATTTATTAGTTGAACTTGAGGATTATTTTTAAATAGGGATTGACCGATCGCCTGAGTTTGATCCGTAGATTGATCATTTGCGATTACAACTTGTAATGGTTGGGGATAATCACTGGCTAATATTGCTTCAACGCAATCCCTAATATTAATCTCTTCGTTATAGGCAGGAATAATTACAGATACAGAAGGGTAAATTACGGGTAAATCTTCGGGATCAAACTCTAAAATTGGAGCCGACTTAATGGAATTTTCTAGTCTTTGGGTAAATATAGCGATCGCCACACAAGCAGCAAAAAGTATAAACAGAATAGCGATCGCCAGCAGCATTATTTTTGTATTAAATTAGAAATTGAATTAAAGGCTTGAATTTTTATAGATAGAGACTAATGCAATCTATTAAGAATATACGGAACCAATTCTAAAAGAGCCTGTTTATGTTTGGAGGTGGGGAGCCACTCAATCGCAGTTATTGCCTGTTTAGCGTAGGACTTTGCTAAATCCCGTGACCGTTGAATGCCATCACTAGAATTAACTAAGGCGATCGCCTGAGCCAAATCCCCAACCTCCGCAAACTCTCGTTCAATTAAAATTTTGAGTTGAGGTTTTTCTTCTAAAGCAAATAAAACTGGAGCAGTCAAATTTCCCTGTTGCAAATCAGAACCAGCAGGTTTTCCCAAAGCTTCCGTAGAGCCAGTAAAGTCTAAAATATCATCAACAATTTGAAAAGCAATCCCAAAAAACCTACCAAAGTTGTACAACTGTTCTGCCTGCAGGCTGCCAACTCCACTTAATACCCCAGCCGCCTTAGCACTGCCCGCAATTAAGGAAGCGGTTTTATAAAAACTTTTCTGGATGTAATCTTCCAGACATAAATCCGTATCAAAACAAGTTAAACTTTGCAAAATTTCACCTTCAGCAAAATCAGCAATTACCTTAGAAAGCAATTTCACCACTTCTAGGCTATCTAAATTGGCCAGGTACCAAGAAGACTGGGCAAACAAAAAGTCTCCCGCTAAAACAGCTACCCGATTGCCAAATCTACTGTTTACCGTTGGATTCCCCCGCCGCAAATCTGCCATATCAATGACATCATCATGGACAAGACTAGCAGTATGAATCATCTCTGTTATTTCCGCCAACCGCCGATGTCGCTGGGTAATATCACAATCCGTCATTGTCGCCCGTGACATCAACAACACGATCGCTGGACGCAAGCCCTTACCTTTAGCATCAAATAAATGTTCGGCGGCGGCATATAAAATCGGATGCTTTGCCCCTACTAACTCTTTAAGGTTGGCAGTAAGAGTGCTTAGATCATCTTTTACCGGTGCGAAAAGTTCGGTGGTTGAGGTCATAGGGTAGGGGTGCATTTATGAAAAGTTGATTTTATAGTTTTTTACATATCTTCATATATTCTAAGACAAGCTCATCTTAGTTTAGGAAAAACCCATAATTAAAGCTCGGGATTTAATAAATAAATGTGATTATTCTAAATTGATTAAACCAATACACTTGACATTACTCCTATGTCATTAATCAATCAATTTTATTGATTGATTAATTGATCAGTGAACCCACTTTGACATCTTGATCAATTGGCTATAAATCAAGTCCTGAACTGGTAATATGAACAAGCATCATCTAAAAATTTATTATGACTATTTCAGATTTTTTTCAGCATAGGGCAGGAACATGGGCTTCGCAACGAACAAGTCATCACCTGATCATTAAAAAGTCTGAAAGTGGCAAATCAGAAATCAAAGTCGAATTTTTAGAAGCTAATACCCCTGATGTTACAGCTTTATGTCAAGAATATAATTTTGATCCAACTCAAGCTATCTGTGGTGCCAAGGTAACTTGGGATGGTTCGATGGAATGGGATAAGGGTGAGGATAAACATCAAGGTTCGACAATTATCGTGGCGATCGCTGAAGGTGAAAATATCCAATCAGGGAAATTACTGCGTCAACAGGGCTATGCCGAAAAAGCCCCCGTAGTTGGCAGGTATGTCATGGGTGAAGATGGGGTTTTAAGTTTAATTACTGAGTATGGCACCTTGTACTCTGAAGAAAAACTGTGGTTTCCCCGTCCTAATGTCTGTATGCGTGCAGGTATTACCATTGGGATGTCTAATGTTGCCTCCTACTGCACCGAAATTCGGAAAGCTACTTAGTTAGTTTAAAGGGTAAAGAGAACCTAAATCATGCGGTTTTAATATGGAGATAAGTTCAATTTTTGGTAATTTTGGGGTTAGAGATTGAGGTGAGTAAAATAACTAATCCTCCTATCGCCTATTCTTCTGAATCTAAAGGAGAGAACTTTGATTGCCATATTTAGATTTTTGTATATTACCACGGTCTCATATTGAGACTGAATAAAGTTTTCTGCATCATCAAGACTCTATACCTGGGGTTCACAGATTTTTGCTCGTTTGTGAATGCGTAAGTGGCAACATAGTCAAATCAGATTAAACTAGAACTCAATACTTAAGATTTACTTAATAATTTTCCTAATTTTAAAACTCCCTACTTATAAAAAATACTTAACCAATGATAGCAACCATCTCAACTGAGCAAATTGATCTGATCGTCAAAAATCTGCATCAAGACCCCTTTGCCATACTTGGCTCTCACCAAATTGAGCAAGAAGGACAATTGGTTTGGGTAATTCGTGCTTATTTACCAGAGGCAGAGGCTGTAACAGTTGTAGACCCCGAAAATCATCGGCAATACCCAATGACTGCCGTACATCACCCTCACTTTTTTGAATGTCTGATCCCCGAGGCTCCCAGTTTATTTAGCTACAAATTAAAAGTAACGGAGTGGGTAGATGGGAAAAAATGCGATCGCCTAATTTATGATCCCTACGCCTTTAAGTCACCCTTAATTAGTGATTTTGACCGCCATCTCTTTGCCCAAGGCACCCATTACCAAGTCTATGAAAAGTTAGGCGCACATCCTACCCAAATCGACGGAGTTGAGGGAGTATATTTTGCGGTGTGGGCACCCAATGCCCGTAACGTCTCAGTATTAGGGGATTTT
Source organism: Synechococcus sp. PCC 7502 (assembly GCF_000317085.1). Classification (NCBI taxonomy): domain Bacteria; kingdom Bacillati; phylum Cyanobacteriota; class Cyanophyceae; order Pseudanabaenales; family Pseudanabaenaceae; genus Pseudanabaenococcus; species Pseudanabaenococcus habilitatus. The sequence goes on from NC_019702.1 coordinate 2,641,627, forward strand.
AACTACTGGGATGGACGCAAGCACCAAATGCGTAAAAGTGAATCAGGGGTGTGGGATTTATTTATTCCCGATATTGGCGTGGGCTATTCTTACAAATTTGAAATTAAAAACCAAGCGGGACATATCTATGAAAAATCCGATCCCTTTGGCTTTCAACAGGAAATTCGTCCCAAAACTGCCTCTGTGGTTAATGACCTTAAATATGAATGGCAGGATCAGGCATGGATGGAACAACGGCGCAATTCTAATCCTCTGAATCGACCAATTTCAGTGTATGAAGTTCATCTGGGTTCATGGATGCATGGTTCCTTTGAAACTCCGCCTACGGATGCCTATCCTATGGTTAGTGCCGCTGACCTTAAGCCCGGTGCCAGATTTCTTACCTACCGTGAATTAGCAGACAAATTAATTTCTTATGTTAAAGATTTAGGATTTACCCATATTGAGCTTTTACCCGTGGCAGAACATCCCTTTGATGGTTCTTGGGGCTATCAGGTAATTGGGCATTACGCTGCCACATCTCGCTATGGTACGCCACAGGATTTGATGTATTTTATTGATCGCTGCCATGAGGCAAATATTGGGGTGCTTTTAGATTGGGTACCCGGACATTTCCCCAAGGATGGTCATGGCTTGGCATTATTCGATGGCACACACCTCTATGAGCATGCCGATCCGCGCATTGGTGAACATAAAGGCTGGGGAACATTAATTTTTAACTACACTCGCAATGAGGTACGGAATTATTTAATTGCCAATGCCCTATTTTGGTTTGACAAGTACCATATCGATGGAATTCGAGTAGATGCTGTTGCTTCAATGCTTTACCTAGACTACTGCCGTGAAGAAGGAGAGTGGTTACGCAATGAGTATGGCGGCAGAGAAAATTTAGGAGCGATCGAGTTTTTCCGTCATCTCCACAGTATTTTATTTAGCTATTTCCCCGGAGTTCTGTCCATTGCCGAAGAATCTACGGCTTTTCCCTTAGTTTCCCATCCTGCCTATCTAGGAGGCTTAGGGTTTAATCTAAAGTGGAATATGGGTTGGATGCACGACATGCTCGACTATTTCAGTATGGACCCGTGGTTTAGGCAGTTTCATCAAAATAGTGTGACTTTTAGTATTATGTACGCCTTTAGTGAAAACTTTGTCCTAGCCTTATCCCATGACGAGGTGGTGCATCTGAAGAAATCTTTACTAGCGAAAATGCCCGGTGATGACTGGCAGAAATTTGCTAACCAGCGTTGTCTATTTGGCTATATGTTTACCCATCCCGGTAAGAAAACGCTATTTATGGGTATGGAGTTTGGCGTATGGAAAGAATGGAATGTATGGGGCGATTTAGAGTGGGACTTACTCAACTATCCTCTGCACCAGAATCTGCAAAAATTTGTTAAAGATATTAACCATCTCGTCCAAACTGAGTCTGCTCTCCATGCCCAAGATTTCTCGGAACAGGGCTTTCAATGGATTGACTGTAGCGATCGCTCAAATTCTATAGTCGCTTTTATCCGCAAAGATCAAAAGGGAGAGTTTGTGGTGGTGGTTTGTAATTTTACGCCCGTAGCTCATAGCAAGTATCGGGTGGGAGTTCCTCTGCATGGGTTCTATCAGGAAATCTTAAATAGTGATGCCACCATCTACGGCGGTAGTGGTTTGGGTAACTTGGGCGGGAAATGGTCTGATCAGTCCTACTACTGGCATAATCAACCCCATAGTTTAGAAGTGTGTGTCCCACCCTTGGCAACTGTGGTATTTAAGTTTATTCATGCTAAAGCATAAAAATTGGGGATTTACTCAAGAATTTAATTCAAGGCGATCGCTATACCAAGAAATTCATAAATCAAGGGGTAATTTGGCACGAAAATCATGTGATTAATGATACAATTACTCAAATAAAGTATTATTACTAGCTTAGATTTATTATTGATTTGCAGATACTTTGCAAGTATATAGACCTAAGTGAAAGTTTATTACAGTTCTTTACCAATGAGAGCTTGCAACTTAGGATCGCATTTAAGATTTATCTAAAATTTTAGGTTGATTTCTAGTTTAGTCAAGTTCTAAATTATTCCTAATAGCTATAAAAATCTGGGGAGGCTGCCTTGCTACAATCTGGTGCTTTTGCTCTTATAGACAGTATTAAACGACAAGGTGTTCAGCACCTATTTGGTTATCCCGGTGGGGCGATTTTACCAGTCTATGACGAAATTTATAAAGCAGAGGGACGAGGTGACCTTAAGCATATTTTGGTTCGCCACGAGCAAGCTGCGGTTCATGCTGCCGATGGGTATGCCCGTGCTACTGGCAAAGTCGGAGTCTGTATTGCCACCTCTGGACCTGGTGCCACGAACCTAGTTACAGGAATTGCCACAGCCCAAATGGATTCCATTCCCTTAGTTATAATTACGGGGCAGGTGCCTTCCTATGCGATCGGAACCGATGCCTTCCAAGAAACTGATATATTTGGCATTACTTTACCCATAGTTAAGCATTCCTACGTTGTGCGCCGCCCTGAGGATATTGCCCGAATTGTGGCGGAAGCATTTCATATTGCTGGGACTGGTCGCCCCGGTCCAGTCTTGATTGATATACCCAAAGATATTGCCCAAACTCAATTTGAGTATGTACCTAAGTTAGAAGTTCACCTCCGTGGTTATAAAGAGCAAACTTTACCCTCGGATATTGCGATCGCTGTGGAGAAATCCATTGAGTTAATTCGTAAGGCACATCGTCCATTACTGTATGTGGGTGGGGGAGCAATCATTGCCAATGCCTTTGCTGAAATTAAACAGTTAGCAGAAAGGTTTCAAATTCCAGTTACCACTACGTTAATGGGTAAGGGCATATTTGATGAAAATCACCCCTTGGCATTAGGGATGTTGGGTATGCATGGTTCTGCCTATGCTAATTATGCGGTTCAGGGCTGCGATCTTTTAATAGCCGTTGGCGCAAGATTTGATGATCGGGTTACTGGTAGGTTAGATAAATTTGCCCCCGAAGCGAAGGTGATTCATATTGATATCGATCCTGCTGAAGTCGGTAAAAATCGCTTACCTGAAGTACCAATTGTGGGTGATGTGCGTCAAGTGGTTACAGAACTACTCAATGCCACAGCCTATAAAGAAGAGATCATGACTAAAACATGGCTTGATCAAATTAGCCTATGGAAGGAAGATTATCCCCTAATTGCTCCACACTATCCTGATATTTTTTCCCCCCAAGAAGTCATATATGAATTTGGTAGGCAAGCCCCAGAAGCTTTCTTTACTACGGATGTAGGACAGCACCAAATGTGGTCTGCTCAGTTTTTGAAGAATACTCCACGCCATTGGATTTCTAGTGCAGGGCTAGGAACTATGGGCTATGGGATGCCCGCAGCGATGGGAGTAAAGATTGCTTTTCCTAATGATCAAGTAATTTGCATTAGTGGTGATGCCAGTTTTCAGATGAATCTCCAGGAATTGGCTACCCTTGCTCAGTACGATATAAAAGTTAAGGTGATCATTATCAATAATAGCTGGCAGGGAATGGTACGTCAGTGGCAGGAAGCTTTTTACTCTGAACGGTATGCTTCTTCTAATATGGAAGTGGGAATGCCTGACTTTGTTAAATTAGCCGATGCTTTTGGTGTGCAGGGGATGCTAGTTCAGCACGGTGATGACTTACAAGCAGTTGTGGCAGAGATATTGGCAAGCGATCGCCCAGTTCTAGCCGACTTTAGAGTTAAACGAAATGAAAACTGCTATCCTATGGTCTCTCCAGGTAAGAGCAATTCGGAAATGGAAGGCTTACCTGAACCTAAACGCATCCGCTCTGCTTTAGAACGGGAACTGGGATTGGGAACTAGAGCCTAAATATTAGTATGCTTAACGCCGCTTTTTAGTGGGGGTAATCTCAGCTTGGGCAATTTCTGCATCTAGGATAGTCTGTCCTGTGGCGGAGAGAAATACATCATCAAGACTAGGCTTAGACTGGGAGAAACTAAAGATCGGAATATTAGCAGTATCGAGACAGGACTGAATTTCTGCCACAGCCTTAGGATCGGGAGCAATTACTAAGTTAATGGCATTACCTTGGGCATTATTGATTAAACCACTGGTCACAAACGGTAAATTTTTTAATTGCTTCAAAGCCTGCTCTGCTTCTGGATATTCCGCAAATTCTTTAATTTTAATTGTCAGGCGATCACCTCCAAGCTGAGACTTAAGATCGCTAGGTGTACCTTCGGCTATAACTTTACCCTTATCAATTATTGCCACCCGTTCTGCTAAAGCGTCGATCTCTTCGAGGTAGTGACTGGTAATTAGGACAGTGATGCCTTCGGATTTGAGTTGACGTAAGAAATTCCAGATCGTGATCCGAGTTTGAATATCCAGCCCGACGGTGGGTTCATCAAGAATTAAGATTTTGGGCTGATGTAACAGTCCCGCAGCAAGGTCTAAGCGTTTTTTAAGACCTCCGGAATAGGTACCAGTTAATTTATCCGCATACTCCTGTAATTGGAGAAGTTCTAAAACCTCATTAATTCTGGTTTTAATAGTTTTGCTGGGCATGTGATACAAAGCTGCCTGTAGTTCTAATAACTCTCGCCCCGTTAGGACTTTATCAAGAGCTACTTCTTGGGCGATGTAACCCAAATTTTGACGGATCGCTCTGGCATCGGTGGCTCCATAGACTTGAATTGTCCCTGCATCTGGTTTTGTCAAAGTGGCAATGCACCTGAGGGTAGTGGTTTTGCCTGCACCATTGGGTCCTAACAATCCATAGATTTGCCCCGCTGCGACATTAAGTGAGACATCATCTACCGCCGTAGTAGTGCCATAGGATTTTCTGAGATTTTCAACTATGAGAACAGCCATGAGGTTTAATTTTGGGCAAAGATTGCTATAGCTTAATTTTACGACATAATCCAAACCACCTTTGGTTCAAGCAATGTCATATCTTCTTCCAATCCTGGAACAACTTGTAACTTTTCGGACTTTTCTCCCGAAGCGGTAAACCACAGATCACCTAAATCTCACTTGATTTGATCGATACCGTAATTTACTGCCTCTTTGTAATCGTCTGCATCAAAAATAAATACTCGGTGTGGCTGGGGTTGATGAATTATCCATTCGATAGTTTTCGCATGATGCACCACTCGAATACCCTGATAGATTCCAGCACATTCAAATACGCCGCAGGAACACGTCAGTATGAAGTAAGTTCCAGCACTTGTAACACTTTGTTTAAGTTGAGCCAAACAGGTTGCATAAGAATCAAAATCTGCGATCGCCTCTTCGTCAACAAAAATTGCAATGACAAAATAAAGATTATCATCGGATTCTGAAGTGTATATGTGACTTTTTATTTTGAGTGTGTTCATACAACACCTTAGACTTTAGTAAAATTGCATACAAGCAAATAAGGTAATTATAATGAATCCCCAGTGAGTTATTTAGAGGTTTGGTTATTATTAGGCAACCAATAACCCAAGATAAACATCACACATGACCAGTATGGATCACGGTATCCATTAACCAGAATCACCGACAGGCAAAAGCCGATCACAATCAGGCTTAAAAGTGCGGGCATTTTCCTATCCATAGAGAGTAGAGTTCAACAAATTTCTTTCATATTTATGCCTATTTACAAGCCCTTATAACCTTTGACCATCGGCATAAACCCATTGATGTAACTGGTTTGCCGCCCCTTCATAGTCTGAATTATTTAATAATTTAAGCAAAGTTGAGTTTGTAAAATCCTCCAAACTAACATTAAAAGTAAAGCAAACCAAGGCAGAGAATTGATTACTATTTAGAGGTGCTTTCACCGCCTGACACACCCCAAGCTCAAATACTGATAGATCACTATCAAGCAAGTTGATCGCCTGTTGCTGGGTGATTATCTGGTTAGGGTACACATTTTGGGTATGCCCATAGCCAATAGTCCAGACTCCGAAACTATCTTGATATGCTTGGAGCCTGCAACCCTCAAACCGTTTAAGCAGTTCTAGCCCATCTTGGTTAATTTTTGGTCACGGCGACGGCGATCGCCAAGTTTTAACCCATGCCTGATCATCTTGAAACAATGGGTTATTAACAATCAAACCGTCAATCATCTTAAGAGCATTGTCTTGATGTGGCAGTCCTTTGTAATGTTTAACTAAATCGGAAATTTTAATCTCTTGGGTAAATTCCCCGCCCCTTGGGGCGGCTTTCGATTAACATTCAGGAATGAGTGAATATATACACAAAAAACATAACGTAAGTGTATTGATATATCATCTTGTATTTCCAGCAAAATATCGAAGGGCGGTATTTGATCAAGAAGTAGATCAGGTACTAAAAGAAGTTTGTTTAGAGATAGAGAAACGATATGAGGTTAAATTTTTAGAAATAGGAGTAGATAAAGATCATGTTCATTATCTTGTTCAATCAGTACCGACATATAGAGCCTGTTTCATATCTCATGAGTAGCAATTGTTTTTAGCATCAAACGAATAAAGCAAAGATTGAGTTTAGCCGTAGCATTAAAAAGAGTTCTCTCAAAGTTCTTAACTAAGATTTTGCATCTTTCAACCCAATTACCCACCTTGTCGGCACAACTACAAACCCAGACAGACCTTTTTCTGCCTTCTGTTGCTTTGATACCTTAGGAGAAATTTCAAACCTAATCTTAGTCATAATCTCAGGATAAACCTTCTGTAAATCAGTCGTCAATTTTTCGATATGATAACCACTATCCAGCAATATCGTAGTTAGGGTAATGTCATCTGGCTTCGATTTGAAGTAATCAATGTTAATCGTTAACATCTCAATCAGTCCTTGGTCATCTGATACATTTGCTCTTGTTAAATAGGTAAAGAAAGGAAATCCCAGAGTGTCAACGGCTAAATGTCTTTTGATCCCGTTAGTTGCTTTGTAGGAGCAGAAGCCCTTGGATTCTATACTTGCATTACAAGTATTTTTCACTGCTTGTGAGTCAATGATGATTAAAGTTGTCCATTTTGATTTTTTTTGACTGTTCACGGGCTGTTGAATGCAAAGCTTCCATAATCGCAGTAAATGTACCTGTATCTTTCCACTCCTTGTAGTATCGATACACTGTAGAGAATGGTGGTAAGTCTCGGGGCATATCTCGCCAATTACAGCCGTTTTTGAGTTGGTAGAGTATGCCGTCTAAAATTTGTCTTTTTGTCCAAGTTGGCGGTCTAGTTTGCTTTTTCTTTGGGAGCAATGGTTCTATAATTTCCCATTCTTTATCTGTTAGGCTACTTGAGTATGGATTTAGCATTTTCTAAGCATCATACATCTTGCTCATAATAGATATGAAACAGGCTCTATAGCGTTACAAAATTGGTAAGACTGATCAAAAGTCTAACAGCAAGAGAAATATTTAAGAAATGCCCATGGGTCAAGAAAAAATTGTGGGGAGGTGAATTTTGGAGTGACGGGTATTACGCAAGTATAGTTGGAAAGCATGGAAACGAAGGAATGGTTAAAAAGTATGTAGAAGCTCAAGGAAAAGATTACACAGGCTTACACATAAATAATCAGCTAGAACTCTTTTAAGTTGGATACCCTGCTGCTTGCGGCGGGGTTATTCATTCATGATTGTTTCACCTTAAATCCAGTTACGGCAAAGGATGTGTTGGGGTAGTTAGTATAAATGTGAATTTTATTAGGGTTATTTTCCTGTTCAGGATAGAAATAAGAATCAATCCACTCCCAGTTAATCTCAGGAGCAAGTCCTAGATCAGACTCAAAAGCGATAAAGCCAAATGGATAATTATTAGGCTGTCCCTCTACTCTCCCAAATCGCTTAGATATGCCGTCAGGGAAAGCAGTCACAGAGATTTTTATAAACCTTGTCGATGCCTCTAGCGTTAAGGTTGTGGGATTAGTAAAGCTACCTAGTGAATAACTTTCTAACTCCGCTTTATCACAGATAAAATCTTCAATAGCTGTCAATTTATCTTCAATCGCATTTAGGAAAGATGGCAAATCAGAAGTACTCCTAATCTGGGATTCATCGCAGGATGAAGGAATCTCAACCGATGAGCTAAAAATTAGCCTTTGCCTGAGTTCTAGGATTTTAGATAATACCAAACTTTAAATACGAGCTACAGATAAAGCCTCTAAAATATAATCCCACCCAACAATCGAAGCAATTACCTCCTGAGTCATAACTTCTAACCTTTCCCGCATTAATGCACGCAACTGGTCAAGATCTTTTGGCAGTTTCCACCTCAACCCTAATTTGAAATGCTGCCACACTCTTTCAATGGGATTAGTCTCAGGTGCATGGGCAGGCTGAAATAGCAAAAATAATATTTTTAGGAATCTTTAACCGTTTTGCTCTGTGTGCTCCTGCTTGATCCACTTGCATAACGATGATGTCACCTTGAAAATATGCGCTTACTAAGTTCAGAAATACTTGGAAGCATTCACTATTAAGGTGAGTAAATTCATAGAAAAAGCTTTCCCCTGTTGATGGTTCTACAATTCGATAGAGGTAAGTTGCCTTAAACTGCCACTGAACTTTACCTTTGGGTTTGACTCCTCTTGCTGTGATCTTCCTTCCACTAATTGTCTTTAACCCAATTCGTGTTTCATCTTGACAAAAGAATCTCACTTTGCCATTTAGTCCGATTATATTAATGCCGAACCAGGCAATCATGCTTATAATACTGGCAAGGTTTTTTTATATGCTTCTACTTGCTCTTCTGACTTTCCTGCACTGACTGGACGTGTCACTTTCGGTCTGGCTTTCAGCCGATATCGGACTAGATGATGCACAGTTTTATAGTTTGATTTGATTCCTAATTGGTTCTCTAACCATTGGCAGATCTGCCCATAACTTTCAAAGCCTTCTGCTTCTTCCAGCTTTTTTATCAATGCTTTCTGCGCCCATTGTGGAATACTCTGTTTTCGCCCTGTTCTAGGTTTAGTCCTACTATTCCCCCTTTGCGACAATTCCCTAACCAATCTTGCAATGTAACTCGATGCCGTCCCAGTATTGTCGATGCTGTCTGGATTGTGCTTGCTTGTTTTGTTTTTAACAGATACAGCATCTGAATTCTTTCTTTATCTGATGCGGTCTTTTGCACTCTCAGCATATGTTTTAGCTCTTCTTCACTTTCTTTGATCTCTAATTTGTATACTCCTGCCATTTTTTTCTTTGAACTCGGTTTATATATTTATACCATCTGTAGCCTATACTCTTCGATTTGGTATTAGCAGTATTTTAGCTCTTTAAACGATTACAGTTTGACCAAGAGCCGCAGATTTTTCCGCCGCACAGGCAACTGCTAGGGCATAGACTGCGCTGTCAGCATTGGTATAAAGAGGCTTACCATCTAAAAGATGATCGATGACATTTTGGGTATCTTGCTTAAATAAACCTTTGGGAGCTTCGGCAATTAAGGGTACTTCTCCATCAACTGTGATTAATTTACCTGAGTCGGCAGCAAAAACGATTGCTCCTTTTGTACCTTGAATTTCGAGGCTGCGTTCCGATGTCCAGAAACTTTCCCCTTTTTTATAACTGACATCGGCGATCGCTCCATTGGTAAATTTTAACTGAGCATTACAAATACAAGAACTAAACCTGCGGGGTAAATCATCGCCCAGATAACTAAGCTGACAAGTGACCGAACTAACTTTACCAAACATGGCTGTCAGTCGGTGAATCCTTGAGGTGGCAGCTACTAGAGGAAATCCAAATAGCTCTGGCATATATGTCCATTTATCTGGGGCAGGACACTGGGGCGTAGTGGTGGCGTAGCGAATATAATAGGGTTCGCCAATTGTGGGAAGTGCCTGAGCTGCTAAGAGATGAACTTTGCCTAAAAGCTCAATATGCTCGATGTGCAGCATTAAATCTTTGTGGTTTGCCAACTCTACCAGGCTTTTTGCCTCAGCAAGTCCTAAACAGAGCGGATATTCCACCACCACATGCTTACCTGTATTTAATGCCTGCCTCACTATAGCTCCATGCTCTCGATTCACAGTGGATACGACGATTACATCTAAATCAGGTTGGATTACCAGTTCTGACCAAAATTCATAAGCCTTAGTATTAAATTCTTGGGCGATCGCCTGCACCCGATCCCAATTACCAGCTATGCCTTTTACCTGTACCCGTTGATCTTGGCTAAAGAGTTCTGTTCTGGTTTTAGCCGCAAAGCCAGTGCCGACAATGCCAACTCGTAATGGTGAAGTTAAATTCATTTAGTTTTTCTAGATCAACTTCAACATTATTGCTAACTTTTGATTATTATGATGACCATTATGCAAATGTTTTACCTACAGCTTCGGAAATATGAGACAACCCAAACTGGTCTAACTTTTGAACTAAGCCTGCGGAAATTTGCTTAACAATGGGTAAGCCCTCATAAACCAGTCCCGTATATAATTGCACCAAAGATGCTCCCGCCGTGATTTTATCCCAAGCATTCTGTGCTGAGGCAATCCCGCCCACGCCAATGATGGTAATACTACCTTGAGAGATTTGATTAATGAGCTTTATTACTTCTAGCGATCGCTTTTTTACAGGTTGCCCGCTTAATCCGCCAATTTCCTTAGTAAGGGATTCGGGACTTTGAAGATTTTGACGAGCGATCGTGGTGTTGGTGGCAATTATTCCCGCTACTTGATTTTGCATACTCATCTGCACAACTGCTTGGATATCTTCATCATTCAGATCGGGGGCAATTTTGACCAGTAAGGGCTTATGTTCAAAGTTTTCAGCTTGCAAAGTTTGGATAATTTCTTGCAGAGTATCGACCGCCTGTAAATCTCGTAAGCCTACGGTATTGGGAGAGCTAACATTAACAACAAAGTAATCTCCAAAATCCTTGAGTAACTTAAAGCTGGCAACATAATCATTTTTTGCTTCAGATAAAGGCGTAATTTTGGATTTACCGAGATTAATACCTATGGGAATACTGGGTTTGTACTGCTGATAATAGGTTTTTAAAAACTCAGCCACCGCTTCTGCCCCAATATTATTAAATCCCATACGATTGATAATTGCCTCATCCTTGGGTAAGCGAAATAGTCGGGGTTGAGGATTTCCACTTTGCCCATGCCAAGTAATACTGCCCACTTCAGCAAAACCAAAGCCAAAACTAGACCACCCACCAATAGCGATCGCATTTTTATCAAAACCTGCGGCTAAACCAATGGGATTTGCAAAGTTAATACCCATAATATTTTGGCTTAATCGAGGATTTTCATATTTTAGAAACCGACTCACTACAGATTGCAAGGGGCTAGAATTACCAACGGTCTGCACCGTGGCGATCGCTAAACTATGAGCTAGTTCGGGGTCTAAGGCAAACAGTAAAGGACGTAATACCGCCCGATAGGTGGTTTGAGAAATTTGGGATAACATAGCTCTGATCCTAGCAGCTTAACAGAGACTGGGTTAAGGAAATTACCCTAAAATTCAGCTATGGCAAGATACGAGAAACGATCTCTAATACCTATGCTAGGATCGAAGCTTAGTAGATATTCTTCCGATAACTATGGTAATCGCATCTCATCAGTCTAAAGTAAATTCCCATCATGATCTATATGAGCAAGACTTTTGCCTGTGGGTAGAAAAGGCATCAAGTTTATTACGAGCAGGTAGATTTGATGATTTAGACATGAAGAATCTCTTAGAAGAAATTGAGGATATGAGTAATAGTCAGAGGCGATCGCTAAAAAGCAATCTCAAAATTCTCCTGATGCATTTATTGAAGTATAAATATCAACCTGCAAAGCGTTCCAATAGTTGGCTTTATACTGTAGTTGAACATCGTCAGAGATTATCTGATGCCTTAACGAGCAGTCCTAGTTTGAAAGGATATTTCCTGGAAGTGTTTACGGAAGCCTATGAAGCTGCTAAAGAATTAGCCAGTGCTGAAACTGGTTTAGAGATCGATGTTTTTCCAATAGATTCTCCGTTCACGCCTGAGCAAGTCTTAGATAAAAAATATTTACCATAAACTACGGCAGAATACGAGAAGCGATCGCCAAGGTTAAACTGACCCATCCTCCGCGTTCATCATAATGGCGAATCATTTGGTGATAGATATTAGGCTTAACTAGCCACAAAACTTCTAAGGTCACAGGCCTTCTTAATTTAGTTTGAGTGGGACAAACCGAAGCTACACCGTCAGGCAAAAATAGAACTTTAATATTGCCCTCCAATTTATTACCAATAGTAGAAATGCGAGTTTGATTTTCCCATCTAGTTTCTGTGGTGAATTGATCGGGCGATCGCCAATCGGGATATAAAGTTAGTACCTCACATTGCCATTTTCCCTGTAATTTTTCCCAGCTAATATCTTGGGATAAGGTCGGCTCTTTAGCTTCTAAGTTTTCACGAATATAGGTCAGGCGATCGAGTTCTCCCTTTTGGTTAAATAACTGCACCAAACGGCGGCGGGAATTGCCATAAATTAGTCCTAGTTCTGCTCCAAATTCACTATTAAACCCTAACTGGATTGAACCTTGGGAAAAAGCTCCATTGCTAAAGAAGAGGACGCTACGGGCTAAGGAACTATATTCTAAATTTCGTTCTTGAGTGCCACTAGGGTAGAACTGGCGAATAGTTTGACGAATTGCCTTATTCTCATTTCCTCCTGCTAGGATAGTTTCGCTGGGAATATCTTCAATAAATTCACCATTGGGAGAGATACGGGTAAAGGAACCCTGCCAACAACCTAAATTTTTAAGTAAGCAGTCCCATTGAGATAACGTTGTGGATAAAGTCATGTCTTAAATCTCGGCTATATTCTTTGTTTTAATTCTTTGTTTTATAAATTGGATCAGAAATAAAATTATAAAAATAGGGTTATTAATCAAATATCTACGCCAGAGTCTCTGTGGTTCTTGACGCAAACGGTATAACCACTCTAACCCCGAACCCATCATCCACCGTGGTGCCTGAGTTACCTGTCCCCCATGAAAATCAAACGCTGCCCCCACACCAATCATCACCGCATTAATTTTACCTTGGGCTTCAGCCATCCAGTATTCCTGCTTGGGACAACCTAAACCCACAAATATAACTTTGGCACCAGAAGCTTTAATCAAGTTACAGTCCTGCTCCAGTTGATCTCTGAGATTAGATTCCGAAGTAAAAGGGGGTGAATAGGAGCCAGCGATCGCCAAGGTGGGAAATTTTTGTTTGAGATTTTGCTTTAAGTTTTCTAGGGTTTGCTCTGTACTGCCATAGAGATAGATGGAATAGCCCAAATTACAACTGCGATCGCACCATGCCAACATTAAATCAGGACCATATACTCGGGGTTGCTGGGTTGCTCCAAGTAATCTTAATGCCCAGACTAGTGGCATCCCATCGGGGGTAACTAGATCGGCATGATCCAAGACCCTTTGATACTTTCGATCCCAATAACCAGTCATGACCACATGGACATTAGCAGCCACTATATAACAGGATTTTTCAGCATTTACCCATCCTTCAATGCGATCGCAGGCATCGTTGTAGCTGGTAGCTTGAATATTTGTTTTTAAAACTTGATAGGATTGAGCGGATTTCAAAGGATTTAGGGAGTGAGATTTGCTAAAACTACCATAAAATCTAGGCTAAACTTAGTAAGTGAGCTATGGGGCAGAATATCAATGTCAAAACGAGTCAGAATTGAACCAATCGCTCAAGAAGCGGATATAGAGACCAACGGCAACCTGCTTTCGGTGTTAATGCAGGAAGATTTAAATATTCTCAAGGAGTGTGGCGGACGGGGAATGTGTGCGACCTGTCATGTCTATATCCAAGAGGGTATGAATTCTCTAAGTCCCATTGGGAAGCGAGAGCAGCGTACCCTAGAGGTAATCACCACCTGTACACCTAATTCTCGTCTTGCTTGTCAAGCTAAGGTAATGGCAGAGGGAGTAGTTGTAGAGCTACCTGTGGGGATGTATATTCAGTCAATTCAGGATATTGAGGCTTTAATTGGCAGACGCTGTGAAAAGCCAATGCTCCACCCTGTAACGGGACAAACTTTAGTGGAAGTGGGGCAGCTAATCACCCGTTCAATGGTGCGCCAGTTGGAAAGTACAGATTTTCGGATTGGGGAACAGTTGTCTCAAACTAAAAGAGCCTGAAATAGCTTTAATCCTTAATAAAGAATATAAGGTCATTCCAAATTAAAGATCACCTTACGCGGTATATCCACCCAGTACTAAAATCAAGTTTAGCTGGAGTTAAGTTTTTGCCTCTGCCCTTCAACTCCCCTAGCTCAAGTCCTATAAAATATATTGCGTAACATCAGCCTATAATTTAACTATACATAGGAAATCTAAAATGACTATCAGCACAGCAGGTTTAGGTAATGCGATCGCTAAAAGCCGCACGATCCAAAGTCACTATAGCTTGCAAGACTTTTTTACCCTTAATTCTGAACAGGGTGTAATCTTGGACTGGAACGGTATGCGTAATGTATTAACTAGTGAAGATTTTATTATTGGTTTGCAAGAGGGTTTAGAAGAAGAGGTCGGGGAAGCCTCTGCCTCGGTGATGTACTCCATTGGCTGTGAATGGGGGCGACAAGACTCAGAGTTTTTTGCCCAGTGGTTTGAGAAAGATTTTAACCGTAGTATTCGCCAAACCAATTTACCATTTTTACTAGAAACTTGGTGGTGGCCCTTTGCAGCTCAGGGTTGGGGGCGTTGGAATATGGATATGAGCGATCGCAAGCAGGGATTTATGTTTATTAGTATCTATGATTCGGCGGTGGCGCGTACCCTTGGGGATGTGGGCAAACCAGTTTGTCATCTGTATGCGGGTTTATTTTCAGGGTTTTTTACCAATTTAGTAAATAAAAAGCTAGACTGTATCGAGATTCAGTGCTATTCCATGGGCGAAAATTTCTGTAAGTTTTTGTTGGGTGGTGGTGATCGCATTGATGCAGCATCTTTTTGGTTAAATGAAGGAGCAACTAGTCGGGATATTGAGCGTCGCCTGCGCGATGGAGGGCTAACTAGGTAATGACTAATCAAAAGTTTCTGGGGCAGACGGTTAAGGCTTTTTGGCAGGGTGTAAATTGGGAAAATCGTCCCATCCTCACAAATCAGTCTTCATCTTCCGCCATGACTTTGACGGTTCAGGATTACTTTGCCATGATTCCTTGGTCAGGGGGAGCGATTGCCGTTGCCACCTCTAAGCCACAAATTCCTCAAGACTTAGGTTCATCTGAAACCTTAGAAGATTTCCTAGATGATATATCCAAATTTTTTTAAGCCACCTGCATATTCAGACTGAAGCAAATTAGTCGATCAAATTAATAGTCAAATTAATAATAGTCATGCCAAATTTTAAAAATTGTGGTTTACTGTGTGCAATGAGAATGTGAGGAAAAGAATGGTTTCAAATTGGCAACGTGTGAGGAGTTACACTAACCAGCAACCTATCGGCATTTTTGATAGCGGTGTGGGTGGTTTAACTGTATTACAAGAGCTAAAACGTCAACTGCCCAACGAAAAAATAGTTTACTTTGCTGATACTGCTAGGGTACCGTGGGGTTCTCGTCCGCAGTCAGAAATTATTGAGTTCGTCCAGCAAATCTTAAGTTGGATGCAAACTCAACAGGTAAAAATGGTAGTTATGGCTTGCAATACTAGTTCTGCCCTGGCGATTGAAACTGTGCGATCGCAGTTTGACTTACCCATGATTGGTTTAATTTTACCTGCTGCTAAGGCGGCAATTAAGTATGGTCAACGCATCGGTGTAATTGCGACTACAGCCACGGTTAATAGTATGGCTTATGTCAATGCGATTACCGAAACCCACAAGCAATCTCAGGTATGGCAAGTTGCCTGTCCTGAATTTGTCCCATTGATTGAGGCAGATCGGATACACGATCCCTATACCTATGAAATTGCGAAAAACTATCTAACTCCATTAATTGAGGCGGAAATTGATACTTTAGTGATGGGCTGTACTCATTATCCCCACTTGCTTGAAGTATTCAAACAAATTCTCCCGCCCTATGTTAAATTTATTGACCCCGCCAAGTATGTCGTTAAGGCTGTCAATCAGGAGTTAGACATTTTAGGTTTGCGCGATCGCAGTTCTCGTAAGAATGCTGTTACCAAGTTTTATGTCAGTGGTGATGCTGAACAATTTGCGGAGGTTTCCAGTCGTTGGTTAGGGAATAAACCCCTAGTGCAGAATGTAGAATTATTACCAACGCCATTTACAGTTGAGGAATCATCTTTAATCGAGACCGCAGAGCCCGTTGAACTACTTTCCTGATTTTTCTAGTGTCAATTCTAGCCGTCAATTCTAATCGTCAATGTTGAGGTATCGTCATTCATCCCTATCAATATCCCTAAGTCTATGTATCCTTCTGACTGGGTATGGGGAAAAAGCGGTAGCTCAAAGCCAAGATGATCGGGTTTTATATGCCCAAGCTACGGGTCTACAACTGCGGGGAGTTCAAAATACCCCTGAAGGGATAGTGTTACTAATCAATGGTAATCCCAAAATTCTGAGCCAAAGAGCTATTAACCCTGATCGCCTAGTTATAGATTTGGTTGGTACCGTAGTTCCGCCTAATTTACACAAAGCCGTAATTCCCATTAATCGTTACGGAGTTAGGCAGGTGAGAATTGGACAAAATCAACAAAATCCTCCCACTGCCCGCATTGTTTTAGATTTTGAATCCCAAAGCGAAACTAGTACGGTAGACTGGGAAGCAATTTTTACTCCTAATCGTGGGGCTGTAATTATTCGACCCACCAATGCGATCGCAAATAATCCGCCACCTCGACCATCTCTTTTCAATCCACCGCCATCAAATTCTGGACTTAATGCCAATAACAATAGTGATAACCTCACCCTAATTCAAAAGCTAAACCTTACTCAGTCTGGGCAGCTTTTAATCCAAACCAATCAACCTTTTACCTATCTTGGTACCGAAGATGTCCCCAGTGGTACCTATAACATCACCATTAATAATGCCAAGATTTCTCCGCAATTAGTTCGTCCTAGCCTTGATGGTACTGCTTTAGATGCGATCAGAATGACTCAAGTAGGAAGTTCTGTGGTAATTGGCTTACGTCCTAGTGTGGGCTGGCGGATTCGTGAAGATGCTCGCTCCGATCCCCAACAGATTTATGTGCAGTTGTATCAGCCTCAGAATAGTAATGCAAATGCCAGTATCAATAGAGCAAATCCAAATATTTCACAAAATCCCCCTATTCCCAGTTACCTCGACCCAAATCTCCCGATTACTGATCCCCCTGCAAATCCTCCTAGAACTTCTCCACCCACACCAAGGGTAATTCCAGCCCCTAATGTGGCTAATCGTGGTAAGGGCGTAATTGTCCTTGATCCCGGTCATGGTGGTAATGACGTTGGCGCAGTGGGTAATGGTATCTATGAAGCTAATGTGGTTTTGGCGATCGCCTTAAAATTAGGGCGGATTTTGCAGGAAATGGGCTACACCGTTATCTATACCCGTACGGACAATACTGAAGTGGAACTACAGCCTAGGGTTGATATTGCGGAAAGAGTTAATGCCGATACCTTTGTGAGTATTCATGCTAATTCGCTAGAGGCAAGGCAAAGCCAAATTAGTGGTATTGAAACCTACTATGCCCCCGGAGCTACCCTGAGTGGACGGTTAGCAAATTTTGTCCATAACCAAATTATTAATACAACTGGTGCCAGTGATCGCGGGGTTCGTACGGCTCGGTTTCATGTGATTCGTCGTACTTCTATGCCTTCTATTTTGGTGGAAACTGGGTTTGTGACTAATCCCCAAGAAAGTGCTAATTTGAATAATCCTAGCTATCAAGAACGCATGGCGGGAGCGATCGCCCGAGGTGTAGATCAGTTCTTAAAATCACGCTAACTACTTTTAATCACTTTTTTGAAATTAATTATCCAGCCCTAGTTCAGCACCAATTTGCCTAAAGTTGCTAGAGATTGACAAACTAAACTTGGCTAGCTAGTATAATAAAATGCAAGTAAGTACTTGCATAAATTTATAAAATCAGTGAGTCAACTAAATCGCAACACAACTAAAACTAAGGATCGGTTAATTCAAGCAGCAATCGAGGTGTTTTCTAGCGCAGGGGTTGTGGGGGCAACTACCCGTGAAATTGCGCGAGTGGCAGGGGTAAATGAAGTTACACTATTTCGCCATTTTCAAAGTAAGGAACAACTATTAGGTGCAGTTGCCGCACATATCACAGCCCTCAACTTAGAGACCTTGCTTCAGCAGGATCAATGGGCAGAGGATTTACACCAAAATCTGCTTGACTATGCCCGCTTACATGACCAGATGCTCGAAGAGTACGAGGCTTTGGTACGCATGTTTATTGGTGAGGCAAAGCGGCATCCCCACGAATCCCTGCAAGTGTTGCAACAGTATTTTCTCCCCCTGCGTGAGCAACTTATTGCCTATTTGCGTACCTGTGTAAATCAAGGCATAGTCCGTGCGGATGTTGACTTACCTCTAGCGGTGGATCAGTTTACAGGGATGTTACTGGCAGGGATGCTCCGCCGTCATGTGCTTGCAGTTGACCGAGGGTATAGTCGCGATCGCTATGTGGAGGCTTCTGTGAATTTATTGATTTCTGGCATCACTACATCTATCTGAATCCTAATAATCAGCTAGAAGCAATATTCTTTAGTTTCTTCAGGAAATTTTATGGCTACGAATCGTATCTCCTACTCTAATCTAACTAAAAATGTATCTAATGCGGGCTATGTGCAAGGACCCTTAAAATGGGCGATCGCTCTAACAGCTTCATTGGGGGCGATTTTAGAGGTAATAGATACTAGTATTGTCAATGTTGCTCTTACTGATATTCAAGCAACCCTAGGTGCCACTGTGAGTGAAGTGGGCTGGGTCGTAACGGGATATGCGATCGCCAATGTGGTTCTAATTCCCCTTTCCGCTTGGCTAGGTGATGTATTTGGTAAAAAGGCATATTTTGTATTTTCCATGGTGGGGTTCACAATTGCTTCAGTTTTATGTGGCTTTGCCGTGAATTTACCAATGTTGATACTCGCGCGCATCTTACAGGGTTTATGTGGTGGTGGATTACTAGCCAAAGCCCAAACAATCTTATTTGAAACTTTTCCTCCATCGGAACAGGGTATGGCTCAGGCTGTATTTGGGATTGGGGTAATTTCTGGTCCTGCTATCGGTCCAACCTTGGGGGGATATTTAACCGATACCTTGGGATGGCGGTGGATTTTCTTTATTAACTTACCCATTGGCATAATTGCTGTGGTGATGGCAATCGTGTTTTTGCGTCCCGACTCTAAAAGGCGATCGCTACAACAGGCGGTGGATTGGTGGGGTATTGGTTTATTAATTGTTGCTGTGGGCAGTTTACAAACTTTACTGGAAGAGGGAGAAAAAAATGATTGGTTTGAATCAACTTGGATTTGCCTTCTAGCGATCGCCTCAGGGGTGGGCTTGGCATTATTTATCTGGCGTGAACTTAAGGTTAAATCTCCGTCAGTGGATTTACGGGTGTTGCGACATCATTCCTTAGCGGCGGGAAGTATTTACTCTGGCATTTTGGGCATGGGGCTGTATGGCACCTTATTTGCCGTCCCCTTATTTACCCAAGGCATATTAGGATTTTCGGCAACTCAGACAGGATGGCTACTAGCTCCGGGTGCCTTAGCATCGGCGATTACAATGGTGCTGTTGGGAAAAATATCAACCAAAGTTGATCCCCGTCTTTTAATTGCTCTAGGGGCAGTGGGTTCAGCTTTAGTGATGTTTAACCTTGCAGGAATTACCCCCCAAACTGGAACAAGTGATTTATTCTTACCATTGGTGTGGCGGGGCGCAGTCACAGTTCTGATGTTTCTGCCCTTAAGTCTAGCAACCTTGGGAAATTTACCCAAACAAGATATTTCTGCAGGTTCAGGTTTCTATAACTTAACTCGCCAACTGGGTGGAAGTATTGGCATTGCGATATTGACAACTTTATTGGCACAACGGGAAGCATTTCACCGAGATGTGCTGTGGACAAAGTTAACACCCTACGATTTGCAAACTACAGAACGGATTGATTTACTGATGGGGGCATTTCAAAGTTCAGGTTCTGACGCTCATACTGCCTATCAGCAGGCTTTAATGTCTTTAGAGCAAATTATTAACACCCAAGCCGCCGTCCTGTCCTATGCGGATGTTTTTCGCTTTGTGGGTATTATCTTCCTTTGTTCTCTACCACTTTTGTTGTTTCTGGGGAAGGGAGGAAATAATCTTAAACCCGCTACGGTGCATTAGTTTGTGGGGATGATGCTTTGTCTATGACTATCTGCAACTATGCGTCAGAAACTGACAAATTGGCAAGGGTTTGCTCAACAAACTCCCGAATAAAGCTCATGTCTTTCATCTTGGCAAAATTTACCCGACAGATATTGATCATGCTTTCCACCGTAAAATCTGATTCTGGGGCTTGATCGAGGTAATCTAAATAACTAACCCCACCGATATATGTAAAATAAGCGGCACTAACTGCCTGTACCGTTCCTCCTAAGGCAAAGGTTAGAGCATTGGTTTTCATAAAGTAGGAAACTTGAGAAGCGATTGCTACCGTTGCTACTTCTACACAGCCGATCTTAATTAAAATTTCTACCATTGCCATGGCGATTTTTTGTGCCTGTTTTAATCCCAATTGGCGATCGTAAAGTTGGCTTAGTTCTATTAGTAACTTGGCATTAATCGCTACACTGGCAACTATATCTATGGCAGGTATGGGACTAGCAAATATCACGCCCGCATTAATCCACTGATAACGGGTGATAATAGCCTGCCCTTGCTGATGACGAATTTTTTGTAAACTGGCTTGGGCAGTCTTGTGTAGTTGCTGAAGTTTAGAGTTTACATTTGATAACATTAGCTCTTCCCATTCGGAGGAAAGAATAGATTCAATCCGAGTTTTAAGGGCAGCAACATTAGGAGGAACTGGTTCTAGCCATTCTTTGATTAATTGGGGTTGATCTTGATGGGTGGTTTCGTACTGTCTAACTGTAATTGGGACTGGGTTGGCAGCGATCGCGACAATATCATCGGGCAGGAGAAATTGAGAGGTTTTATGCTTTAATTCGGCAATTATGGCATCTTGATCTGGGGGCAGATACTGATCGACTTTATTAAAAACTAAAATAATCCGCTTACCGATTTTTCTTAAACCGATAAGAGCCTGATACTCGATCGCCCCTAAATCTCCATCAGTGACAAATAAAAGTAAATCCGTAGATTCCGCAACCGTTTGTGCTTCTGTTTCTTGACTTACACCTAAAGAGCCACGATTTTGAATACCAGGAGTGTCAATTAAAAGTATCTTACGCCGTAGGGATGAGCGATCTATAAATGGATCAATATAGGTATAAATTTGCTGGGAAACGGTTGTGCCAAGAGTGGGTGCGATTTTGCCTAGATTTTGTTCTCCTCGGTCTTGCCGAAGCAGCGCATTAATTACCGCAGTTTTACCCACAGAACTCATGCCAAATACGGCGATCCGAAATTGATTCTGTTCCAGATCGGCTTGAATTTGATCGGCAATGGATTTCAGGTTAGCTTGAATGAGGCGATCGCTAATTTTACTAATAACTTGATTAACTTCCTCTAGGTATTTAATCAGACTTTGGCGGGTCAGGGGAGGCTCAGTTTCTACGGACTGCGGAGTTAGTTTTTGCCATAAACCGATTGCGATGATAACGCCAATTACCCAGCTTACAAATTCCCAGTGTTGCCAGTAAAAGGCGATCATGACCGTGCCTAGTCCTGCTAATCCTATATATTTCCAAGTTTGCAAATTTGTCATTGCTAAAGTTATTAACTAACCACAAGCATATTTTATGATGGCAAGGCTATAGTCAACCAAAACTACACAATGTGTATAATGCGAGACCAATAAATGACCAGTGAGGATTTTTTTAAAAATGTTAACTAATCTATAATTAAAATCAAACGTTTTAACAGCAATAGTTCAAACTCCCGTTAAACCTTTAACCCTGACCGAGTTTCTGCAATTACCAGAGACAAAACCTGCCTGTGAATTTAAGTTATCCAAAAACCGATGCCACAGGGTAACCACAGTACTATTCAACTCGATCTTGGCTCTAATATTAACCTTGCTCTTAAGCCTCAACATTACGCCCGTGCCTATGCTGAATTGCGTTGTAATTTTGGTGAACGGTCAATTATTCCCGATATTTCAGTTTTCACTTGGGAACGCATTCCCCGAGATCGCAATGGTAAAGTATAGTAGCTGCCATAGAAATTAGGACAAATAAATCATGTAAGTGTATTACTACCCAATTTATAGATGTCTTAACTATTCTGTCCCTCAGTATATCTAATCTTTTTGAAATTGCTCCTGATTGGACAATAGAAATTCTCTCGCCAGAGCAAAACCAAACTAAGGCTATCCGCAATATTCTGCATTGTCTAAATCATGGCACCCAGATGGGTTGGTTAATTGATCCTGAAGAGGAGTTAGTATTTGTCTATGGATTTGATCGCACGATTAATATATTTGAAGATGGTAGTGATCGCTTACCTATACCAGCTTTTGCAGAGGCTTTTCAAATTACAGTCAGACAAATTTTTAGTTGGCTTGAATCCTAAGCAATTAATTACTATCTAGGCACTATCAGCTTGCTTAATATATGGCTCAACTTCTTGACTCTAGAGATCATAAAGTTTTTAAGTTATTGCCCAAGCCATTAAGTTGGTAGGTGATAAATTGGGCAATTAGTCTAGCAATATGACAAATAAGCAAAATTAATTATGACAAAACCCAAACGTGTCGGCATATTGACCAGTGGTGGAGATTGTGGCGGTCTAAATGCGGTAATTCGTGCAGTTGTGCGCCGTGCCCGTGATTATGACATGGAAATTTATGGGATCAAAGAAGCAACTCAAGGATTAATGAGCCGTCCTGTGGAGGCAGAGCTACTAGATATTAAGAAAGTATCAGGAATTTTAAGGTACGGTGGCACAATTCTAGGAACAGTCAATAAAGGTAACCCCTTTGCTTACCCTATGCCCGATGGTTCTGTGATCGATCGCTCCCAAGAAATGATTGAAGGCTATCACATCCTCGGATTAGACGCATTAATTGTAATTGGTGGGGATGGCAGCTTAGCAATTTTACGCAAGTTAGCACAGCAAGGAAATATGAATATTGTGGCAGTACCTAAGACTATTGATAATGACCTAGGTGCAACCGAAAACTCCATTGGTTTTAATACCGCAGTCACCGTCGCCGTAGAGGCACTAGATCGCCTGACCTATACAGCAATTAGCCACAGTCGAGTCATGATTTTAGAGGTAATGGGGCGGGATGCAGGACATATTGCCGTTAGTGCGGGTATCGCTGGGGGCTGTCATATTATCTTAATTCCAGAAATTCCCTATAGCTTAGATGAAGTATGCGATCGCCTCATGAATAGAGCCTTAAAAGGATTTAACTTTAGTACCATGATCGTGGCTGAAGCTGTCAAAACCCCCTCAGGTGAACCAGTAAAATATACCAATAGCTTAGGGCAGAGTCTCTACGGTGGCATTGGGCAGTATTTGGGTGATGAGATCAGCAGACGGACAGGCATGGAAACTCGGATTACTACCCTTGGTCATGTGCAACGTGGCAGTACACCCTCAGCCCTTGATCGGATTCTTGGGGCTGCCTTTGGTGTGGCGGCTGTGGATTTAATCTCGCAGTATAAGTACGATCGGATGGTGGCATGGGTAAATCGAGAAATTATAGATGTGCCAATTAGCGAAGCGATCGCCCAGTACCGAGCCGTGGATGTAAACGGTAGCTTAATTCATACTGCTGTGGGCTTAGGTACCTATGTGGGCGAAATTCCCTAACCAGTTTAGAACCAGAGGATTAACCGCATTGGGGTTTTCATCATGGGGACAATGACCTGTATTGGCGATCGGAATCACTTGAATATCTTTCTGACTTGCCATTGCTTGGAAAATCTTTGCCCCTTTGATCGGAGTCCAAGGATCAGCTTCCCCCCACAGCACCAGTACTGGACAGTTAACCCTAGGTAGTAATTCTTCAGGTTTAGGACCCGCAGGTGCAGTCAAAATTGAGGCAAATACCGCTTGGGCTCCCTGATCACAGGAAGGTAAGTATAGTAAATCTACAAGCTCTTCGGTAATGGCAGTGCGATCGCAATACACTTGGGTCAAAGTATTCCGAATTCGATGTTTTTGGCGAACTTGATTAAAAATAAATTTACCTGTAATCGGCGAACCAACTAACTTTGTAAAGCCAGCCATAATTAACCCCAAAACTGGATTTAGTTCATGGGGACGATGATTTAATCCACCCGCCACATTTAATAAAACTGCACCCTTAACCATCTCCGAATGATTAGCTGCCATCATTAAACTCAGTAATGCCCCAATGGAATTGCCAATAAATACCCCAGGAGTTTGAATATGGGCTAGCCAAAAATCCCTGAGTAGTTCTTGCCATAGTTCTAAAGAATAGGCGATCGCAGGCTTATCTGACTCCCCAAAGCCCAATAAATCTATGGCATATACCCTGTATCCAGCCTCTGCCCACACAGGAATATTTTTACGCCAATGCCCAATGGATGCCCCAAAGCCATGCACTAAAACCAAAGGGATACCTTTACCAGAAACACTGTAAGTTATTTGATGATCACGCCAAGTCCAATGCAGTTTGGAGGCGATCGCCAATTGTTCAGAAATCATTGAGTTTTATTAATTTTTGTATAGAACTATTCACTATTCTATAACTAACTTATATTAAATCGATTTTCCATTAAGTACACTTTAATCAAATTCCTTTGGGTCAGAATGTAGCCGTTTGTGCAGCATAGACTTAATCACTTTCCCGCCGCGGAGATGCTGTTTAACAATGACTGGGACATCCTGAGGCTTAACGTGCCAATAGTAAACCTGCTGATCGGCTACAAGCACGATCGGACCTGAGCCGCATAAGCCTAAGCACCCACAGCCAATTACCATCACTCCATCAACTGGCTCTAATTTAAACCTTTGGAGAACCTTAGCTGCCCCATCCTTAAAGCAGGTACGATGCTGACAAACCAAAACCTCACGTTTCAGATTCACGGTAATTTAGCGAGATTCGTGACATTTTGCATAGGTTGAAAGCAAGAAGGAAGCAAGAAATATGAAAGTTACAAGTTAATTTTTTTTGATTCTGTAGGATTCTTAGTCTTGGATTTTGAGTTGCATTTATAAGTCATTAACTATTCATCACCAAAACATAGTTGCAAAACTAAATTTGACTAAAAATTTAACTAATAGTTTAAGTTGTTGAGCTTTAATATTGACTTAATTTAGTATATAATTGAGAACCCAGTTTGTACTTATATCTTGTTTCTTTCATTATTTTCTTTTATTTTAAATATGAACTACGAAATATTGAGATACAAAGTCTAAACTCCTAAACCTTAGTAAGTATATTTGAAAACTTTAGCATGGTCAATCAGACAAAAACCCCTCCCAATGTTGGCTTTACCCACGCAGACTTCGCCGCATTACTAGATAAGTATGACTATCACTTCAGCCCCGGCGACATTGTGGCAGGTACTGTTTTTAGCCTAGAACCAAGAGGTGCTTTGATTGATATTGGGGCTAAAACTGCCGCCTATATTCCCATTCAGGAAATGTCCATCAATCGTATTGATCAGCCTGAAGAAGTTCTACAGGATAATGACACCCGTGAATTTTTTATTCTTGCCGATGAAAATGAGGAAGGGCAACTAACCCTATCAATTCGTCGCATTGAGTATATGCGTGCATGGGAGCGGGTTCGTCAACTGCAAAAAGAAGATGCTACCGTGCGTGCTTTGATTTTTGCTACAAACCGAGGTGGTGCCTTGGTCAGAATTGAGGGTTTACGAGGATTTATTCCTGGCTCTCACATCAGCACTCGCAAAGTTAAAGAAGAGCTAGTAAATGAAGAGTTGCCCCTAAAGTTTTTAGAGGTAGATGAAGACCGCAATCGACTAGTACTCAGCCATCGTCGGGCATTAGTTGAACGGAAGATGAACAAGCTTGAAGTGGGTGAAGTTGTCATCGGTGTTGTGCGTGGAATCAAGCCCTATGGTGCCTTTATCGATATTGGTGGGGTCAGTGGCTTGCTACACATCTCTGAAATTTCCCACGATCACATTGATACTCCCCATAATGTCTTCAATGTCAATGATGAAGTTAAGGTCATGATCATCGATCTCGATGCCGAAAGAGGAAGGATTTCACTTTCTACCAAGCAACTAGAAGCAGAACCCGGTGATATGGTTAAGAATCCTCAGGTTGTCTATGATGGGGCGGAGGAAATGGCGGCAAAATTCCGTGAACAGATGAATCAGCCTGTGGCAAGTCTAGCTATTACTGAAGATGGAGTTGAGGCGATCGCCATTGATGATATTGAAATTCCTTCGGCTGAAGAAGAACCAATTATTGAAGATGAAACTGATGCTTAGTTATTAACAAATTTTCTAGGCTCATAGTTCAGTGAGTTACTTAGAGGTGGAGAGCATATATCAATGATTAGGGTGATCAAGATAGAACTTTCTACCTCTTTTTTCTTTCTTTATTTAGTAAAGAATTGAGTAAAAATGAATTTTGAAGTATGAATAGCGAAATACAATGACAGCAGACTTATTGCTGATTTTGTCGGCTTTGGTGTCTAAATTTTTGGCTTGATCAGTGACCTACCGATGTTAGGAATCAGACTGGCATCAGCAAACCAGCCAATGGACATACCGATTGCTGCAATAATTCCTAATACGAAAAAAGCTTGCCACCTGTTACCACTAATTGCCTGTACTTCGAGGCGAGCTATATACATCAGTAATGCCCACACCAAACAAATACCAACGGATAAAACTAGAACTTCTGCCCGAGCAAAGACAAAGTATATAGCAGCGATCGCCCAACCCACGGCAAAAATCCAATTAATTCCAAAAGCGATCGCTCCACTGGTAAGCCAGATTTTCCAAGCGGCACCATGAATAGATAAAAGCCACCCGAGCACTGCATAACCAGAAATTAGTAGGGCAAGGGAAAGTCCGGGAATCTTCCTAATAATTTGCATAGTTTATTCCAGATAAATTTAGTCCAGATAAAATAAGGTCACAACTTTGCGCTGTTCCTCGGCATCTTGACAAGTAGTTAGTAAAGTATAGCTATCATGGTAAGCAAAGCAGATGAGGTGCTGACATTTAGAGATAATTTCCTGATTACAAAGGCTACTGGCATCAGCTAGGGATAGGTCATCATTTTCACTATGCTCAATCAAGTGCATTACGTTTTCTAGTTGTTCCCTCGATTCGGCAGGTTGCCTATCTAGGCTTTGGGGCAGAATCACTGTTAACAAGTCGGGATTAGCACGCATTGCCCCACGAATAATAGCAAGATTTGTGCCGATCGCCCCCGATGTAATTACACTATTACCACCCAGTACTAGGGCATAGCTTAACAGTTCAATTAAATGTTGATGGGTAAGCGGCACATGACGAGAACCTAAAAGAGCATAGCGTTTAGAGCTTTTTTGCTGAATTGTTGCAAGTTCTTGAAGGAAATCGTCAATTTTAGGTAAATTAGGGATATTAACTGACTGAGTCAAAAAGCCTCCTGCTCGGCAATTGCATTAAATACATAGAAAAAATATAGACTAGTTGCTACTTATTTTAGATAGCAAAACAATATCATTGATCAAATTATTCTCCTATAGATTACACAGAGATTACTTTAAACTAGCTTCTAGGCTTGAGGGCATACTAAAGTTACCCTTAAGATGAATACGCTGATTGGCATAGAGATGGCGTAAAATCCGATAAATTACCTCAGTTTGCTCGACAGCATTAATTTGAGTGGCAATTTCGGTAAGGGTAACTGGGGTTTTACTATTGGCGATCACTGCTACCACTTGCTTTTGCAATGCTAAAACTGCTGCTGCTGCTTTTTTCCCGGCTTCCACGCCCGGTTGGTGATAGGCATTAATATTAACTAAAGAAGCATAGAAACTTACAGCCCTTTCGTAGAGAGCAATTAACGCCCCAATGGTAAATGCTGAAACACTGGGAATTGTGACCGTAATTGAATCTCGTCCATTTTCATATAGTGCTTGACGAGTCCCCTGCAATAATCCCGATAGGTAATCACCACTGGTAATACCCGGTTCCAGTTCGAGTTGCACCCCTGTGCCACTGGTATCATTGAGAACTTCAATAAAAGTAGCAAAAAAGTTGGGTACCCCTTCTCTAAGTTGCTGCACATAGGCGTGCTGATCCGTTGAGCCTTTGTTGCCATAGACAGCAATGCCTTGATAGACCGTATTACCCTCAAGGTCTTTTTCTTTGCCCAAGGATTCCATCACCAGTTGTTGCAGATAGCGACTAAATAATAACAGTCGATCTTTGTAGGGCAGGATGACCATATCTTTTAAGCCCTTACCATCTCCCGAAAAATACCACGCCAATGCTAGTAACGCCGCAGGATTTTGCTTAACATATTCAACTCTAGTAGCACTATCCATAGTTTTTGCCCCGCGCAGCAGCGATCGAATATCTATGCCTTGGAGGGCAGCAGGTAATAAGCCTACGGCAGAAAGTTCCGAGGTGCGTCCACCGATCCAGTCATACATGGGAAATACTTCGATCCAGCCTTCCTTTTTAGCCAGTTGATCCAAATTACTACCTATACCTGTAACCGCAACTGCATATTTGGCAAAGTCTAACCCTGCTTGAGCATAGACAGCCTTCACCTCCTGCATGGCATTATTGGGTTCGGGAGTTCCACCAGATTTAGAAATGGTAATTACTAGGGTTGTAGCTAGGCGATCGCCCAGTTGGGAAAGCACCAGATCAATACCATTGGGATCGGTGTTATCAATAAAACTAATATTTAAAGGAGGATTAGGAACTGCCAAAGCTTGAGCCACAAACTGCGGTCCTAATGCCGATCCGCCAATACCAATGGAAACAATATCGGTAAATTTAGTAGCTGTGGGGGGATGAATTGCCCCTGAGTGAATTGCTTGAGCAAAGGTTTCAATTTGATCGATGGTGGAGTTGATGGCATCACGGAGTTCTGGACTAGGAGCTATTTCTGGTGATCTAAGCCAATAATGTCCTACCATTCTCTGTTCATCGGGATTAGCGATCGCTCCAGCTTCCAATGCTTTCATATCAGCAAATGCCTTAGCAAATTTAGGCTCAATGCTCGTGAGAAAATCCTGAGAAAATTTCATACGGCTAATATCAACATAAAGTCCTAAATCTTGGTTATAGTACAACCAGTCCTGATAACGTTGCCATAACTCTGCTGGATTCATCAAATTAGACCTCTAAATATTTAGCTTTTATATTTGTTTTTTGTTTGTTTTTTGTTTGGATGCTCTGAACTTTGCCAAACCGATCAAGTCTCTAACTATCTTGAGTTGTATCTTGAGTTTAAGATACTGGCTAATTTTACTATGGTGATCCTACAGACTTATGAGTAGTTGCTGATATTAATCCGTTAATTCTTAAGAATTTACTTTTGCAAAGCTGGGTTATATTTGCCCTAACTTTTACACTGATTTAAGGGCAGTGATCTCTTATTAGGATGTTTTTGCCACAAACATAACTTTCCTCTGACTGGGATTACGCTAAGATCATAAAATTATGCAGACTACCGCTAAAACCTTTGATCCTAGTGATACCCGTGCCATAACCTTAATTGGTGTTTATGCCTTTTATACGGGCTGTTTAATGTTGCTGGTAATTGCTACACCGGTGTTACGCCTGAGGTCTTATTACCAAGGATATGAATTGGCAATAGTAACGGTGGCGATCGCTATGATCGGATGGTTACTATCGGGCAACTGGAGTAAAGCTGTAACCAAAAGTTGCTATTACAATCTGCCTATGAGCTATCCTCCTCAACTATTGGTGGTGATTGCTCTATTTTGGCTAGGTTTATTACTTATATATAGTCTTAATTTGAACCAAGTAATAACCGATGGTTTTGTAGCGGGAATGTGGGCGATCGCTGCCACAACTTTGATCTCCGCCTCTGTGCGCCTAGGTAGTAATAAGCAGGTGGGCAACTCTAAATATATTGGGCAAAATATCCAAGGTATACAAAATATTAGTATCACAAGTATTAGTCCCCAATCTAATCAAGAGCAGATTATACTTACCCCTAATGTAATTACCCAGCAAACGGGGCAGTTCAAAGGATTAATGTGTTTAATCTTAAGTCTATTTACTTGTACTACCCTAGAGCTACCCGATGGAGTTACGGAGTTATTAGCGATCGCCCTAGCTGGGGCGGGGTTAACTGGTTTAAGTACATGGCAATTGCTAGTATATCCATCTAAACGCTTAATCTCTATGCAGTTCAGCGGTATTTGGGGCATGGAATCCAGTTTTACAATTAATGCCGTGCAGTTTTCCCGCTTAGAAACAATCAAACTCAAAGAAGTTGATATGCAATGGCTGCAATTAGCAGGAAGCGACAGTATAGTTACTCTGCCTAGTCCCTTAACTGATGCGATCACTGATGGAAAGCAAGGTAATTCCAAGCAGCAGAATGATCACCTAGCTAATAGCTTAACTTCAACTTTAATTGATAGTCTTAATTTTTCTGCCCATCAAATCAGCCGAGATACTCTAGGTGTAATGAATATCCTTTTGCCACAAAGTGTGGGAATTTTTGCAGGGTTGGTAATTTTATGTCTAGGAGTTGCCTTATTAATGCTGCTACCTTTACCATCGGGAGTATCCTTGGCAACCTATATGTTATTTTTAGGAATTTGTTTGGTTAGCCCTAGTCTTGCCCGCTTGGTAGTTGGCTTAGTTGCCCCAAGTATTATGACTCCCGATCGCTCCAACCTAATTTTACCCGCTTGGCAGGTGGGTGCAGGACTAATCTTGATCGCCCTATTTTCTGGGTCTCAGTTTTACAGTGAAGTTTATACCGCAGTTGATAGTCAAATTGGAAGTCAAGCTGTAAGGCAAATGGTAATTCATGTGGAAAATTTTTGCAGCTTGGCACTGGTTTGGTTATGTGGTGGTGTAGGTACCTGTATTTTGGCTTTATCTCGGCGATCACCCCTAATTACCAAGCGATTTTAGTACGGTTTATGGTAGGTTAAATTCTGCTATCCGATCAGGCTTCCGATACTTGATGCCCTAATAACACCCTAATGCGTAAATATAGATACGGTTCTTCCTATTCATCTAAGTCCAACCAGTGGCTGCGAAATACTTTAATCATGCTATTTATTGGCATTCCTTTGCTCCTAATTTCCTTGGAACTAGGGTTAAAAAATTTTGCGCCTGCTTCTTGGCTAGGTAATCAATCTAGTAATACGACTCAAACCTATGAGTTAAAGCTAGTGGGAACCGATGGTAAACCGTTAACAAACTTGCCCTTCAATCCACCTAACGGAGACCTAGAAGTTAAAACCAGTGCGGTGAGTGGCTATGACCTTGTTCCCAATCAAAATTATAAATTTTGGCAGATCAATGCTCAGGGCTTTAGGGTAAATCAGCCCCTTCCGATCAATAAGGATCAAAATCAAGTTCGGATTTTTATAATTGGGAATTCTACAGCTTTTGGCACTTTGGCTGCTAATAATCAAGCTACCATAGCTGCCAAATTAGAGCAGTTGCTGAGTAAGCGTTTACAGGATCAAATCGATCAACCCAAGAAGTTTCAACCACCCGTTTTTCCCTACTACGCCGATCAAGTGGAAAAGGTGCAATTATTACCGCCTCGAATTCGGATTGCTAATTATCAAGTGATTACGGCGGCAGTACCTGGTTATACCTTTACCAATCAGTTATCACTGTGGGCGCATAAAATCTCTGAATTTAAGCCTGATTGTTTAATATTTTTGAATGGTTACGAAGACCTGCGATCGCCCAGTTCTAAGCCTACCCGTGAACTAATTAAACTTGAAGACATTCTGCAAAAGCAAGAACAACAGGAGCAAAGCAAAAACCAACAACAATGGGAAAACTGGCTGAATAGTTTTTATATCGTCAAGGCATTTCGTCATCTATTTACTCCCACTGCCCTACCCCAAGCATCTGGCTATTATCAGGTTTTTAATGCCAATCAACTAACAGCCGATCCCCAAGAACTTAAGCTTAGAATTGCCAATTATGAGGCTAATTTGCGTAAAGTTGCCAATCTAAATGCCCAAATTCCCATTATTGTTGCCCTCCAGCCTGAAATTACGGGGAAAACTACCCCCACGGCGGCGGAAGCGGAAATTATTAAATCCCTAGGTAAAGACTACAGCGATCGCATTAGCTCCTCCTACCAAAATTTAGAATCTAATATCCTAGACCGTAAGTTTAATAAAATTAGATTAATTAGTCTTTATAAAGCTCTTAATGAAACCAAGGAGCAGGCATTTATTGACCCCATTCATCTCACTGATGTCGGTAATACTCTAATCGCCAAGAAATTATTAAGCGTGATTGAAGATACATTTAAACTAGAACCGCAACCCGCCTCTGGTCCTTCCTAAAGCTAAACTAAAATTTAGGAGAGTGAATATGAAAATTTCCCAGAACTAACCATGTATTTATCAAGTTTATGACCTTATCTCGGCTGATTTATTTAAGTTATGCTGCGCCCAATCTCGGCTATTCCGATCTGTTAGACATAATGGAAAAGTCAGAAAGAAATAACTCCGCAGCAGCAGTCACAGGAATGTTGTGCTATGGGGACTTTATGTTTCTGCAAATTTTAGAAGGCGATCGCAAAGTAGTTAGTCAAACCTATAGTCGGATTTTGGTTGATAAGCGTCACTTTGATAGTGAATTAATTGAATTTACCGCAATTGATGCTCGACTATTTGGGGGCTGGTCAATGCAGGTTGTGCAGTTAGATTCGTTTATGCCCGATCAGGCTCGCCAGATTTTAATCAAATATTCCAGTTCAGCTAAATATGCCCTTGGTTCCATGAATGCGCGCCAGTCTCTTAACTTTATGGTGGAATTATCGGCAATTTACAGTCAAATTAATTCAGAGATCGCTCAAAAAAACGGAGATTAAATCACTGGCTTTAGTACTGCAACTCTCCGATCTCAACGTGATCATGGCATATACTGCGTAATATCAATCAATCAGTAATAAGTTCAAAATAAATACAAAAATTAATGAGATTCTTCCAAGGTAAATTTAAAAAATCCATTGCCCGCATTGAAGTCCTAGGAGCGATCGCTGGAGCAACCCGAACTAGAGTCCTAGAAGCTTTAGAATTTGTGCAACAAAAACGCTTTCCCGCGCTAGTCCTACGCATCGACAGCCCCGGTGGTACCGTTGGCGACTCCCAAGAAATTTATGATGCCATTAAACGTACCCGTGAAAAAACTAAAGTAATTGCTAGCTTCGGCAATATTTCCGCTTCAGGTGGAGTGTATATTGGCGTTGGTGCTGACCACATTATGGCAAACCCCGGTACGATCACGGGCAGCATCGGTGTAATTTTGCGAGGTAATAACATTGAGAGACTACTGGAAAAAGTTGGGGTTTCCTTTAAGGTAATTAAATCTGGCACATATAAAGATATTTTGGCATTTGATCGAGATATTACCGATGACGAACGCATTATTCTTCAAAGCCTGATCGATAGTAGTTACAATCAATTTGTTAATACCGTAGCAGAAGGCAGAAAACTCAGTCCCGCTACCGTGCGCTCGTTTGCCGATGGTAGAGTATTCACGGGAGAACAGGCTGTGGAATTAGGTTTGGTTGATCGCCTTGGCAATGAAGATGATGCCCGTCGATGGGCTGCGGAACTGGTGGGCTTGAATCCAACTACAACTAAATTTTTTACCATTAAGCCACCTAAGCCATTTCTAAATAGATTTTTACCAGCATCTGCGCTATCAACATCTTCACTAGCAGTGGGATTTAACCGCTTGCAATTTGAACTAGAGACCAATGGCGTACCTTTATGGATGTGGCAGTAGTCTATTTGCTTTAACTTATTGCCTTAACATAGCTTAAAATAAATTAATCTTGTGGAGTGATGATTATCTGTGGCAACCATAAAAGCTCGTAAATCTCAGAATTCGGGTAACCAAAATTCGGATAAAAGGAGAACAAAGGGTTCTCCTAAATTCAAAGTATTTGTGTTCTTTCTGATCCTTGCTCTTATTTCTGGAGGTATTGGGGCAGCATTAGCTTTTTTTATGTCTAGTAAGCCATTTCAACAACGGGCTTTAAACTCTGCCGAAGCAGGAACCTTTAATTCAGATATAGCTTCTGCTACCTTGGGGTTACCAGCTCTAACTCGCCCTGTTAATGTTTTAGTCTTAGGTACCATAGTCCTCAGTTCGGATTTACCTGGGGCTGCTGACCTACCTAAGCCAGAATACCTAGCACAAACCAGCTCCAGTCTGGATGGACAGAGTGATGCCATGATTTTGGTGCATCTAGACCCCGTTACCCAAAAAGTAACTGCTTTATCTATTCCCCGTGATAGCAGAGTTGAGATTCCCGGCTATGGCGTGCAGAAAATTAATGCAGCTAACTATGTGGGCGGGGCGGTACTTTCTGCAAAAACCGTAAGTAAATTAGCAGGTGATGTCACCATAGATCGCTATGTGCGCGTAAATGTAGAAGGGTTTGGGCAGTTAATAGATGCCCTAGGTGGGATCGAAATCTATGTGCCTAAGCGCATGAAATACCAAGATGACAGTCAACATCTTTATATTAATTTGAATCAGGGACAGCAGTTACTGGATGGGACTAAAGCGATTCAATATATGCGCTATCGCCATGATGAGTTGGGAGATATTGGGCGAGTTCAGAGGCAGCAGGCTTTTTTTCGTGCGCTTATTGCCCAAAAACTTAAACTTGAAACCATTACGCGCATTCCCGATATTCTGACTGTAATTAAACAGAATTTGGATACGAATATGTCAGTACAGGAGTTATTGGCGATCGCTGCTTTTGTTTCTAAGGTAGATCGCAAAGATACCAAACTCATGATGGTACCCGGCAGGTTTAGTACTCCTTCAGAATATCCCCTCAGTTATTGGATTGTGGATGATCACAAGCTGGCACGGTTAATGCAAGAGCATTTTAATGTGACTTACAGTAACCCAGAGTTAGCAAAAGACGATCAACAAGAGTTTAGCCCTCCCAATCTTAGGGTTGCAGTTCAAGATACAACCTATTACCCCGATCGCATTAAAGTCGCAACTAAAGCCTTGATTCGGGCGGGTTATGCTCAAACCTTTGCCGATAGTGAAAGACCGCCAGTAATTTTAGAAAAGACCCAGATTATTGCCCAAGATGGAAATCTCAATAGTGCCGAACAGGTGCGTAATGCCCTAGGCGTTGGGGAAGTGGTTCTGGAATCCACAGGAGTTTTAGATTCTGATGTTACAGTGCGATTGGGTAAAGATTGGCTAGATGTCTCTAAGCGGATTTTGAAAGCAGAGGAAGTAAAACCAAAGTAACACCTTTGGATTACCTAGCTTTACGGCATTACCATTTTAAAAAGGCAGCTTCACTTCCTTGCTCGTGCCTAATTTTGGCATCACGCTCGAACCACTTAATCACTTGATCTGCTTTTAACTCCTCTACGGTCACTTGGTAATCTTGGGCAATGTGAATGAGTAAACGCATGGAGGAAATCGTCAGGCGGGTTAAAAATTTTTCGTGCTGGGATAGTAATGCGCCATCCACAGCTATGGATTCATCGGTCGATAGAAATTGGATAGAGTCTTGATTCATTGGAAATCCTTAATTAGCCCTTAATTTCTTTGATCATCCCTTGGGCAGTGGAGCCGTAACTACCGCCGAACAAATTGAAGTGATTAAGAATATGGTACAAGTTGTAGAGGGTTTTGCGGGACTGATAGCCTGAATCTAGGGGAAAAACTTGGTTGTAACCTTGATAAAACTGCGAGGGAAATCCTCCAAATAACTCGGTCATGGCTAGATCAACTTCGCGATCGCCAAAGTAAAGCGCAGGATCAAAAATTACAGGTGTCCCCAACTGATCAAACCCCATATTCCCAGACCAGAGGTCTCCATGTACTAATGAGGGTTGAGGATTATAACCTTGAAACAGAGGAGGAACTAGTTGCCATAATTCCTGATCAGAAGCGATCACCTGTAATCCTTTTTGCCTAGCCAGTTTGATCTGGTATAACAATCGATGTTCTATGAAAAAATCAACCCAATTAGATGTCCAATGATTAATTTGTGGAGTGGCACCAATGGTATTTTGCTGATCCCAGCCAAAGCCTGAGCTAGTTGTAACCCTGTGTAATGCCGCTAAATTCTGCCCTAGTTGTGACCAATTGCCATTACGTCCAAATTCTATCCACTCGGTGACAATATAGGAGAAACCATCGGTGATACCCCAACAGATGGGCTTTGGTACTTGAATGGTATGGGTATTATAAATTTGATTGAGGGCGATCGCCTCTGCCTCAAACATCCCTAGTCTAGGTGCCGTATTAGTTTTTACAAAAAATTTATTGGAGCGATCGCTCAAACAGAAAGCCTGATTAATACTCCCTCCACTCACAGGTTGCTGATGGGGATTAATTAATCTTTGCCCTGTTGCCTGAAATATATGGGTAACAATTTCATTGAGCATGATTAAGTTTTACTAGTTTGAATATTTTATAGATTTACCTGTAGAAATTTATATTGAGACAACTTTAAGAATTTTAGATTGATTAATTAGTAAAGAATTATCGTTATTTATATACTCTCTTTAGCGTGAATATAATCCTTCAAAATTGCAACTAACACCATGATGAGCATCACAATTTGTTTCCCTTACTATTAACTGATTACTAGAAAAAATAAATGTTAATCTACAGGAATCAGATTCCGTATTGAAGCCAACATTATATTCAGCAATATTTGCAGTAATCCACTGAGCATAACCATCTAACTTGCCAATGCACAAGTATGGTGGAGGATTACCCACTGAAAGGTTAAAATCTATTGCTCTTTGCTTACTTTTTTTTCCCTCTCTAATTACTACTTTGCCGTTAGCCTTATTACGATAGTAAGTACCTGACCAGTTTTGGGCTTGCACATTCAAACTACTAGCAGTGATTACATTTAAAAGAAATAGTGTCCAGAATGAAGTAATTTTTATCATTAGTTATTCCTCTTTTCAATTACTTACAACGCTAAAATAAAAGCCACGGCAAAAGGCTATGGCTTCTATTAGTAATACATTTAGTCTCAATCAATTAATTAACGCAATAATTAAGCACTACCCGTAAAAATTACATCTAAGAATTTTGCCTGTGCCTCGCTCATGGGGCGACGTTTGCCTTCTTCTTGCCAGTAGTTGATAACTTCCGTAGCCTTATTAAGCAATTCAATCCGTTCTTGATCTGTAATCCATGATTTAGATTCCATCTCAGTTTGAAGCTGCTCCCAAGCATTATCCCTAGGCCAAAAGTAGTATTTCGTTAAAGGACTATTGCCCTTGCCCACTACTTGATCTACTGCCAATGCCACATCTTTTTCTAGCCAAAGAACCTTTAGAATAAACTGAGTCAAACTTTATTACCTCTCTGCAAATTTAATCTTTCATAGCGATCTTTTATATTACCATGCTTAGCCTTTCTGATGTTGCTTTAATTTTAGATATTGATGGGGTGATTAGAGATGTATTTGGATCCTATCATCGAGCTTTAGCAGATACGGTTGAGCATTTTACTGGCTACCGCCCAACTTCAGAGGATATAGATTTACTCAAAACTGAAGGTATTTGGAACAACGACTGGGAAGCTTCGTACGAATTGATTAGACGTTATGCTACCAAAACCAGAAAAACTATAGATGTTGAATATGAGGCGATCGTAGAGTTTTTTCAAAGTCGCTATCGTGGGCATGATCCAAACAATTGGACAGGATATATCACTACGGAAACTTTGATTGCTACTCCAGAATATTTTAAGCAGCTAACTGCAAGCGGGATCAAATGGGGATTTTTTAGTGGTGCTACCTATGCTTCAGCTTCATACGTCTTAAATCGCTTGGATATTAGCGATCCCATTTTGGTGGCAATGGAAGATGCTCCGGGCAAACCCGATCCCACTGGTTTATACCAATCTGCCCAAAAACTAGATTATCCATCCTTGGTAATTTATGCTGGCGATACTGCTGCGGATATGTTGACCGTAAAGAATGCTCGCCAAAATTATCCAGAGTTAAAGTATATTGCCGTGGGTATTTTGCCTCCCCATGTCCATCACCGTGATCCTGAAGCTTATACGCAAATGCTTATTACCAATGGGGCTGATTTAGTTGTACACAGTATTTTGGAATTAAATCCTGAAACTATTGTTAAGTTAATTCAGATTTTCAAATAAATTCACGCTTTTACCTCGAACTTATGGCAGTAGGTACGGAAAGCCGATCTAGGGCGTTAAAGATTTTGGAGTATATTGGCACTCAATGAGGTAGAGTGCTAAATCACAGACTACCCAAAAATTGAAAGTTTAAAGCATGGAGGATTAGTCATAGTGGCTTCATTGACGGTACAGGCAAGTGCGCTCAAACCATTGGGCGATCGCATTTTAATTAAAATCGTTGCCAAAGAAGAAAAAACAGCTGGCGGTATCTTTTTACCTGATACAGCTAAGGAAAAGTCCCAAATTGGCGAAGTTACTGCTGTCGGTGCAGGTGCTCGTAATGACAAAGGCGAGCGTGTAGCCTTAGAAGTCAAAGTTGGCGATCGGGTCTTGTATTCCAAGTATTCAGGGAATGAAATCAAAGTTGACGGCGTAGATTACCTGCTAGTGGCTGAGAAAGATATTTTGGCGATCGTTGAATAATTAATTTCTAGGCAAATTATTCAAACTAATTACCCAAATAAAACCAAACAAATTATATAAAGAGAAAAGTTATGGCTAAGAAAGTTGTATTTGACGAAGAATCAAGACGGGCGCTGGAACGTGGTGTAAATGCCCTTGCCGATGCCGTTAGAGTTACCCTTGGACCAAAGGGACGCAACGTAGTGTTAGAGAAAAAATATGGTGCGCCGCAAATCGTGAATGATGGTGTTACCATTGCTAAGGAAATTGAACTAGAAGACCCCTTAGAAAATGCTGGGGCTCAGCTAATTCGTGAAGTTGCTTCTAAAACCAATGATGTTGCTGGTGATGGCACAACTAGTGCTACGGTTTTAGCTCAAGCAATGATCCGTGAAGGTTTAAAGAATGTGGCTGCGGGTGCAAATCCCGTGAGTTTGCGCCGTGGCATTGAAAAAGCTGTGGCTAAATTAGTAGATGTAATTGCTGCTAATGCTAAGCCTGTAACTGGAGATGCGATCGCCCAAGTTGCAACTGTTTCGGCTGGTAACGATACCGAAGTGGGTGAAATGATTGCTAATGCCATGAGTAAAGTTGGCAAAGATGGCGTAATCACCGTAGAAGAATCCAAATCCTTAACTACCGAATTAGAGGTAGTAGAAGGGATGCAGTTTGATCGGGGTTACACATCTCCTTACTTTGTAACTGATTCTGAGCGCATGATCGCCGAGTTTGAAAATGCTAAGCTGTTGATTACTGACAAAAAAATCAACGTTATTCAAGACTTAGTACCTGTATTGGAAAAGGTAGCTCGTTCTGGCTCTCCCTTGGTCATTATTGCCGAAGATGTAGAAGGTGAAGCTTTGGCAACTTTAGTAGTTAACAAACTCAGAGGTGCTTTGAATGTAGCCGCGATTAAGGCTCCCGGTTTTGGCGATCGCCGTAAAGCCATGTTACAGGATATTGCTGTTTTAACCGATGGACAAGTAATTGCCGAAGAAATGGGCTTAAGCCTAGATACTGCTACCTTGGATATGCTTGGTACAGCCCGCAAGATTACCATTACGAAAGAAAAAACCACAATCGTGGCGGGTAGCGAAAATAAGGTAAATGTTGATAAGCGCATTGCTCAAATTCGTAAAGAACTAGAACTAACTGATTCTGAGTACGATAAGGAAAAACTCCAAGAACGTCTTGCCAAACTCGCTGGTGGGGTGGCTGTGATTAAAGTTGGGGCTGCTACGGAAACCGAACTCAAAGATCGGAAGCTCCGCATTGAAGATGCTTTGAATGCAACCCGTGCGGCAGTAGAAGAAGGTATTGTTCCCGGCGGTGGTGCCACTTTAGTACATTTAATTAAGTTTCTAGATGAAATCAAAGCTGGACTAGAACCTGAAGAAGCGATCGGTGTCAGCATCATTGCTAAAGCATTAGAAGCTCCGTTGCGTCAAATTGCTGATAATGCTGGACTTGAAGGTACTGTAATTGTGGAGAAAGTTAAAGAACTAGAATTTAACTTCGGTTTTGATGCTCTCAATTCTGTATTTGTCGATATGATTGCCACAGGAATTATTGATCCTGCGAAGGTAGTTCGTTCGGCAATTCAAAATGCTGCTTCTGTTGCTGGCATGGTCTTAACCACCGAAGTTTTAGTAGTTGATAAGCCTGAGAAGAAAGGTGCCGCACCAGATATGGGTGGCATGGGCGGAATGGGTGGTATGGGCGGAATGGGTGGCATGATGTAATAGCTTGCGCCATAAGTTACCGCAATATAATTAAATTCTCGGCATTAACCTGTCGGGAATTTTTTTAGGTAATTTAGTAAATAACCTAGGGCTGATAAATACTTCTCCCCACAGCCGTTGCTAATTCTGGTAATCCTGCTTCGATCAAAGCCCGATCGCGAATCCGACAAGAATCACACACCCCGCAAGGTTCAGCATCGCCTTGGTAGCACGACCATGTGAGGGCGATCGGCACATTAAGCTTAATAGCACGTTTGATAATATCTAGCTTGGAATCCATCACCAGAGGTGCCAGAAGCTTTGGAGCTTTACCCTCTAGGGCAGCCTTAGAAGATAGATTAGCAAGATTTTGAAATGCCTCTAAATATTCAGGACGACAGTCAGGATAGCCAGAATAATCCACAGCATTAATCCCCAGATAAATTGCCTCTGCGGACTTTGCCTCTGCCAAGGACATGGCGATCGCAATAAATACAGTATTTCGACCGGGGACATAGGTTGTAGGAATAGTATCCGTTTGCAACCCATCCACTGGAATAGCGATATTTTCATCAGTTAAGGCAGAGCCGCCCCATTGGTGTAATCTTACATCTAAAATGTAATGCTCTTTAATTCCCAATTCCTTGGCAATATTGCGAGCCGCCCGTAATTCCCGTTCGTGCCGTTGTCCATACCGAAAAGATAACCCAATGGGTTCATAACCATCGGCGATCGCCTGAGCCGCAGCAGTTGCTGAATCAATTCCACCTGAAAGTAAAACCACTGCTCTCACTAACGTACTCCCAAATATTTATGGGTTTGTAAGCTTAACCGCCATTGGGGATGTGCCAGTACATAATTTAAGGTTAGTTCCTGTGCTTCAGGGTTGCCCCATTGTGGTTGCAAGTATTTGAGGGTACTAAGATCGACAAGGCTAGACTGTAACTCTGCCCATTGGAGATCGCTTTCACTAGATACAACTATTTTCAATTCTTGCACTTGAGCATAGACACTGGGATGGGGAGGTTTAAATGTTTTTGGTGATAGGGTCACCCAATCAAAGTTACCACTTTTAGGATAAGCTCCTGAAGTTTCTAGGTGAATAGAAATATGCGTTTTTCCCAAAGCCAGCCTAATTGAATCAGTTAGGGGATCAAGATTATGCATTAATGGTTCACCTCCAGTGATAACAGCGATTGCTGGTTTGATCTTACCCACAGTATCGGCAATATCATGCACAGGTTGCAGAGGATGTGAATTGACATTCCATGACTCTTTTGTATCACAAAATCTACAGTGGACATCGCAGCCACCAAGCCGAATAAAAACGGCATTAGTCCCTGCCCATGCTCCCTCACCTTGGACAGAATGAAAAGTTTCCACAACTGGATAGGAAATCACCGTGGGCATTAATTTCTTATATTTTTTTAGTACTAATTTTTCACTAAACCTTAGAACTGAGATGACGATCTATAGCTCTCCCAATCAAGGCATCATGGTTTTTGATCAGCTTTTGCATCAAGATTACTGGTTCGGCTAGGGAATTAAAATATTGAGAAAAAGGGTTTGTTTGAGGCTTGGAGATTGCTGTTTCTAAGTCATTGATAAGTTGATCAAGAAGCTGATCAAATAATTGCTCGGCTCGATTCATGATTTCGTCTCAAAGAATAACTTATATAGTACATAGGCGATCGCCACCATAAATACTAAAGAAACTGCCGCCGCCACTAGATTGACGAGAAACTTAACTATGGCAAACGTCAATATACCAACCACAGCGATCGCTGCGATTTTAGTTACACCTGTTAAGCTATTAATCCAATTCACAAGTCCCGAAAGACTAGTTTTAGCGGTTTCCACAGTATTATCTGATACTTGATTAAATTCTGTTTTAAAGGGATCGGCACTCTTGAGGGGTGGCTCAAATTTGTTACTGACTTCTCGCTCTAATTGGCGAAATCTTTCTTCTAAATCATCTGAGTTACTCATAGGACTTCAATTTACATAAAATTCGGGCTAACGATATCAGCCTAGTACTTAATTATTGCCGATCAATCCCGTAAATGTAGATAAAATTATCTTATCTAAGGTGAGCAAATTAGCATCATAAATTCATTTAGTAATTTTAGAGAGTATTTAAACTTAGAAATCTTCAGCATTTTCAATTTCATGCTTAATTTCCAAATACTTTTCCCTTACAGCTTTAATATCTTGCCACATAAACCATTTAGGGCTTCCTTCTTCACGACTGGCATTGCGTAATAGGTAAGCAGGATGGAAAATTGGCATTACCCAACGTCCTTGCCATTGACTCCACTCTCCTCGAATTTTAGTAATTCCCCGTTTATCTCCCGTAATTGCTTTAACCGCAGTTGCCCCTGTCAGGAGAATAATTTTAGGATCAACTAAACGAATTTGCTCTAATAGGTAGGGTTTACAGGCTGTTACTTCTGCTTCAGTGGGTACTCGATTGTCTGGTGGACGGCACTTATTGATATTGCAAATATATACATCTTGGGTGGGGTCAAATTGTACAGAAGCAAGAATTTTATCTAATAGCTGTCCCGATCGCCCCACAA
The DNA here is from genome assembly GCF_000317085.1 of Synechococcus sp. PCC 7502. Taxonomy (NCBI): domain Bacteria; kingdom Bacillati; phylum Cyanobacteriota; class Cyanophyceae; order Pseudanabaenales; family Pseudanabaenaceae; genus Pseudanabaenococcus; species Pseudanabaenococcus habilitatus. The sequence continues at coordinate 2,684,735 of NC_019702.1, forward strand.
ATGGTAGTCCAGTTTCATCTTCACTTTCTCCGGGTGCTTCACCAATAATCATAATCAGAGCTTGGCGGTTTCCTCTTTCGATTACTACGTTTTTGCGGGTATAGGCTAAATTGCATTTCTGGCAGGCGATCGCCTCAGTTTTAAGATCATCTAGGTTAGCATAAACTGTAGTTGTGGCTGGTGAGTTTGAGATATTAATGGATTGTGCAGTTTGCCCTAAGGAGTGCCCCAACGCCTGATTTCCCTGCTCTAAAGACTGTTCAAAATTAAATAAGCTAATTTGTTCGCCCGCCATGTGTTTATAACCAAGCCAAGTAGGATTTAGAAACTGTAGAATTAATTTGTATTGTAAACTCTCAAATAACCCTTCAGATCAGATATTTCATGCTGGAATCATTAGTACCAATTGCTCAGGAGCATACTCAGAATAAAATTTTAAACCCTTCGGTCAAAATATCTGGACTTAATTACTACTTTGGTGAAGGTGATTTAAAAAAACAAGTACTTTACGACATTAATCTGGAACTATATCCGGGGGAAATTGTGATTATGACGGGACCCTCAGGCTCTGGCAAAACTACACTGTTAACCTTAATTGGGGCATTACGCACCGCCCATGAAGGGAGTTTACAAGTGCTTGACCATCAAATTAGTGGCATGAACAAGTCAGAGTTAGTAGAGGTTAGAAAAAATATTGGCTTTATCTTTCAATCCCATAACCTGTTTCATTCGTTAACTGCTCGGCAAAATGTACAAATGGCTGTGGATTTAATGCCTCGGAATACTAAAGGAATTCCTGCCCAAAAAGCTGCGGATATTCTAGGTAAATTAGGATTAGCAGAGAGAGTCGATTATCGTCCATCTGCGCTATCGGGAGGACAAAAACAAAGGGTAGCGATCGCCCGTGCCTTAGTTCATAGTCCTCAATTAATCCTTGCCGATGAACCAACCGCAGCCCTAGATAAACAATCGGGTCGAGATGTGGTGACACTTATGCAAAAAATGGCAAAGGAAGAAGGCATCACAATTTTAATGGTGACCCACGATAATCGAATTTTAGATATTGCCGATCGCATGATCAAAATGGTGGACGGTTATTTAAGCTCTGATCAGGCACTTAATGTTTCCTCTAATGATGTAGGGATGTTGTAAGTAAGATTTGGTTGCCTGCCTATTAGTCCCATCATGAAATACATAAGGATTTTCTTAAATGGTGCTAAAACAGCGATCGCCAAACCAATTCTTCTAATTACTTGCCAGAGCCAAAACTGATTAGAAAATAAGCGATTAGTAATATCCGTAACCGTAATCACTGCCCAATTATCCCAGCGTCGCCAGTTTTGATAACGTTTCAGCACCGCCATTGTTCCCAAGTCTTCACCTTTATTAAAGGCAGTTAAAATAATTTCAGCGATCGCCCCCGCATCTCTAATGCCCAAATTCATACCCTGTCCCGCTACTGGATGGGTAGTATGTGCCGCATCACCAATTAACGCTAATCGAGGTTGAATGTAAGTCTGGCTGTGCATCCAACGGGGATTATAACTGGCACGAGTTTTTGATTCTAGGGTTAAATTTCCTAGTTTTTCTAATAATTCTGTCCCAAATCGCTTAGTTAATTCCTGCATAAAGGCTTGATCATCTAATGCCAAAAGTTCCGTAACTTCAGAGTTTTTCGCTGTCCACACAATGCAAAAGCGATCGCCTGCTAAAGGCAACAAAGCAAAGGGACCACTGGACTGAAATCTTTCATAGGCTATATTCTGATGGGGAAATTCGGTTTTAATCGTCACCACAATACAGGTTTGATCGTAAAGCTTTTCTGATATGGGAATGTCTGCTAAATTGCGGACTAGCGATCGCCCCCCATCGGCACCAATCAATAACTTAGTTTCCAGCTTCGTAATTTTACTGCCTGAGTCAACTTTAACCGTCAAATATTCGCTAGATTCATGAAAAATATCCACGATTTTAGCGGGACAGATTAAATCAATATTGGGGCATTGTTTAATAAATTCCCATAAAGCCTCTTGGGTAACTTGATTCTCGATCACATAGCCTAAAGCTGATTTGTTGATGTCCTCACGATTTAGGCAAACTTTTTGGGGGTAATTGCCATCGGAAACTTGAATGCTGTGCATAGGCGTTACACTTCGTTTGACCATACCGCCCCACACGCCGATTTTTTGCCAAATTAGACTAGACCCAAGGGCAACCGCACTGGCACGTCCATCAGCACTAAACTCATTGTGTAATAGCTCAGCTTTTGCCTCAATAATGCCAACTTTTAACTGTGGATTTGAGTCTAAATTTGCACCTAAAGCACTGGCAACAGTAGCTCCTATTATCCCACCACCGACTATCAAGACATCAAACATAAACGCTTCGCACTTATATTAAAAAGTATTAACTATCCACTCTCTATGATAACTGCTACTTTTCGATTCCTTTTCCCTAAAGGGTTATTTAGCCTATTTTTAAAGAATTAATTGATCGACTATGGCTGTCTCGACCAAAAGGTCAAATTGTTTTGAATGTTTAATCAGGAAATTAGTGTTTTTAACTCCTTCGTTTATGATTCTAGGGCTTATTCAGATTTTGAATTACAATCAAAGCTACTATGCAGCAGTTACAGCCTATTTCACAACTAAAGGATACGTTGGGGAGCTGCGTCCTAGGAGTTCTAACCCTATACCCCGCACTACATAAACCCGTAAAAGACTGTGGAGATCGAATTTCCTAATATTTACTAAATTCCAGTAATACTATTTTATCCATTTCAACGCGTAGCTGATGAATAGACGACTTCGTAGATTGGGGCTAATCCTCACAATTATTTTTCTATTAATGCCTTTATTGGCTCCAGTTTTGCAACATCTAGGTATATTGTCAGACCCCAATGAGTTTTTAAGTAATCCGATTCATGCAGCTCCATCTTGGCAGTATATTTTTGGTACCGATCAACAGGGGCACGATATTTTAGCAAGGTCGATCGCTGGAGCGGGGGTAGCATGGCAAGTGGTAATTGCTTCTACTTTTTTGAGTTTGGTGATCGGGGTACCTTTGGGCATGATCAGTGGCTATCAAGGCGGCTGGTTAGATCGGGTTTTAGTATTTTTCATGGATGCCCTTTATACGATCCCCGGTTTATTACTATCAATTACGATCGCTTTTGTGGTGGGGCAAGGTGTATGGAATGCAGCGATCGCCCTTAGTGTTAGTTATATTCCCCAGTATTTTCGGGTAATTCGTAACCAAACCGTCAGCGTCAAAACCGAATTATTTATTGAAGCTGCTCAAGCTCTGGGTGCCAATACTTGGACAGTTTTAACTAAATACTTAGCGCAAAATGTGATTCAAACTATTCCCGTGTTTTTTACCCTTAATGCTGCCGATGCCATTTTAACTTTGGCGGGGTTAGGCTTTTTAGGACTAGGCGTACCCGAAGATATACCTGAATGGGGACATGATTTAAAACAAGCTTTAGATGCCCTATCCACAGGTGAGAATGTGTGGTGGACAACTCTATTTCCCGGATTGGCAATTACCCTAATGGTGGTGGGACTATCTTTGCTCGGTGAAGGACTAACCCAAAAGCCAGAGTAAATATCGTAGCTATAAAAAAATAGGCTGACTACAATAGCCAGCCGTAAGTTTGTATAACAAGTGTTTATCCGCTTACTGTACTACCAGTTTGACATTAGCATTGGCAAGGGCGGGACGCTTTGCTTCAACAAGGGTTTTGTTAACAGCATATTTTTGGTTGATAGAGTTAATCAACTCAGTTTGGTTGTGCTTTTTAGCAACTCCCCAAAGGTCAGCGATCAAGTCAAAGGAACCATCAGCATTGCGAGACCAACCTAAATCATAGTCGCCTTCAAGAACTGCAACGATTTCAGAGCGAATGCGTTGACCGTTGTAACCACGAACATCTGCTTCAGTTTTAACCGTAATACCCAAATCACGAAGAGAAGACTTCAAAATTTCGGCTTCAGTAATTTTTGTGCGAAGTGTGCTGAAATGAGACATAATAGTTTAGCTCCTGTAAATGTGTTTGAACCGTTTAGGACTGCTAGCTTAGTGTTTGCCGACATTTGGCTAGCCTTTACCCAGCAAAACTGGGAAAGCTTTTAGAACTCCATACGCTGATATTCAGCGAAGGTAGTTGCTGCGGGACGCGCTCGCAACTTTGCCCAATCACGCAACGCTGTTACCTGTTCTGTCATGGTGCGTGAAAGTGGGGTTGTCGATTTGACCGCAGAAATAATATCTAGTTGGGTAAACTCCCGATCTTGGGCAAAAGCTTCGTACATAGCTGCGATAATTGCCTGCTCGATCTCTGCTCCAGAAAATCCTTCTGAGACATTAGAGAGTTGATCTAGATCAAACCTTGTTACATCTGAGCGTCTTCTGCCCAAATGAATTTCAAATACTTGACGACGTTCATCAAAGTCAGGGAGATCGACAAAAAATATCTCATCAAATCTACCTTTACGGAGAAACTCTGCTGGGAGGCGATCGGCGCGGTTAGCAGTAGCCATTACAAATACGGGGGATTTTTTCTCCTGCATCCATGTGAGGAATGTGCCGAAAATTCGAGATGAAGTACCACCATCTGAGTCCGCCGAGCCTGCGCTGCCAGCAAATGCCTTATCCAATTCATCAATAAATAAAATAACTGGGGATATGGATTCTGCCGCTTTGAGTGCATTCCGCAGATTTGCTTCAGAACGACCGACAGTGGAGCCATCATAGACCCTACCCATGTCCAGTTTGACTAAAGGTAACGACCATAGCCGAGAAGTGGTTTTAGCAATTAATGACTTACCACAACCAGGAATACCTAAAATCATCATGCCTTTGGGTTGAGGCAATCCGTATTCCCTTGCCCGTTGACTAAACGCATTAGAACGCTGCTTAAGCCATCGCTTTAGCTCTTCCAGTCCGCCAACTGCATTTATCCCTTCCTCTTGTTCAATGTATTCCAAAATACCGTTGCGACGAATTAGCTGCTGCTTTTCAGAAAGAACTATCTCTACTTCAGCTTCGGTGAGGCGACCAGTTGTGACTTGGGCTTTACGATAAACCTTTTCAGCTTCGTCTCGGGTTAAACCTAAAGCGGCTCTCAGTAGCTTTTCCTTAGCCTCTGAACTGAGTTTGTGCGATCGCTGTCCTAGCTGGGTATTTAATACTTCCGTAAGCTCTGCCATATTGGGTAGGGCAAAATCCAGAACTACAATCTCCTTTTCTAACTCTATGGGAATAACCTGAATTGGAGACATTAGAATTATGGACTTTTCTACTCCCTTAAAGCTGGCGATCGCATCCCTCAGCCACCGAATTACCCCAGGAGTGTTATCAAGAAAGGGATGTAAGTCCTTGAAAATGAATATAGCTGGTTCCTTATGCTTGATTGTCCAGTCTATGGCTGCTTCGGGGGAAATTGTATTGTGTTGGGTGACGGTACTGGGCTGACCATATTCTACTAAACCGTGGGTTACAGTCCATATAAATACTTGTCTAGGGGGCTTATTGGCAACTGATGTAATTTGAGCAACATGGGCGATCGCCTTTTCAGCTCTCTCTTCCTCTGAAGTTGTAAGGTAGATCAGGGGATACTGTGCCTGTATAAGTATGTTTAATTCTTCTTGCATAGCGCAATACCGCTGATCTAAGTTTTTTAATTTTTTAGTAAATTCAAGAAATTGATGAAAGCTAGCTACAAAATTGCCATCTCTCCATCCGATTTAATTACCTGTCCATTAGCATTTGTAGCACTTGATAGAGAGACGTTACCAGTAAGTGATATAAGTTCTCCACTCTTAAATACTAATGACTGCGTACATTCCGGACAGCTATATACCTGATGGGTATGCCCAACCCCAGCACTTTCAACCACATCTGGATAGGAAAGATAAAACGATATAGCTTTTTCAGCCAAATCAGACATAGGGTCTTGATCAATCGCTGCCCTGATCTTTAACTGGTGACGTAAGTCTGAAGATAGGTATAAAGTTACTTTTTGCTTGTCCTGCATATTATGTTGATGGATTGAATAACCTGTCTTTGCGTAATCTTACAAACTAATATACTTGCTGTAGCGTTATAACGCTAAATAATTAATATATCTTTACAATGCAACTGTTTCCTGCTTTTTACCGTCACGCTTAATATATATCAAATGCCAGCGTCACCACAGGTTTTAGCTAAAAGTATCTAGCTAAAAGTATCTAAAACTATGAGGAAATAACTCCATGAAAACATCTCAATTTACAGGCTTGGTAGTGACATTAATTGGCTTTGGTTTAGCTTGGAATGTGCGATCGCAGCCGAATAATATGACTCTTTCTCGCAACTTTCGCCCCGATCCCATTGTGATTGAAGGTAGTGCTGGCGGTAATGTCAGTTTGGTAAAACTAGCAGGGGTGGATGCCAAATGTCGGGGTTTTGCCAGTTCTCAGCCCAATCATGTAATTGAATTGAGTAGTAATTTCCCAATGTTAGATATTTTGGCTTATACCAATAATATTAATGATGATCTGACTATGCTAATCAAAGATAATAATGGCTTAGTGATTTGTGCTGATGACGAATACCAAAAACGCTACCCCCAATTTACTCGTCGGCTACGCCAAGGTACTTATCAAATTTGGGTAGGTAACAATGAGCAGGATAAATTGATTCGGTATAAGTTGTCTGTAAGTGAATCTCCACAAAAATAAGAGAAATAAATAAAAGGAATAATGGGATCAAGCTCTTGGCAGGGAAACCTGCGGCTCAACTACGGCTACCACGATGGCATAACCCAGGTTATTAAAAATATTAGTCAGGCTCCTTTGCGAGTGCAGAAGTCTTTTTATCCCGAACAGAAAGATATTTGCCATACGGCGATCTTGCATACAGCAGGTGGGATTGTGGGTGGCGATCGCCTAGATGTAATGATTAATTTAGGGGAAAAATCTCAATCGCTAATTACTACTGCCACCGCCAGCAAAATTTATGGAGCCAAAACCGATCCAAATATAAAACAAAAATCGATAAACGCCCAGCAAACTATACATAGCCATTTACAGTCGGATAGTTATTTAGAGTGGCTACCGCAGGAAACCATCGTTTTTGATGGCGCAATTTATCATCAGAAACATCATATCGAGCTTGAACAAAATGCCCTATGGTTGGGATGGGAAATTGTGAGATTTGGGCGTAGTGCCAGAGGTGAAAGATTTTTATCAGGTAGTTGGCGATCGCACACAGAAGTATGGCGAGCAGGAATTCCCCTTTGGATTGATCGACAGTGGTTACAGGGTGGCGAAGCCATGATTAATAGTCTTCACGGGTTAGATCGATGTTCGGTGGTTGGCACCTTGGCTTTAGTGGGAAAAACAGTAAATCAGGACTTGCTCCAAAATATTCATATCCTCAGTTCCAGCTATAGTGGACAATTGGCAGTCACAGGACTGGTTGAAGGTTTAATCTGTCGGTATCGAGGGCATTCAACCTCAGAAGTCAGAACTTGGTTTATAGCGGTTTGGGAACTTTTACGTTTATTCTATATACATCGACCTACTTGTATCCCGAGAATTTGGTTAGTCTAATTTAAATTAGTTTTTGGTTTAATTAGTATCAACATTTAGTCTAAAGGAACCTCTAAATGCAGCTATCCCCCCAAGAGAAAGATAAACTCCTGATTTTTACCGCCGCTTTAGTTGCTGAACGTCGCCAAGCAAGGGGTATAAAACTCAACTATCCTGAGTCTGTAGCATTGATCACTGCCGCTATTTTGGAAGGTGCAAGAGATGGTAGAACTGTGGCTGAATTAATGAGTTACGGTACCACGATTTTAACTAGAGACGATGTGATGGAGGGAATTGCAGAGATGATCCATGAGGTGCAGGTGGAAGCAACTTTTCCCGATGGGACAAAACTAGTAACTGTACATAACCCCATTCAGTGAACTTTTGATCTGATTAGCGATCTGGCTCTCTGCCGTAGTTGAGGTCTTTAGTGCTGTAAGATTAGAAATACCTCTGCTGTATGTAAATATTTTGTGATTATTCCTGTGGCTATTTTGGTAGCTATTTTGCAAATATAAAGTTAACTATAAAGTGATTTGATGCGATATTTATTTACTATTCTTATGCCTTTGGCGATCGCCAGCCTTAGCATTGATTCTTTAGCGATACAGGCACAGACTAATGCAAGAGCAGAAACTAAGTTAAGTCGCAATGTGCAGATAGACCCCGATGCCGCTAGAACAGAGTCGAATATTCCCGTATCTAACTTAACTATTAATACCCTTGAGGTAATTGGGATGCGTCAAGATTTACAGGAACTAATCGGTAGAATTGAAAACTCTATTAATACAGCTACAGCAAGCCGCACCTATCAAGAATCCGCTCTTCAGAAGCAAGCGATCGCCAATGCCAAGCAGTTTTTGGAAAATTTTAATCAAATGGTGCAAAGTGGTAATTCTCAAGCAGTCAGAAGACAATGGCAAATGGTACGTCAAGAACTTTTGCGAGAATATCCCACTAATACGTTGTCAAACCTACCTGAGGTTAGAGCAATTTGGGTAGATCGAGGCACTATTGTTGCCGCAGGCTCTGAACGTAAACTGGCAGTAATATTTGATCGCATGGAAGCGGCGGGCGTAAACACGGTTTTCTTAGAAACTATAAATGCGGGCTATCCTATCTATCCCAGTGCGATCGCTCCCCAACAAAATCCTTTGGTTAAGGGTTGGGATCCCCTGGCTTCGGCGGTGAAGTTGGCACATGAGCGCCAAATGGAGCTTCATGCTTGGGTCTGGGTATTTGGGGTAGGTAATCAACGGCACAATCTGCTAGTGAATAAACCCGCTAGTTATCCAGGTCCAGTATTAGAACGTAATCCTAGTTGGGCAAACCTAGAACGTAACGGCAGAGTATTTGCGCCTGAAGGTAAAACTTTTCTCGATCCCGCTAATCCCGCTGTCCAGAATTATTTGCTTTCTCTGTATAAAGAAATAATTACCCGTTACGATGTGGACGGCTTACAACTAGACTATATTCGTTACCCTCGTCAAGAGGTAGGTAGAGATCTTGGATTTGGGATTGCAGGCAGAAAAGAGTTTGAAGCTTTGACTGGGATTGATCCGATCTCTATTTCCCCCAATAACCCTTCTCTATGGTGGCTGTGGACTAGCTTTAAAGTGCAGCAGATTGATAATTTTGTTGCCAAGGTTTCTAAAGAACTTAAGCAAATTAAGCCTCGTACTATTATTTCCGCCGCCGTATTTCCTTGGAAGTCACTGGATCGGCTCAACAAAATTCAGCAAAATTGGGAGGCTTGGGCTAGTCGTGGTGAGGTGGACTTAATGGTACCAATGACCTATGCTCCAGATACAAGTGCCTTTCTACAACAAGGGGTGCAACCTGCCCTAGCTGGGATATCCCAAGCTCCAGCCTTACTCTTGCCCGGTGTTTTAATTAAAAATTTAGGTAATACAGAACTACTAGATAAGCTTCAGGCATTACGGGATTTACCTGCGGGAGGTTATTCTCTATTTGCGGCAGAGCATTTACGCCCTGGTTTTACAGACGTTTTACGATATTTGCAAACCAGTCAAGGTGAAAATATAATTCCCTATCGAGAGCCATTTCGGGCTGCCCTAAGTCGATATGCTGCCCTGAAGGAGGAGTGGACTCTTTTGGTGCAGAGCGATCGCCTCTGGATTAGTAAAGATGACTTGATCGACTGGCAAAAACAAGTACAGGTTTTGGATCGAGCCTTAATTGAACTCAACCTTCGTCCCAGTCGAGATCGCCTTAATCAAGCCCAAACAGCCCTTGAAAATATGTCCACAAATTTAGGGAAGTGGATGAATTTAGAAAACTTAGAGAGGCGTTATCGGGTCACAACATGGTCAAATCGCCTAGATGCGATCGGGGCAATATTACGGTTTGGCGATCGTACAGCTTTTTCTCAAGGATTACCAACAGCAATCAAGGTAGTACCAGATTCAGCCAAAACTTCACCTAAAAGTAATGTTGAGGTAGGAACGTTAGTAAATCAGAATAAATAACCTAAGTTGCCATCCATAAATTAACACTAAGAGCAGGAACAAAGAGCATAACCTTAATCCGCGAGAGAATGAATTGATTTAGGGGCGTTGCATAATGAAGAATGAGTTCAAGAAAGAGAGATGCAATGTCCAAAGTGTGGGTCTGAACAAATACACAAAAATGGAATTAAGCAAGGAAAACAAAATCACATTTGTGCTGAATGTGGTCGTCAATTTATAAGTCAAGGGTGAACAAACAAAAGCATATCCAGAAACTACCAAACAAACATGCCTGAAGATGTATCTCAATGGTATGGAATTCAGGTCTATTGAAAGAGTTATGGGAGTACATCACACCACAGTAATTAATTGGGTTAGACAAGTTATACCAAATCGTTAAATACGAGCTACAGATAAAGCCTCTAAAATATAATCCCACCCAACAATCGAAGCAATTACCTCTTGAGTCATAACTTCTAACCTTTCCCGCATTAATGCACGCAACTGGTCAAGATCTTTTGGCAGTTTCCACCTCAACCCTAATTTGAAATGCTGCCACACTCTTTCAATGGGATTAGTCTCAGGTGCATGGGCAGGCTGAAATAGCAAAATAATATTTTTAGGAATCTTTAACCGTTTTGCTCTGTGTGCTCCTGCTTGATCCACTTGCATAACGATGATGTCACCTTGAAAATATGCGCTTACTAAGTTCAGAAATACTTGGAAGCATTCACTATTAAGGTGAGTAAATTCATAGAAAAAGCTTTCCCCTGTTGATGGTTCTACAATTCCATAGAGGTAAGTTGCCTTAAACTGCCACTGAACTTTACCTTTGGGTTTGACTCCTCTTGCTGTGATCTTCCTTCCACTAATTGTCTTTAACCCAATTCGTGTTTCATCTTGACAAAAGAATCTCACTTTGCCATTTAGTCCGATTATATTAATGCCGAACCAGGCAATCATGCTTATAATACTGGCAAGGTTTTTTTATATGCTTCTACTTGCTCTTCTGACTTTCCTGCACTGACTGGACGTGTCACTTTCGGTCTGGCTTTCAGCCGATATCGGACTAGATGATGCACAGTTTTATAGTTTGATTTGATTCCTAATTGGTTCTCTAACCATTGGCAGATCTGCCCATAACTTTCAAAGCCTTCTGCTTCTTCCAGCTTTTTTATCAATGCTTTCTGCGCCCATTGTGGAATACTCTGTTTTCGCCCTGTTCTAGGTTTAGTCCTACTATTCCCCCTTTGCGATAATTCCCTAACCAATCTTGCAATGTAACTCGATGCCGTCCCAGTATTGTCGATGCTATCTGGATTGTGCTTGCTTGTTTTGTTTTTAACAGATACAGCATCTGAATTCTTTCTTTATCTGATGCGGTCTTTTGCACTCTCAGCATATGTTTTAGCTCTTCTTCACTTTCTTTGATCTCTAATTTGTATACTCCTGCCATTTTTTTCTTTGAACTCGGTTTATATATTTATACCATCCGTAGCCTATACTCTTCGATTTGGTATTACCCGATTCTATCGCTCCTGAAAACGTGCCAGATGTCGGTGAATTAGATGAACTTGAAACTTTTGTTGGTTCAAAAAAAACAAGATCTGGCTATGGACAGCAGTAGACCATTTTTGCAAAGGTATCCTTGCATGGACTTTAGGCGATCACAGTGCTGAGACTTTTGAACCATTATGGGCAATTGTGGCAGTATGGCAATGCTATTTCTATGTCACTGACGGTTGGACTGTATATCCAAGTTTTATCCCTGATGGTGATCTGATTATTAGCAAGACTTACATGACCAGAGTTGAGGGTGAAAACTCTCGGTTACGTCACTATCTTGCGCGATTACACAGTAAAACTTTCTGCTATTCCAAATCTTTGGATATGTTGCGATACTCTATACGATTGCTAGTTCACTATCTTCATGACCCTTCTATCCTTTCTTCTATCTGATTCATACTTCTATCTGCAACGCCCAGCATGCCGATAAAGGGCAAATAGCGATCGGGATTTTGTCCACTGGTTTGCTGAATTTGATCGCGTAAATTGACAACTAAGACTTCCAGCAGATTTTGCCAGTGGGATAACTGGGGGGCACTGGAGAGTTTGCGCGTCACCAACCAAGCACCAACGCCCAGTGGTAGCATGATCGCCCATGTAAACACCAAGGTGGCATTAATCTATACAAAGCCCCACTGCCAAAACACGATCTCATCTGGGGTCAGACTAATGTGCATGAAGTCTCCTTGACGATTTCTGCTGCAACTTTTCAATGGTGCGATTGCGTACCCAAATAAATGTCCTAAGCAAACGATCAGATGCCAGATTGCGTTTTCTTGGGTGATTGCTAGCACTAAAGCAAATCCTGGGTCGCGATCGCTAGTCGTCCAAAAAATCGGTAGTGTTACAAAGTTGTTGAACAGATTAAATTAGAGAAGAATAGGAAACTCATACCGATTAATAAATAGACCGATTACAATATCGTGCATCAGAATCGACTTAGAGAAACAAATAGTCTTTCTCGCCAATCGTTTAATTCGAGTTCTCAAAGTTAAATGTTTACGCTCAATTTTCTGAGTATATACTTTGCTAATTACATGAGTAGTCGGGTCGAGGATGCGTTCATAGCCACCCCAAGTATCTGTGAAGAATCGAGTGATACCGAAAGGAGCCAATAGATTGATCAACGAAACCAAAGCATGATCTTGGTGAGGTGCTAATACATAACCCAAGTTGCTACCTAATAGCTGAGGGAAAGAAATCTGCTACAAAGGAAAAGATGCAAGTAGCAGCAAGAAAAATGAATGATGAAATTATAGCGATTTATTGCTTATGCGATGACATTCTAAGAGCAATGAATCATCGTGGTGATCGACAACAAGAAATGAGTGATGGCGAAGTAATGACCACCGCTATAGTTGCCACTATGTATTTTTGTAGAAATTACGAGAGGGCAAGAAAATATTTATCAGAACTACAATACATCCCCAAAATGCTTAGCCGAAGTCGCTTCAACCGCAGACTATATCGAGTTGAGCAAATGCTGTTGATATTGTTTGAAGCGTTGGGGCAAACATGGAAACAACTAAACACGGAATGGGTTTACAGCATTGATAGTTTTCCCATACCTGTCTGTGCCAATATCCGCATTCCAAGGTCAAAAATCTATGATGGCAAACAAGAGTATCGAGGCTATCAAGCCAGCAAGAGAAGATACTTTTATGGTATTAAAATTCATCTGATGGTGACGGAGTCAGGAGAGCCTGTGGAATTTTTTCTAACTAATGGTTCATTTGCTGATGTTAAGGGCTTGAGAGTATTTCCATTTGATTTACCTGAAGGCTCTGTGGTCTATGCAGATAGAGCTTACAACGATTATGAGGTTGAGGATTTGTTGCTTGAAGCCGAAAATATCCAGCTCTCAGCTATGCGAAAAAGCAGCTCAACTCGACCTCTTGCTGGTTATGTTCAGTTTCTTCAACACCATAAGCGCAAAGTTATTGAAACCACTGGCAGTTTAATATCCCAACTTTTACCTAAATCTATTCATGCTGTCACGGCTAAGGGATTTGAGCTTAAAGCTATGCTCTTTGTCCTTGCTCTTAGCGTTAATCTATGGGTAGCAACTTAGGTTAATTTTACTTTAGGCTTAATACCTTCACGCAATTGAGTAGTCATATCTTGCAGCGCATCTTTGCCTAGGTCTAGTTTTGGGGCAATTTATCGGTTTGAGAGGTTTAATTCCATCAAATACAGACACAATATCCACATCCGTGGTGGTTGACGGTGTCATGCGAATATTCTGCCAGTCAGCTTGTCAAAGTTAGGTTTGCAAGTTTTGCACTGGTAGCATTGGTGAGCAGTTTGTAGTTCATCTTTACATCGCTTTATCACCTCTGAACTTTTACATTTGGGACAGCACACTCATGTTGCCCATCCAATCTGGCACAGTGTTCTCTAACGTTTTCCTCATCGATTAGATGGGGTAAGTTCACAATTATCAAATTCTTCCTTTCTTTTACTTCTCCGAAACATCTATTGAGCCAAATTTATTTAGTTAGAACTCTAAATCCGTAGGCTTGAAATATAGATTGAGCTTTAGGACTTTGCAAAAGTTTCACATATTCTTTAGCTACCTGCGGATTTTTACTAGATTTAATAATGCCAATGGGGTAAATAATTGGTGAATGTAACTTTTGATCAGCGATCGCCGAAATCACAACTTTATCCGAACCCTTAGCATCGGTGGCATAGACAATGCCTGCATCTACTTCACCTGATTCCACTGCCGCCAGTACAAACCTAACATTATTCCCTAGGACAAATTTCGGTTGTAATTGCTCAAAAATTCCTAGGCTTTCTAAAGCTTCCTTGGCATACTGCCCCGCAGGAACACTTCTGGTTTCACCTATGGCAATTCTTTTAATGTTTTCATTTACCAATTGCTTGAAATTAGTAAGTTTAATCGGACTACTTTTAGGGGTAATTAAAACTAGTTGATTTGTTAATAAATTTGCCTTAAATGATAATAAATCCTTTGCTTCTAGGGCATTCATTTGCTTTATCCCCGCCGAAATAAATACATCTACGGGCGCACCCTGCTCAATTTGCTGTTGTAGTGATCCAGAGCTACCAAAGTTATAGGTTACTTTTACTGGATTGATCATATCGATTTTCTGTAATGCAGGTTGTAAACTCGCCGCCGCCGCAACTAATAGGTTAGTTGAAGTTTGCGCTTCCGTAATTTGAGTTGCCAAGCCAATTTGGAGAGTTAGGCTAAGAATTATGCCAAAGAAAGTTCCTATGATTAATTTAAACATTCTTTTGTAATTTTACTCAGTTCCTACATATCCTAGAGCATTATTAAAGAAACAAATTCAAAAATAAATGTCTTATCTAAGGAGTTATCTCAAACCCCAAAATGGCAAGATCGAACATGAGATGTGATTAAGTGGGTTGGGAGAATATCAGCAACTTTAGCAATTAGTGCAGCGATCGCCTTGGTTGGTTTACCAATCAGACTTGCTAGTTAGCCTTTTAAGTTTTTGGGGTCTAAGGCATCTCTTAATCCATCCCCAAGCAGATTAAAGGAAAGTACCGTAAGAATAATTAACACTGCGGGTGACCAAATTAACCAAGGCTGTAAAATGATTACTGACGCATTAGTAGCCAAGGACAGCATATTGCCCCAAGATGGATCGGGAGGCTGAATTCCCAATCCAATCAAGCTTAAAACCGATTCAGAAACGATAAAACTAGGAATAGCTAAGGTTGCGGAAATTACAATAAAGCTGGAAGTTTGGGGCAGAATATGGCGAGTAATAATTCTCAATGAGTCAGCACCCGTAGCGATCGCCGCCGTTACAAATTGCTCTTCTTTAATAGATAGTACCTGATTGCGGATAATCCTTGCTAAGCCTGCCCATTGGACAAAGGAAATAATGACCGTAATTAAAATAAATCGTTCAGCATTCGTAAAGGGCAACTGGGTGAATGGATTCTTATCCAAGATAGCTGCCAGTGCCACTAATAGATAGATGGAAGGTACAGACATAATTACTTCCACTAAGCGCATCAGGAAAGAATCAAGGAGACCGCCAAAATATCCCGAAATCCCACCAACTAAGCATCCGACCGCAAAGGAAATACTCGTACCAATAATGCCAATAAATAAACTGACTCTGCCACCATAAAGCAAGCGGGTGAACTGATCTCGCCCCTGATCGTCGGTTCCTAATAAATTTAAGCGTCCTTCCCCTGTGGTGCTAAAGAGGTGTCCATAGTGAAATATGAGAATGCGTGAAGGTTTAGAAAAATCTACTATGAGTTTGCGATCCCCCGTCTCAAAATCAACTGCACCTTGGGTTGTGGGATAAACATGGGCACCAATATATTCCCCTTGCTGATTATGCCAATAGATTTGAGTGGGTGGTAGCAACGCACTATTTTTGGGAGCATCGTACATACTGTAGGGGGTAATAAACCCTGCAAAAATGGTTAATCCATACAAAATGCCGATGAAGATCGCCCCAATGCGCGCAAGGGGATTTATACTCAGTCGCTTCCACCAGTTCATATTAATTACCCTTGAGAGCCTTAGTAAAGTTACGGCGGTAGTTTTCATTAATTGCCAGTAACAGGGGCCACAATAGTGCTAAAGGAATTTGATTTTGCGTAAAACTAGTATTGCTGAAGCCTTGGAGAAATTTCACAGCCCCCACGATATAGATCACCAGAACAATTACCCCGATAATTTCCATATATTTACCCTTTCAGTCTATTCAAAGTCTATTTAATACTACCTATTATGCCTATTTTAATGGTTCGGCTCAGTAAGATAAAATTATGCAGTAATCTTGATCAAAAACTATCAATCACTTAATTAATTACCAAAATTACTGGGGTATGTTCAAACTTTTAGATTTAGATAATTTCTGCCTTGATTTACAATCCCTCAGAGCTAAATACCTCACTAATGAAGTTTCTCCAGTTCAAGTGATTGAATTAATCTACGATCGCCTTGATGCTTTGTCTAATAACTCCATCTGGATTACCTTGCGATCGCGGGAATCAGTAATTGCCTCGGCCCAAGCTCTTAGCGGAGAAGATATAAACAATCTCCCCCTATTTGGAATTCCCTTTGCAGTCAAAGATAATATTGATGTACTGGATTTGCCTACTACTGCTGCTTGTCCTGCTTTTAGTTATAATCCCAGTCATAATGCCACTGTAGTCGAGCGATTAATACAGGCTGGAGCTATTGTCATTGGTAAAACTAACCTAGACCAATTTGCCACAGGATTGGTGGGAACCCGATCGCCTTACGGAGCTTGTCAGAATGCCTTTAATCCCGATTTTATTAGTGGTGGTTCCAGTTCAGGTTCAGCGATCACCGTTGCCAAAGGTTTAGTGAGTTTTGCCCTTGGTACAGATACGGCTGGTTCGGGGCGAGTTCCTGCGGCTTTTAATAATCTTGTGGGACTAAAACCAAGCAGAGGATTAATTAGTACAACTGGGGTCTTTCCAGCTTGCCGTACCTTGGATTGTGTGTCAATTTTTGCTTTAAATACTAGTGATGCTGAAGAGGTCATGGCGATCGCTGCTGCATTCGATCCCACGGATAGCTACTCTCGCTCGATACCCATAGAAATGACTACCAAAGCTGCAAATTTATCTTCAAGTTTTCGATTTGGGGTACCCAGTGAACTAAACTTTTTTGGTGATACTCAGTATGAACAGCTATATGCCCAAAGCCTAGTCCAATTGGAAAAAATTGGGGGAATTCCAGTAAAAATTGACTTTACTCCATTTCAAAAGACGGCACAGCTTGTATATGCAGGAGCTTGGGTGGTGGAGCGATATACAGCCCTCAAATTATTTCTCGCTAACCATGAGCAGGAAATTTTACCTGTACTGCAAACTATTCTAAAAACTGCCTTAAACTACTCCGCCAGTGATGTATTTACGGACTTTTACCGATTAGCCGAACTCCGTCAACAGACAAGTCTAGAATGGCGTAGGCATAGCCTTGATATATTAGCTCTCCCCACCACAGGGACAATCTACCGCATTGCCGAAATAGAGGCAAATCCCATAGAGTTAAATACCAATCTGGGCTACTACACTAATTTTGTTAATTTGCTTGATTTCGCAGCGATCGCCTTACCCGCAGGATTTCGAGATGATGGTTTACCCTTTGGTATTACTTTAATTGCCCCTGCTTTTTCCGATCCATACCTTTGTGCGTTAGGAAAACGGTACGAGCAGATTTATTCACCTCATCTTTAAGCTGTTTTATTTAATCTATCTTAAAATCTATGTCTAATTCTGTAACTAAAATCGCTGTAGTCGGCGCACATCTCAGCGGTCAACCCCTCAACCATCAGCTAACCAGTCGGGGAGCAACTCTTGCCCTTGCTACATACACTGCACCCATCTATCGGTTATATGCCCTTAGTGGAACTATACCCCCTAAGCCTGGCTTAGTAAGACTTAGCGATCAAGAACAAGGTTTCAAGATTGAAGTGGAAGTATGGTCAATAGATATTGCTAAATTTGGCGAATTTGTAGATGAAGTTCCTCCCCCTTTAGGCATTGGTACAACGGTTTTAGAAAATGGGGAAACGGTCAAAGGCTTTATCTGTGAAAACTGGGCGATCGCTAACGCTACAGATATTTCTAGCTTTGGTGGTTGGCGAGCATACTTAAAATCTCTATAAAATCAGCATAAATATGGAAATACTTTTGTAGTTTATGCTACAGTAAATTATACAAAGTTATTAACAAATATAGTTTCAAGTTCGAGGTCTAAGGATATGGCAAGCGCAATTTTTTCCAACTTTTCTAATCAAAGCAGTAATTATCTTGACCTAGCAGCGAAACATCAAGCCAGTATTTCTGCATCTTTGCATCATCGTCAAGAAATTGCCCGAGCTAACCAAAACTTTGATCTTCTATCTCTTCTGGAACAAGAACGTCAACAACTAAATCCCCAAACCCAGAAATCATCACGGAGTATATGGAATTGGTTATTTGAGCCGATGGAAATATCCATTGAAAAATTGCCCAGTGGTAATGGTGAAGTCATTTGGCGTGGTTACAATCCCCAAACTGGCGAAACTCGCTATGGAGAATCTGAAGCCGATATGATTGCTTGGTTAGAGCAGTAATCCTGAGCAATTAAGTATTGCCAATGCGTCCAAATAATCACCATTGCTAAAGTATCAAGGCAACAGTATTGTTTAAGCAATATTTCCCACTTAGCACGAATAGCTGGATCATGCTTGAAGGGGCTGTAAAGAATTTGCTGGTAGGCAAGCATAGCTCCACTACCATCTTTGATCACTTGATACTTTTGATCAATTTCAAGTTCGGGTAAAGTTTCGTAGGGATTAAGAATTTTACCCGATTGATCTCGTTGCAAGTAATGAGATAACCAAGGCATTTGGTGTAAATAACTATTAGTTTTCCAGATTGCTGGTAAGACAGATTTAAGTGAAGTTCTTCCCTTCATCAACGGATGGAAATAATACTTTAAAGTCAAATTATTCATATCAATTAACTTTAGATTTAAGGCTGGGTCTAATGGCAACTCAGAATCAAAAATCAAACTTTCTAGCCATAGGGATAGGCGTTGATTGTCATATTGATAGTGGGAAACTTGAGCGTAAATATCTTTAAGCACACTTTTTTCATGGGTTCCCCAAATTAAAACCGTGCCACAGTTACCGATATGCTCCATTAGTGCTTCGGCAAACTTAAAGTTAGGAAATTCACCACTAATATCAATAAAGCTTGTGTTTATACATTCAGAAGTGGGGGTACTAATTGTATGACAACTCCATTGAAACGCCAGTTGCTCGTTAGGGCGAATTGTTTGATCATAGGCAATATCTAAGCGACAGGTTTCAAAATCAATAAAATGTAAAGGATAATTCCAAGTATTAATAGTTTCCGCTAACTGCTCAGAAATCCATTCTTGATTTTTTTTGGTGTGTTTAATTTGAATGATTTGTCTGGTTTTAAAGCTGTGATGATCTAAAGTTTCAATAGGAATATCATAGAGACTAGATTTACCTTCAGCAATTAAAGTATTAATTAAAGGATTATTATATTCACCGATTTTAGCAACTTGATATAGATCGAGAATATGATCATTTTGAGGATGGCTATGATTCCAACACTCATTAAATCCATTTCTGGTATCTGCATTTGAGCTATTAGTTAACTGATCGAGTCTAAATTCACAATTCTTGCAATTCTTATTAATAGGTGTGGGGATTTTATGAAAACCATTAACTATACTTTCTAGGTAGTTGTTTGTATTTCTGATAACTTTTTCTTTTAATTCTTCGATCTCCCGATTTACATTGATAAATTGTAAAATATGATCTTTTTTTAAT
This sequence comes from Synechococcus sp. PCC 7502, assembly GCF_000317085.1. Taxonomy (NCBI): domain Bacteria; kingdom Bacillati; phylum Cyanobacteriota; class Cyanophyceae; order Pseudanabaenales; family Pseudanabaenaceae; genus Pseudanabaenococcus; species Pseudanabaenococcus habilitatus. Next base: position 2,704,685 of record NC_019702.1, read on the forward strand.
TCTTCAATATTACCTAAATATTCAATTTTATAATCAGATTTGTTCTTAGATTCATAATCAGAGAAAATAGAGAAATTTGAACCTAAACAACTTAAACATAGTTTATCCTTGATCGGCAGACATAAATAAGTATTAATCTCAAATTGATTATTTTGATCATTCAAACTAGCTAATAACTCAGATAAAATATAGACTTGGAATGTAATATCTTCTAAGTATCCTTTCCAAATTGAATTGATTTTGCCATCTTTTTTATTTCGTAACAGAGGTTTATATTTTATATCAATTGCTCTAGGCTTAATATATATTAAATCAAATTTATGATCTCTTTTAGCTAGAATATCCAATCTAGCCAGCTTATTTTGATGATAAATTAAGGGTTTAAATAGAGTAATATTTTTCTCTTGTAGCTTAATATTAGTTTCATTAATACCAGAAATAACTCCATCTTCATCTTCAGTATTTACCGAAATTTCTATCCCATTCTTGTAGAGTAGTTGAGCTATTTTAGTAATAATTAAAGCACTAAAGGAAAAACCATAATTTTCTTCTTGATTTTGAGGGTATCCCAGTTTCTTGTAATATAGTTTGGTGGGGCAGCTTTTAGCAATTCTGAAGTCTGACTTAGAAAGATAAATAAGTTTAGACATTCGATAGTTAATTATTAGATTAATTAATAAACTGGATAATATTGGCGAGGGGGAAAATAATATATTCTAAATAAAATAGCTTCCAAATAAACTGATAAAATTGCGTGATTTCTTGGCGATCGCTTAAATTAACAATTATACTTCTTTGCCAAAAAACAACTACTAAAATCCCATGAGTTACAATCAAAACTAGGTTATTGATATTAATTGAAAAATCAGTAAGCCAGCTAGTTATACTAATTATGGTTATTATAGTATATAGGCTTAAGAGTATCTGACGAGATAGATTAAATACGGACAATTGCCCCCACTGAATAGAAAGTGTAGCTATATTAAATTGGCGATCGCCCTCAATGTCTGGCATATCCTTAAATATAGCAATCACATAGGTAAATATCAGGATAAATATAGTTAGTAGCCAAAGTTTTAGGGGAATGTCTAAGCTGTTATTTAAGCTGTAATTGAAATGGAGAAATAAACCGATATTCACAACTAGTCCACGCACTGAGAATATACACATGGATGCCCAAAATGGAAACCTTTTTAATCTAATTGGTGGTTGAGAATATATGGTGCCAATGATTAAGCTCAGGGTCACAGTTAATAATAAAAATTTTCCTCCTGCTAATGCCAAAGCGATCGCCCATAGTAGGCAAGTAATAACGATGAGCCATCCCTGTTTAACTGTAAAATCTCCAGCGGCAAGGGGTAATTGGGGCTTATTAATTTTGTCGATCGCTACATCTGTGATTTGATTTAACCCCACAATGTAAATATTGGCGCAGATACAGGCGATCGCTGCTGACAACCATATTAAAGCTGAGTTAGCAATGGATGCTCCCGAACTGGCTGCCATTAGGTACAGAGCCGTAACACTCAGGCTAGTACCAATTATGGTGTGGGGGCGACTAAACTGCCAAAGTGCCGATAACTTATTTTTAAGCATAGTTCGAGATTGTAGGCTATCTCATTTTAATTTCTGTGAATTGTTATGAAATGTTAAAATGTTTCAGATTTATGTCAGGTTTTTTACATTTGCGGCGATTTTATCTATGAATTTATCAATTTCTACCTCTCAGTTTCTGCTCTATGGATTGGCGATCTCTGCTGGTTTAGTATATTTTCCCTATATATTTGTTGCCTATGCTCGCCTAACTAACGATTTTGACATGAGCGCACCGAGGGCAATGTTTGATCGCCTGCCTGATTATGCCAAACGGGCAACTTGGGCGCACCAAAATTCCTTTGAGTCATTTATGCTATTTACTGCTGCCACCCTTATGGTTTATACCACTGAACATAGCTCAGAGTACACCAGCCTGTTAGTAATTGGCTTTTTGGGTTCACGATTTCTGTATAGTGTGGGCTATATTGCCGATGTGCCGATTCTGCGATCGCTCATGTGGTTGGTGAGTATGATTGCCATTGCTAGTTTAATGACTCGCAGTTTTGGCTTTTAGACGTTTTATATTTACCCTATAGTTATGTAGTCGTGATCAATATTTAACTTTGAACGCTGGTATATACAATGAAGATGATCCTGTAACTTGGGCAAACGATCGCCTTGATCATTACCTTCATAAATATGCTAAGCGTATGAATGAAAGTGATCTTGGTAAAATTCATAGCCTTCAAGCCAAGCTCAAACATCATATATTTGTTATTGCCGCCGTGGGTTTAGCATCTTCTGGTAAGACGGCTGTACTTAACGCTATACACGGGCGAAAAAATTGGCGCACCAGTCCGCTCAAAGGCACCACTGTTAGCTTAAATTATGCTGATACGGATTTAGACTCACCCAAAGTGCAAATTAAGCTGATCGACACGCCTGGACTACATGAAGTTGAAGGGGAATCAAGGGCACAAATTGCGATCAATGCTGCTTATGAGGCTGATTTAATTTTATTCATTACTAGTAAAGACCTAACTCGCTATGAACTAGAAATGATCGCCCAATTACACCATGCACATAAACCGATTCTCCTAATTTTCAATAAAGCTGATTTGTATCCCCCCAGCGATCGCAAACTAATTCATGAAGCATTGCAAAATCCAGAATTACAAGTACTAATTTCACCTGATGAGATCATTTTTACGAGTGCCGAACCCCTTCCCCGCCGTGTTCGTGTTGAATATAACAATGCTAATGCTATTCAAGAAAGTTGGGAATATCCCCCCCATGATGTCCAAGCTTTAAAACAGAAACTTCTGGACTTACTCAATCAAGATGGGAAAGCTCTCTTAGCAATTAATACCATGCGATCGCTCCTAGAGATTCATCGCAATTTTGTCCAAGCCCAACTAGATCAATTAGATCAGTTTTTACCCGATCGCACCTTTGCCAGTGGCATATTTGTGATCAAAGCGATCTCTGTCCTGTTATTACCTTTCCCGATCCTAGATTTTTTGGGCAGTACCCTAGTTGATAGTATTTTAATCAGTGCTGCTAACATATTTTTAGACTATGGACACATCCTGCCAAGCCTAAGTTTAAGTGTAATTAACAGCATAGTTTTGGCAAATATTGATAACAGCTACGCCCAAATTGCTTGGATTGCCATTTCCACTTCTATGTCCATCCATTGGCTACGGGAGGATTTACCAAAAGCTTATCCACTGAAACAAATAATTAAAAAAGTAAAAGCTAATAGTACTGCCAATTCAATTCTGCACAGACTTAAAACTTAATTAAATTTACATGGACCTTTCTTGCCATTAGGACAAATTGTATTAGCGTCTGTACGAGGTTCATGGGTTTTCCAAGTTATTCCGTATAGGTTTGCTCCCGCTAGTTTTGCCCCCAGGAAATTTACCCCAGTTAAATCGGCACCACTAAGTTGGGCATTGGATAGGTCAGCATTACTTAAATTAACCCAAACTAGCCTTGTTTCGGTTAGATTTGCCCCTTTTAACATCGCCCCACTCAAATAAAAACCATCTAAGTTTTGCTTACTCAGATTTCTACCTGCTCTAGGTTGGTTGACAATTTGCCACATTAATAAATCTTTTTTCTCAAGTTTTGTAGCCAGTTCACCTTCGAGTTCAATCTTACTATCTCTGAGGTCAGCAGCCCTGAGGTTAGCGCCACTAAGGTTAGCTCCCTTGAGGTTAGCGCCATTAAAAATTGCCCCGTTAAGGTTAGCTTTCTTGAAATTGGTATTTTTAAGGGTAGCACCAGAAAAATTAACCCGATCTAATCTAGCATCCTGAAAATTAATTCCCGATAGGTCTTTTTGACTGGCATCTTTGAGCATTCCTGATTTTAATCCTGCTTCTGTTACTGCTCTCTGCACAAAGGGAATAGAATAAATTGCAAATAATCCTCCAAGAGTGGCGATCGCTAGGATTGGAATTTTAAATTTTTGCCATACTTGATCTTGCAGAGTTTGTAGGAAGCTAATCGTAGTAGATAAATCAAACTTGGGCTTAGGTTCAGGAATCTCATCAAAAGATTCAGTAAATGTTTCAGGGGGATTATAATTCCATACTGCCGTTGCCTCTGGAAGGTCGTCTTCTAAATCTACAGTGATCTTTTCCCCAGGAGTCCAAACAGTAGCAGGCTTTGGTTGAGGCTGGCTTTGCACTTTTTGGTTTAAGCTTGTCCAACTAAACTGATCGTTATCACAAATCTCTTCAGCTAATTGATCAAAATGATAATTAGGTTTCGGTTCCATAGACTGAGGTGGGGATTGAGAGGGAACACCTGTGTCTTGGGATTGATCGTGATATTTATCAAACCAATCTGGCTCAGATGAGTTAGCACGATTAGTTTTTTTAGGGTGGGCTTTTTTTGGACGTAATACTGGTAAAGGAGGCAGTGGTCCAGATTCATCACTACCAGGGATATATTGATTTTTCTCAGTCCTCTTTTCGATTTCAGGGGCAATTTTAGATTCAGGCTTAGGCTCAACCTTTGGTGTACCAGAACTTAAGTCATTTCCCTCCGTCTTGATATCTTCCGATATATCTATACCAGTCAGTTCTGAAATGCGTGCGGCGCTCTCCTCCCATTCTTTCATAAATGCCGTATTCACATCATCACTGGCGGTTTCCCAAGTATTACCAATAGCAACATCATCATCACTGGGAATAGAACTTATAGCGCCTAAAGCTTCCCAATCTGGGGGAATGTCATCAATGATGTCAGATACATGGGCGTTAACCTCGGGAATAACTTCTTGCTCCCAATCTTGAGTCATAGTTGCCTCTGTCGATTCTGAAAAGTCAAAGGTTAATGTTCCTACCTCTGAGCTTACTACTTGATTCCAGATTGGTTCAGCATCAGCTAAGTTTGCATCATTAACTTTACCTTGATCTGATGTTGGCACAATTTCGGCTCCATCTAACTTGTCATTGGATTCGCCTAATTCGTTAATAGATGCAGATAGGGCAAAATCTTGATTATCCTGAAGTCCGTGAGTTTGAGGATGATTGCTTTGCTCTGCTATGGCGACTTTAAGCTCTTCATCACTGAGAGCAACTAGCTTTTCCCAATCGGAATTGTCTTCAAAATCATTCATTTGCTTACTAACTGACTTAATAGGTTTGTACTAATCGACAAAGATATTATAAGCATTGCTACTGTTAATATAACAGGTGTATATATCTACTGTGAATCCTTAGTGAGTTAATTAGACTCTTGGTTATTATTAGGCAATCAATACCCCAAGATAAACATCACACATGATCAATAGGATTCACGGTACCCATTAGCAGCAATCACCGATAAGCAAAAACGATCACAATAATAAATTTCTTTCAGCATCTATACTCCATACAAGCCCTTCTAACCTTTGAGCATAGGTATAAACCCTTTACCTGAACTGGTTGGCTTCCAATTGATAGTCTGAATTAAATAACCCAAGTTGCTACCTAATAGCTGAGGGAAAGAAATCTGCTACAAAGGAAAAGATGCAAGTAGCAGCAAGAAAAATGAATGATGAAATTATAGCGATTTATTGCTTATGCGATGACATTCTAAGAGCAATGAATCATCGTGGTGATCGACAACAAGAAATGAGTGATGGCGAAGTAATGACCACCGCTATAGTTGCCACTATGTATTTTTGTAGAAATTACGAGAGGGCAAGAAAATATTTATCAGAACTACAATACATCCCCAAAATGCTTAGCCGAAGTCGCTTCAACCGCAGACTATATCGAGTTGAGCAAATGCTGTTGATATTGTTTGAAGCGTTGGGGCAAACATGGAAACAACTAAACACGGAATGGGTTTACAGCATTGATAGTTTTCCCATACCTGTCTGTGCCAATATCCGCATTCCAAGGTCAAAAATCTATGATGGCAAACAAGAGTATCGAGGCTATCAAGCCAGCAAGAGAAGATACTTTTATGGTATTAAAATTCATCTGATGGTGACGGAGTCAGGAGAGCCTGTGGAATTTTTTCTAACTAATGGTTCATTTGCTGATGTTAAGGGCTTGAGAGTATTTCCATTTGATTTACCTGAAGGCTCTGTGGTCTATGCAGATAGAGCTTACAACGATTATGAGATTGAGGATTTGTTGCTTGAAGCCGAAAATATCCAGCTCTCAGCTATGCGAAAAAGCAACTCAACTCGACCTCTTGCTGGTTATGTTCAGTTTCTTCAACACCATAGTTGGCGAGAGAGGAGTTAGAATGTCGGGAGGACAAAGACAAAGACTAGGAATTGCTAGGGCTTTATTAGTGGAGCCAGATGTTTTGATCTTTGATGAGGCAACGTCAAGTTTAGATTATGAATCCGAACGAGCAATTCAGCTAGCAATGAGCCAATTACAAGGGACAAGAACCATGATTATTATTGCCCATCGCCTGAGTACAGTGCGGGAGGCTGATAAAATTGTGGTACTAGATCAGGGCAAAATTGCAGAAGTGGGAAGCCATCAGGCACTTCTAGCCCAAAATGGTATTTATCACCGCCTGCACTCTCTTCAGGAATCCCCAAGTTTTATCTAAATCTTTTAGAGCCTACTTAAGAACCCATTTAATAAAGCATATAGAGCCTGTTTCATATCTATTATGAGCAAGATTTATGATGCTTAGAAAATGCTAAATCCATACTCAAGTAGCCTAACAGATAAAGAATGGGAAATTATAGAACCATTGCTCCCAAAGAAAAAGCAAACTAGACCGCCAACTTGGACAAAAAGACAAATTTTAGACGGCATACTCTACCAACTCAAAAACGGTTGTAATACCAAATCGTTAAATACGAGCTACAGATAAAGCCTCTAAAATATAATCCCACCCAACAATCGAAGCAATTACCTCTTGAGTCATAACTTCTAACCTTTCCCGCATTAATGCACGCAACTGGTCAAGATCTTTTGGCAGTTTCCACCTCAACCCTAATTTGAAATGCTGCCACACTCTTTCAATGGGATTAGTCTCAGGTGCATGGGCAGGCTGAAATAGCAAAATAATATTTTTAGGAATCTTTAACCGTTTTGCTCTGTGTGCTCCTGCTTGATCCACTTGCATAACGATGATGTCACCTTGAAAATATGCGCTTACTAAGTTCAGAAATACTTGGAAGCATTCACTATTAAGGTGAGTAAATTCATAGAAAAAGCTTTCCCCTGTTGATGGTTCTACAATTCGATAGAGGTAAGTTGCCTTAAACTGCCACTGAACTTTACCTTTGGGTTTGACTCCTCTTGCTGTGATCTTCCTTCCACTAATTGTCTTTAACCCAATTCGTGTTTCATCTTGACAAAAGAATCTCACTTTGCCATTTAGTCCGATTATATTAATGCCGAACCAGGCAATCATGCTTATAATACTGGCAAGGTTTTTTATATGCTTCTACTTGCTCTTCTGACTTTCCTGCACTGACTGGACGTGTCACTTTCGGTCTGGCTTTCAGCCGATATCGGACTAGATGATGCACAGTTTTATAGTTTGATTTGATTCCTAATTGGTTCTCTAACCATTGGCAGATCTGCCCATAACTTTCAAAGCCTTCTGCTTCTTCCAGCTTTTTTATCAATGCTTTCTGCGCCCATTGTGGAATACTCTGTTTTCGCCCTGTTCTAGGTTTAGTCCTAATAGTCCTACTATTCCCCCTTTGCGATAATTCCCTAACCAATCTTGCAATGTAACTCGATGCCGTCCCAGTATTGTCGATGCTGTCTGGATTGTGCTTGCTTGTTTTGTTTTTAACAGATACAGCATCTGAATTCTTTCTTTATCTGATGCGGTCTTTTGCACTCTCAGCATATGTTTTAGCTCTTCTTCACTTTCTTTGATCTCTAATTTGTATACTCCTGCCATTTTTTTCTTTGAACTCGGTTTATATATTTATACCATCTGTAGCCTATACTCTTCGATTTGGTATAATTGGCGAGATATGCCCCGAGACTTACCACCATTCTCTACAGTCTATCGATACTACAAGGAGTGGAAAGATACAGATACATTTACTGCGATTATGGAAGCTTTGCATGCAACAGCCCGTGAACAGTCAAAAAAAATCAAAATGGACAACTTTAATCATCATTGACTCACAAGCAGTGAAAAATACCTGTAATGCAAGTATAGAATCCAAGGGCTTCTGCTCCTACAAAGCAACTAACGGGATCAAAAGACATTTAGCCGTTGACACTCTGGGATTTCCTTTCTTTACCTATTTAACAAGAGCAAATGTATCAGATGACCAAGGACTGATTGAGATGTTAACGATTAACATTGATTACTTCAAATCGAAACCAGATGACATTCCGCTAACTACGATATTGCTGGATAGTGGTTATCATATCGAAAAACTGACGACTGATTTACAGAAGGTTTATCCTGAGATTATGACTAAGATTAGGTTTGAAATTTCTCCTAAGGTATCAAAGCAGCAGAAGGCAGAAAAAGGTCTGTCTGGGTTTGTAGTTGTGCCGACAAGGTGGGTAATTGAAAGGTCAAATGCTTGGGTTGAAAGATGCAAAATCTTAGTTAAGAACTTTGAGAGAACTCTCGTTAATGCTACAGCTAAACTCAATCTTTGCTTTATTCGTTTGATGCTAAAAAGAATTGCTACTCATGAGATATGAAACAGGCTCTATACTTGTCTTTAATCCGCATAATGCTCAGAAATTTGTCCCCCATGAATTCTTAAATGGGTTCTTAAGCTGCTTGTCTACTGCATTTTAGCTTTATACTACCATTTGTAGATGTCAAATGGACTCTATATCGCTTGTGCCATGCTGATGTGCAATCACCTCAAACGTTTAGCTTTTCATGTTGGTAAAGCTATCCATCAACTTATGTTTGTAATTGGCGTTGCAGAGTTTAGTATGAACCAAATATTGTTTAAAGGCTAGGAATAATATCCAGCATAAGCTTTAATTTCTAAGGTTTGTATATTTCATACCTATATCTGCAACGCCTTTTTTATCATATTGATACTCAGATTGGAAATGAAATTTTTACAAGAGTAGATACAGAAATTATCAAACTCCTCATTGATTCAGGCTCTGACATTTTATTTGATTCGGAAATTAACGGACTAAAACAAAAAACAATTTTTTCAGGACTTACGTATGCTTTATATTCTAAAAATCTCTCTCCAGAAGAGGTAATCAGTCTTTTACTAGATTCCATCCCAAATATTGAAGATCGTAACTACTAGGGTGGTCGTTTATTATCGTTTCTTTGTTCTTATTATACCTATGACTGTTTAAAGATGCTTTTGTTTCTTATCTCTAAGGGTGTAGAAGTTAATGCTAGAAATGAATATGGAAAAACTGCTTTAACTTATACCATAGGTAATAGAAATCAAGTGGCTATCAAAATTCTTCTTGATATAGGTGCTACTGAATAGATTCTCATTGATAATAAAAAGCCTTTCTAGCTAACTACAAGTAGAAGCAAGTCAAGCCGAAGCAGTAATTACATTAATCTCAAAGTCCCAACCTGTAACTTTAAATCCAGCATAAATCTTACAGGTTTTGCGCAGTTCGGTGATCCCATTTACCTCAATATGTCCTTGGGCAATCAGATGCTTCGCCGCACCTCCACTATGGGTAATCCCGCAAACTTTAAGGAGATCGCACAGGGCAATATGTTCGCTACTTAAGGTAAATACTTGGTTAAATATTTCAGACATATACGGTTTCATCTTCTTTACGCCATGCGGGATCAACTATACAGATAAAGACTAGAGGTTCAGTCCCAATATTTGTAATAAATTGCTTGGCATAGGGTGGAATATAAATGGCATCACCCGCTTCTACTGTTTTATTCTCATTATCAATGTGCATTTCTCCCACACCACTTAAGATATAGTACACCTCAGAAGTAGTTAAAGCATGGGCTTGGGAAGTTTGACTTACAGGCAGAATGGCATGGGCAAGGCTATAACGTAATCTTACTGCTTGTTTGTCAGGGTGCAATAATTCTCTCAAAATCGTGCGATCTCCCCCCAGAAATTCAGTACAGTCAAAAAGTTTACGGATTAGCATTCTATTATTTAAGCAAAGTTGCTAGTTTCAAAGATAAAGAAATACTGCTACAAAATTAAAAAGTAGATTTGCAGCAGTAAATAAATGAATGACAAGATTATAGCTATATAGAGCCTGTTTCATATCTCATGAGTAGCAATTCTTTTTAGCATCAAGCGAATAAAGCAAAGATTGAGTTTAGCTGTAGCATTAACGAGAGTTCTCTCAAAGTTCTTAACTAAGATTTTGCATCTTTCAACCCAAGTACCCACCTTGTCGGCACAACTACAAACCCAGACAGACCTTTTTCTGCCTTCTGTTGCTTTGATACCTTAGGAGAAATTTCAAACCTAATCTTAGTCATAATCTCAGGATAAACCTTCTGTAAATCAGTCGTCAATTTTTCGATATGATAACCACTATCCAGCAATATCGTAGTTAGGGTAATGTCATCTGGCTTCGATTTGAAGTAATCAATGTTAATCGTTAACATCTCAATCAGTCCTTGGTCATCTGATACATTTGCTCTTGTTAAATAGGTAAAGAAAGGAAATCCCAGAGTGTCAACGGCTAAATGTCTTTTGATCCCGTTAGTTGCTTTGTAGGAGCAGAAGCCCTTGGATTCTATACTTGCATTACAGGTATTTTTCACTGCTTGTGAGTCAATGATGATTAAAGTTGTCCATTTTGATTTTTTTTGACTGTTCACGGGCTGTTGCATGTAAAGCTTCCATAATCGCAGTAAATGTATCTGTATCTTTCCACTCCTTGTAGTATCGATACACTGTAGAGAATGGTGGTAAGTCTCGGGGCATATCTCGCCAATTACAACCGTTTTTAAGTTGGTAGAGTATGCCGTCTAAAATTTGTCTTTTTGTCCAAGTTGGCGGTCTAGTTTGCTTTTTCTTTGGGAGCAATGGTTCTATAATTTCCCATTCTTTATCTGTTAGGCTACTTGAGTATGGATTTAGCATTTTCTAAGCATCATAAATCTTGCTCATAATAAATATGAAACAGGCTCTATATTGCCTGTGTGATGATTTACTAAGGTCACTACAGTAATCCCCAACAAAAAATGAGCGATGCAAAAGAAATGACTACAGCAAACATTGCAGGAATATCTTTTGGCGGAAATATAGAGAAAGCCAGAGAATTATTAGATACCCCGAATTTAATACCTAAAATGCTAAGCCGTAGTCGGTTTAATCGGAGATTACATAAGCTAGAACTGATAGTATTTTTAGAAACTTTAGTTAAATATTGGTCATGCTTAAATGCCGAGTCAATCTACAGTATTGATAGTTTTCCAATTCCAGTATGTGACAATATTCAGATTTCTAGGTCAAGGATGTACAAAGATGAAAGCTACAGAGGTTTTCAAGCCAATATTTCTACGGAGTCAAAGTAAATTTAATGGTCACAGAAAAAGTTGAACCTATTGAGTTCTTTATCTCTCCTGGGGGATTTGCCGATGATAAGGCTCTTCAAGTATTTAATTTTGATTTACCCGCAGGCAGTGTCGTCTATGCAGACTACTATGAGTTTGAAGATGCACACTACTTGAGGATGGCAAAATTCACCTGTCTGCGATGTGAAAATAAACTCTATCAGACCTGTACCTGCTTGTGTTAGGTATATTCAGAATGCTAACTAAATCAATTCATGCTCTCACGGCTAAGGGATTTGAGCTTAAAGCTATGCTCTTTGTCCTTGCTCTTAGCGTTAATCTATGGGTAGCAACTTAGGTTATTTATCATTTTGGATTCCCCAATTCTATTTACCTTCTCCTGCATTCCAAGATTACACAACTTTTGATAGGCGTGTTTTTCCACTATGCACTGTTTTAAAGTTAAGACTTAGGCAAGATTCATAGGAATAGAAGGATTTATGAGTTGAGATTTTAAATAATTACAAACATAAGTTGATGGATAGCTTTACCAACATGAAAAGCTAAACGCTTGAGCTGATTCCATACCAGCATGGCACAAGCAATATGATTACGCTGAATTCTAGACTTACGGCATTGGCAAGCCTCAACACCAGTCAATTGTTTGAATTCATGATGAAATTCCTCAATCTTCCACCTGAGGTCGCAAATAGCTAGTACTTCAGGGGTGTAGTCTTGAGTTAAGTCGTTGGTCACGACAAATTCTGTCCTGCTTGGAGAAACAGTGACCCAGAATAGGTTCCCCTTCTTATCTTTGGGGAATTTATTGATTTTGACCAATTTTCCCTGCAACAGTTCCTGTTCAGACCAATCCAATTGGTCAATCCGTTTATATTTTTCCACTCCACCAGAATCATCGACCAGACGGTTCGATTTTAGTGGACAGTAATAAATTTTACCGATATTATCAATTTCTGCCATCAACCGTTGTGTAGCATACCAACTATCCATCAGCACCGTCTGAAATGGTAATTGTTTGATATTGATCAACCCTTTAAGCATATCGGACACATGATCTAATTTACTCTTGCCATCACCATTTGGGTCATAAACCCGATAGTCTACTACCCAAAATTCTTGCCGTTTGACATTTACATACACACAGTTTACCAGTCTGATTCCATGTGCGTTGCCACTGTATTCTCTTTGTGCCATCTCAATCTGCTTGGCATGACGTTTATCTAATACTGTGTCGTCAAACAGTATGTACATATACTCGGCTTCGTCTGACACAATTGTTAATTTCACATTCTGCCATAGCAATCTCGGTGTTAATCTCTGGGATGCCAAATATCGGTTGATCTTGTCATGGCTATGTCCTTCTATATGTTCTGCTAAATTCGTGATTGTGTAGTTTATCTGACTACTTAGCAAGTACTGACAATAATCTAGGGTAGTAAACTTTTTTGACATTGCTCTCCCTCAAATCATTCTTCCTTTTTAACTCATTTCCTCTTTTGCGTAAGTCCTATCAATGTCGAAATAAAAATATCAAAGGTAAAAACTATGGCTCAGCAACTAAAAAGATGGGAGTCTCCTCGCAACGAAGGTAGAAACTCCAAAGGAAAAGGTGGCTCCGCCCGTCAGCGTCAGCTAAGGAAAAAATTTCAAACCCTGCGTCAAAAGCTTAAGGAAGGGAATAGTTCTTAGGAACTAATAAATTAATAAATGTGCTGCACGGTTGGCACTTGAGTTACTGCTAGATCACCTACTTGATGAAAAGCAGTTTCACCAAAGATTGCTGACTCAAATTTATAGTGTTTGAACTCCAAAATATTGCCAGAAAGATCGGTCAAGAAAAAAGTACGATGTTCAAGTGGTGTATCCGCAAATCTAATCTTGGGCTGTTGATAGAACTTGAGTCTTTTATCATGGACTTTTTCCAGTAATGCCAGCCAACTACTTTCCGATTGAAACACCAAACCAAAGTGACGCGGATAGATGCACGTTTGGTTATTTGGTAATTCATTCACGACATGTGCCACCAGTTGATGTCCATACAAGCTTAAAATTAGCGAAGAATTTGATTCCCTACCTGCTAAACAGCCTAAACCATCCACATAAAAAGCCTTGGTACTGGGAATATCAATTACAGGAAAGGCAAGGTGAAATAGAACTTTACTCATAGGTAACTTATAGTTGGGGTTCAAGGATAAGTTTGGTGCGTTTCAAGCGATCAGGAATTGGGATTGGGTAATCACCACTAAAACAGGCAGAGCAAAAATTACCTGTATTGACATTGGTCTCTTTAAGCATACTCTCTCGTGTTAGGTATGCCAAAGAATCTACATTGATAATTTTAGCGATCGCTGCCACAGATTTGGTAGCTGCAATTAATTGATCTTGGGAGTCGGTATCAATACCATAAAAACAAGGATGGGTTACAGGCGGTGAGGAAATTCGCATATGTACCTCCGTTGCCCCTGCATCTCGAAGAGCTTGAACTAACTTACGGCTAGTTGTACCCCGCACAATCGAATCGTCAATGACAATGACCCGTTTACCTGATAGCACATCTTTCAATGGATTGAGTTTCATCCGAATTCCAGATTCTCGCATTGCCTGAGTTGGCTGAATAAAAGTGCGACCAACATAGCGATTTTTAATTAACCCTTCGGCATAGGGAATTCCAGAAACTTGAGAGTAGCCGATCGCTGCAGGAATCCCTGAATCTGGTACACCAATTACTAAGTCCGCATCTACTGCCGATTCTATAGCTAGTGCCTTACCTAAACGCATACGGTAGCTATACAAACTTTCCCCATTCATAACGCTATCGGGACGGGCAAAGTAAATCATTTCAAATACGCAGAGCTTAGGTAGTGCTTCAATTAGCCACTGATGGGAAGTTAGCCCTGATTTGTCAATCCATACTAATTCTCCAGCATTTACGTCCCGAACATATTGAGCTCCAATAATATCTAAGCCACAGGTTTCAGAGGACAATACATAACTACCATCCTCAGTCTGTCCAATTACTAGAGGACGAATCCCATAACCATCCCTAGCCCCAATAATTCCCTCAGATGTAGCCATGACAAGACTGAATGCCCCTTGACATCGGCGGAGGGCAGTTGTGATCCCACCAATCCAGTTTTCCCCATTATTTACAGCTTCGGCGATCGCAAAGGCAATACCCTCAGAATCTGAACTAGAACTTAACTCATGTCCCTGTGCTAGCAGTTCGTCACGGAGGTTTGCAGTATTTACTAGATTACCGTTATGGGCAAGAGCTAAACTACCTAGACGGGTAGGGACAACCACCGGCTGAGCATTGGCAATTTTACTAGAGCCAGTTGTAGAATAACGATTATGCCCGATCGCTATATTCCCAGGTAGAGTATTAAGATTTTTTTCGTTAAATATTTGTGAAACCAAGCCCATATCCTTATGGGTGTAAGAAGTTCCATCGCTATCAAAGCTAGTGATCCCCGCCGATTCTTGTCCTCGGTGTTGAAGGGCGTAAAGACCAAAGTAGGTAAGTTTAGCAACATTTTCAGCTTGGAGTGAAAAGACACCAAACACACCACAGGCTTCTTCTGGAGAATCGGGTGGTTCATCGAAGGTAAGACAGGATTCAGTCATGTAGCTTCCGAAATATTAGGCTTATTATACTATCCTATTGTGATCGTAAATTAACCGCAAATTAACTGGAGATTAAATGTAAACCAAGGGCAGGTCTAGTTTAATTCTGGGTAGAAACTTCAAACAAAATCTAAGGAATTGCCTAAACCTATAATCAATCCTACTAGCGGTGGTACTAATAAAACCAGGGCTACCCCCAGAGCAACTATAGACGCAACTAGAACGGCACCAGCAGCACAGTCTTTAGCTATTTTTGCCAAGGGATCATATTTTTGTCCTAGGGTTAAATCCACCACCGACTCGAGGGCTGTATTAATCAACTCCATTCCTAGCACCGCACCGATAGTTAGGCTAATTACGGCTAAATTAATCGCAGGTAATTGCAAACACAGGCTTAGCAGCAAGGCAATAGAACCAATGATGGTATGAATCCGAAAATTTCTTTGGCTTTTAAAGGCATAGGACAATCCCTGCCAAGCAAAATTAAAG
The DNA here is from genome assembly GCF_000317085.1 of Synechococcus sp. PCC 7502. NCBI lineage: Bacteria > Bacillati > Cyanobacteriota > Cyanophyceae > Pseudanabaenales > Pseudanabaenaceae > Pseudanabaenococcus > Pseudanabaenococcus habilitatus. The sequence continues at coordinate 2,720,288 of NC_019702.1, forward strand.
CTCGCCCATAGACTCGTAGATACCTGTAGGGAGTGATTGCGCTCAGGCTGCTCTAAAACATTCTTAAGTTCAGTACTTATAGTGCCGATATTCAAGGAAGTGCGCTCGTGATATTGAGATTTGTTCATATTTTTCTCCTACTCCTGTCAATAAACCCATAGACTAAAAAAAGATGTAGATGTTCATTTAGGTTTGCTAATGTTTTTATTAGTGATTTTTAGCAATGGCGATCGCCTCCAGTAATAAATCTTGTTCCGCCAGCATACTAGCAAGGCTTTCAGCATCTGGATGATCCCAACCTAAAAGATGTAAAAAGCCGTGGGCGGCTAGCCACACTAATTCCCAATTAGTTGAATGTCCCCGCTCTAATGCTTGATTGATAGCAGTAGGGACAGAGATAACAATATCCCCCAAATACACTGGTTCCAAGTTCATGGCTAAGGCTGGTACGTCAGTCTCTAGGGCAGCAAATGCTAAAACATCTGTGGGACGATCTTGGAAACGATATTGGCGGTTTAAAGCCTGAATTGACCGATCATCGGTAAGTAATAACGAAGCTTCGTAGTCTGTTGAGGTAATTTCCACCTTGGGGGTAAGCAGATTTAGCCATACCTGAAACCAATATTGCCAAGGCTGAATGTCTATGGAGTCTAGTGCATCTAGTTGGGCGATCTCTGGGTTCAGTTCTACGTTAAGTTCGATATTTAATTTAGTATTTACAGAGTTAGTCAAAGCTGTGAGTCCAAGCTAGAGAGCTTCAAATTAATTGATTATTGATTATTCAGGGATACTAACTGATTTCCTTACTTAGCTGAATTGCCAAGTCTTAGATTATCAAGTTTAAATAAGTATTAAGGATATTAGGTCTAATAACTGTGATGGTTGGTACAGACGCAGGTGATTGTGATCACTAGCGAAATACTACGGCTAAAGCAACTAGGACAGCAATTAATCCCACACTAGTTAAGAGAAAGTGAAATATAGAAGTGCCACGCTTTTTGACCATATTCCGCATTGCCAATTTGACGTAACTGGGTGCCGGAGTAACTGGAGTGGGGGAGTCTGGTTCAATATTCATAGAATTTGCGGTTTTTAATCAAGCTTGACACTACCATTTTCTACCTGCAAAATTTGGGCTGAATTTAGCCAACCGCCATCAAAGACACTGAGGTGAGTACTAGTAATAATGGTTTGGACTCGATCTCCGATCGCATTCAGTAAACAATTTTGCCTTTGCAGGTCTAATTCAGCCAAAACATCATCTAGAAGCAGTAAAGGAGGTTCACCAATCACGGATTCTATAAGTTCTAGCTCCGCTAATTTTAACGCAAGTACCAATGTCCTTTGTTGTCCTTGGGAGCCATATTCCTTGGCGGGAGTGTGATTAATCCTCAAACTCACCTCGTCTCGATGCGGTCCAACTAGACTTGTACCCTGCTGCTGCTCGGAGATCGCTTTGCCCTGAAGTTGCTCTAAAAATGCTGCTTGGATTGACTCTACAGGATCGGCATCATTAAATTCAAATTTAGGCGTATAAACAATATCCACCCATTCCTGTCCACCGCTAATACTATTGTGCCAAGTTCGAGCCAGTGGTGTCAGCCTTTGGATTAACCGCGAGCGCCGCCGCATCAATCTTGTCCCCGTGGTCACTAGTTGGGTATTCCATGCTGTCAATTGTTCGGGATCATTAGCTAATTTGCCTTGGCGTATGCCTTTGAGTAGGGCATTGCGTTGGCGTAAAATTTGGTTGTATTGCTGCAAAAAGCTTAAATACACTGGCTCTAGCTGAATTAACACATTATCGAGCCAATCTCGACGGCATTCGGGGCTGCCCCGTACTAATTCTAGATCAAGGCTGGAAAAATATACAGCGTTAACATGCCCTAAAAATTCCAGATGACGGCTGAGGTTCACCCCATTGAGAATTAAACTCCGTCTGCCTTCTTGACGTAAGCGCATTACCATTTCTACTTCAAAGAGCGATCGCTGGCAAATAGCTTTAATTTCCGCACTAACTTCACCATCTTTAACTAAATCTCGATCTCGGCTCACCCTTGGCGATCGCAGAGTTGAAAGCAGTTGGATCGCTTCTAAAAGGTTAGATTTTCCCTGAGCATTATTGCCCAAAATAATCGTTTTAGGTGCAGTAAACCTCACAACTTGGTCAACATAGTTACGAAATTGCTTGAGATAGAGTGTATTTATATGCACGGTAAATTTTTTTGAACTTTTGGTTATTTAAGTCACATACTTGGAATACTAAAGACTTTAGAGTAATAGACCAAGCTTTGAAAAATAAGGCTAAAAATCGAACTAAAAATTGAATACTATAAAGTCCTAATTAAGTCCATGCCCCCAACTCCCAAGACAGTCTTAATGTTGCAGCTAGATGAACAGCAAGGAAGAATCTGGGATGCTGCACTTCAATCTCAAGGTATCCAAGTTGACTGGCGACCTGCAAATGTTGATGTGGTTGAAATGTTGAAGACAATTGATGCTAAAGCTCTGCCAGACCTATTGATTATGGATATTGGGGTTAAGAGTCCTACTTCCAATAGTTTGCAGGTGGTACCAGTATGTCAATGGTGTCGAAGTTTAAGTACCCCACTTAAGGTCTTATTATTAAACTCTAACTCCAATCAAATTAAGGCATATGAAGAAAAATGGGCAACAGGAAAATGTGGAGCGATTGGAATTGTCCCTAAGCTAACTCAGGCTACCCTTGGCAGTACGATAGGTTTAGTGAGCAGCATCCTTTCTAGAACCCTAAAACAAGAATCCCTAGATGAAGTGGCTCTGTTAATTGCTGATATTTACACCGAAAACCTAGAGTTTGAAATTACCAAAATTAAAAACGAGATCGCCGCATCTGCTCCACCTGAGATCACTCCCAAAGCCACACCTGTAGTAACCTATCGAGGGGCTGCCATTGATACTCCTAAACCAGAAGAATCTCTATCCGATACCAGAATTCAACCCCCCTCTGAAACTACCCCTGTTCCTGAGGCACCTAAACCCAAGGTCACTACTTACCGAGGCGTAAAGGTAAAAAAAATACAGTGGTAAAAAGCATTTATAAAAAGCTAAGAGGCGCTAGTTTGGGTAATCTGTTGTTGGATCTGCGGCGAATATAAACGTAAATAATTCCAGTAATTTCCCAACACGCGCTCAACATAGCCTTTGGTTTCATCGTAGGGAATCCGTTGCACAAATTCATCGGGATCGATCGCTCCCCAAGCATTAACCCATTGTTGCACCCTACCTGGACCAGCATTATAACTGGCTACAGCAAGCATAGTGTTATCACCAAATTTACGATGGGTGTAGTCTAAATACCATGTGCCGAATTCCACATTTTGGGCGGGATTATTTAAAGAATAATTAGGTGATTTCTTTTTACTACTGATCCATGCGCCTGTATCAGGCATGATTTGCATTAACCCAATTGCTCCCGAACTTGAGACAATTTGAGATTCAAATCTAGATTCTTGACGGATTAAACCAACGACCAAAGCGACTGGCAGATTATTAGAACTTGACCACTGCGTAATTTGCTCCCAGTAGGGTAAGGGATAGAGGCTTTGCCTAAACGTTGGTTGTTGCAGAATTTGCTTGATTTCCGCTTTTTCTTGGGCAGTAACATCTAGCCAATACATACTTTCAATTTGCCGCAGTCCCCGTAAATTATCATTTACCCCCACACGTAATACGCCATCTGTAAAAATGGCTTTGGCGGTCTTCAGTGATTTCCCCCTAGTTTCAAATTGCCAGCGATCGCTAGCGTCTTGATCCTGCCCTAATATGTATAGCTCTTGTAAAACTGCTGATCCTGCTGGAAGTGTCTGACGAAATTGGGGCTGATTAAGGGGCAAGCTCACATTGCGGAGAGTGGTAAAGTCGCCCACCTGCCAACCTAACTGTACTGCCGATCGCCAAGCAAAATAAGAATCGGGCTGCTTACTAATGACTGCCTGAAATAAGCGATTTGCCTTACTTTGATCCCCTAGGGACTTTGCCCATTTGCCTCCCCAATAACCAGCTTCTGCAGCAATTTCCGACTGCGGATTATTCGTAATAATCTTTTGACTTAGAGCGATCGCCCCTTGGTAATTTCGATTTTTAGCCAGTTGTTGAGCAGATCGCCAAGCTAGGATACCAGCCTCATTACTCTGGGGATAACGAGCCAGAATTAGGTTACGGGTAGTTGTGGCTTGATTGTTCCCTAGTTTTTCTAAAAGGTTAACTTTTTTGAGTAATCCCTCTGCCGCCGTATCGGGGTAAATGGTAACAAGGCGATCGCTCAGTCTATTCACTTCAGGTAATTCATTTTTAGCACTGGCAATGTCAATCATCCGTAATACTGCCCTAGGCGCAAGGGGATGGGTGGGAAATTGCTGAACTAACCGACTATAAATAGACTTGGCATCATTGGGGCGATTGGCACGTTGTAAACTCCGACCCCACAGGTATAAATTATCGGGATCAACCTCTGCCCCCGCATAGGCTAAATTGGCTTTACCATATTCCCTGCGTTCAAAATAGCCCTTAGCGATCGCCGACCACTGACTAGGATTAAGCCTACTTTTGTAAGTAGTAATTAACCGATTAAAGATGGGGACAATAGCTGGATCATCATTGAAATAGACCGCCATTTGGGTCAGCAGTTCAAAGCGATTGGGATTTTTAGCTAATTCTGTTTTTAAGATCGATCGCGATCGGGGATGGGAGGGAAATTTTGCCAATACCTCCGATGAACGCCCTAAAGCATTTAAAGCTTCAGCCGCAGCAAACCCTTGGGGATAGGTACTTAAAATTTGGTTCCAGCTATCCTTTGCCTGACTAGGGTTAATCATTGCCAAAGCTTGCGATCGCTTCCAACTAATATACTCAGCTAAAATTGGGTATTCCTGATCCAACCCGTTAAGTAAAGCCAAAGCTACTTGTGGGCGGCGATTAGCTAAGTAAATATTTGCTAAGACATAGCGACTCCGACTACGATCAAGGCTTAACTCCGAGGCCTGTGATCGCCGTTCCAATTCTAAAAGCCGTTGAGATACAGGCAAACCCGAAGCTAGATTAAAAGTTGGAGATTCTGGGGTAATGGTGGCAGCCTCAGAAATGTTAGTTTTAGTTACCTCAGGGGAATTGAAGGAATTATAAATTGACCAACCCCCAACTACTAAGGCTGCACTTGTAGCTAGAACTGACCATCGGATGATTTGCTTCATTGACCTGCTGCCTAAAGTGAATATTGATTAATTAGATTCTTGGGTGAATACAGATAGCCTAAGATTTTAGATTAAGCTTAACGCCTTAGACAAGAATATCCGAAATATTAAAATATAAGACTTTGGTTCTCAGGATACCCTTTCATATATTTATTAGCCCCAAAGTAACCAATCAAAATAGCTAAACCATATCTGAAGCAAAATATACACAAGGTTTATCAGTTTTAGTCATAATAGATAGAAACTACTAATTCTTGTGAGCCCATGACTGCCACCTTGTTACAATCTCTTGAAACCCCGATCGTAGATTCCGCTTCCGATTTTGATCGCTATGTTATGGATACCTACGCTCGTTTTCCGATCGCCCTGGAGCGTGGAGAGGGTTGTAAGGTTTGGGATACTAACGGCAAAGAATATCTAGACTTTGTAGCGGGAATTGCCACCTGTACCCTAGGGCATGCCCATCCAGCCATGATCAAAGCCGTAACCGAGCAGATGCAAAAATTGCATCACGTTTCTAATCTTTACTACCTAGCACCTCAAGGTGATTTAGCTAAATGGTTAGTCCAAAATTCCTGTGCGGATAAAGCCTTTTTCTGTAATTCTGGTGCAGAGGCAAACGAAGGCGCAATTAAACTTGCCCGTAAATATGCCCATACCAAGTTGGGTATTGAAGACCCTGTAATTTTAACCGCTAATGCTAGTTTCCACGGACGTACCCTTGCTACAATTACCGCTACTGGACAACCTAAGTACCAAAAGAATTTTGCGCCCTTAGTTCCAGGGTTTGATTATATTGACTATAACGATATTGCCGCCCTTGAAGCAGCAGTCACCAAGTATAAAGGCAGACTATGTGCAATTATGCTGGAGGCATTACAAGGAGAAGGTGGAGTTCGTCCGGGCGATCGCGCCTATTTCCAAAGAATTAGAGAAATCTGCGATGAACATAAAATCCTACTAATCCTCGATGAAGTCCAAGTGGGCATGGGACGCAGTGGCAAGCTCTGGGGCTACGAAAATTTAGGCATTCAACCCGATGTATTTACAACAGCTAAGGGTTTAGGTGGTGGGATTCCCATTGGGGCGATGCTTTGCAAGTCTAGTTGTGACGTGTTTGTTCCTGGCGATCACGCTAGTACCTTTGGTGGTAATCCCTTTGCCTGTCATGTGGCTTTAACTGTATGTCAAACCATTGTGGATGATAATTTGATTGCCAATGCCCGTGAGCGTGGTCAACAGCTAAAATCTGGCTTAGAAGCGATCGCTCAAAAATATCCCGATAAAATTGAAACCGTAAGAGGTTGGGGCTTAATTGTTGGTTTGGTAATTAAAGAATCTGCCAGCTTAACTTCCCGCGATATTGTCCAAGGTGCCATTGAGCGTGGCTTACTACTAGTGCCTGCTGGGTTAAAAGTCGCAAGATTCGTTCCGCCATTAATTGTTAGTGCTGAGGAAATTGATCAGGCGATCGCTGTGATCGATCAGGTTCTAGATTCTTTTTAATTCCCACTAAAGTTTTGTATTCTCGGCAGTGAGATAATAGAAATCAGCAAGTAATTCATTATTTAGTTATGACGATTGCGATCGCTCCTCCCGAACTAAATTTAAATATTCTCCACCAAGTCTGGACTCCTGCGTCGTGGGATAGTTTTTTAGCGATTTCAGAAAACCCTGATTACGACAAAGCTAAGTTTTATTACTATCACGGAAGTTACTTTTTAGAAATGGGAGTTGGATCAGATCACGCTTTTGATAACGATTTCGTTGGCTTTTTAATTAATCTCTATTGCATGATCCAAAAGATTCCTGTTAAAGGATTTACCAACTGTAGTTATCGCAAACAAGGAATCCAAGAATGCCAGCCTGATAGTTCCTATTATCTTGGAGATCATTACCCTAAAGGAAGTTCGGTCGTGAATCTCGATCTCGTACCGCCGCCAGATTTGGTAATTGAAATCGCTGACACCTCCATTAATTCAGACTTGGGCATTAAGCGTTTACTCTACGAAGAGATGGGAGTGAAAGAATATTGGGTTGTAGATGTCCAGAGTTTGAAAATCACGGCATTTCGGATTTTGGGTAATTTAGGCAGCGATCGCCTCAGCACATCCCAAGTTATAACTGGATTGCCTTTAGTTCTATTAGAAGAGGCACTGCAACGCAGTCGAGACAGTAATAACGCCCAAGTCGGGGCATGGTTTATGGAGCAGATAAAAACTTGATTATCTGTATTTAAGCCTAAACGTTACAAATATCACTAAAATACCGCTCTCGCAAGTAATTCTAAGGGTTATGGTTTTGCGATCGCCTCTTAAGTTATTTTAGAGAAGAAGTCAGGAAATTAAGGCGGTAAATGTATTAGCTGTTACTTTGAGATTTGTTAAGCAAAACTAGGATTAGTACAGCTATGTTTTAGCCCTAGTCGGGAAGTAACGAGGTTATATGAAAAAAATTATATATTTAATGTACAGCGACAATGAGCAGTTAAAGCTGTGGATGCAGTATTTATCCTCACCTGATCTAGAACTAGTTGTTGTTGAACCTGTTAATGATCTCGTTCAATTGCTAGAACAATTACCAATAGATAACTTGCCCAGTTTGATTTTACTGGATATGAGTATCCAATGTCCTAATAGCAATCTGTTACAAGCTAGTAAAGTTGGGCGATGGGTTAAGGAAAATCAATTATCGATCAAAATCATTTTGCAAACGGTACGTTCAGAAGCAGAAGTCACAACGGTTGAGCAACGGTGGGCAGAGAAGCAAGGAGCTTATTGTCTTTTACCAATGCTTAGCCCTAAAACCGCTAACTCTCAAGTTAGTCAGATTTATGAACACTTAAATCTAGTCATACCTGAAAGTATATCTGGGAAAATAGTTGACTCAATTCCTGATATGGGTACTGAAGAAGATTTAGATCATGAGAAGCTGTTGATTAGAGTCAAAGAGTTTTACGCTACTATCAATAAGTTTCAAGGGCTTTTACAAGTTAATAAGCAAACTATGGACACTTATGCTGCTTCTAAGCAAATTCGTACCCATCTTTCGGGTTTAGATAATGCTATTCAAGATTGTATTAGCGCCATCAGCTTAGATATCCAAAGGGAAAAACGGCGCAAGTTAGGAGAAAAATTTGCCCGACTCAACCGCAACTCCACTGGTATTAGGTCAGTACCGACAGGAATAAATAGCGGTAGATCGGCACTAATTGACTTTATGGTTGAATGATCAAATCTCCCTATACCTCTTCATCTTCGGCTTGAGATTGCATAACCGCAAGATAGGCATCTAACTCTTGGGTATTTACGAATACTTCGGACAGTGGTACAGCTTTGACAATATCAAATACCTTTTTAACCTGAGGGGAAAGATTTGTGAAAAATAACTTGCCACCCCTTGACTTCACAGCCTTACGAGTTTTAGCAAATATGCGTAACCCTGCACTAGAGACGTAGCTCAGTTTTTGTAAATCCAAAATTAGGATTTTAACTTCTGGACATGCTAGGTGACTTTGCACTGCTTTATCTAAGTCTGGGGAGGTAATAGTATCCAGTTCTCCATTCAAAGTTAGACAAACAGTCTGGGGATCAGCACTAGCAGTGTGAATTTGTAATGCCATAGTCTGTTAGATTGGGGTTGCTTGTCTAGGGTATTTTAGCAATAAGTTGGCAAACTGTGAGAATGTTCTTCCCATTTTCATGGATATAGTTCACTTTTTCCGATAGTTGCTGAACTAAGAAAAATCCTAATCCACCTTGCGATCGCCTATCGTCATCTCCATTTAAATCTGGGGCAGCTATTTCGGTAATCGGGTTAAAGGGTTTGCCGCCATCAATAAAAGTCATAGTTAAACGTTCGGCATCAAGCTCTAGTTGCAGATCAATATGTCCGCCTTGGGAGTTGGCATATCCATACTGAATAATATTGACAACTACTTCCTCCGCAATTAATTGAGCATCTTCAATGGATTCCATAGTTAATGCTGCGGCTGCTAAAATTTGACTCAAGTTTTGTCTTAATTTCTCTATGTCTGTTAACTCGCTATTAATACTAAGACTCCATTCCATAATATTTTCCTGCAAAAGAGGATGTAAGGGCAGATATTGCAAAACTAACAGGGTCATATCATCGGATTGGGGTGCTTCTCCCACAAAGCGATCGCAGAAATGCTGAACTGTACGAATGGTGCGGGTGGGATTAGAGGGAAGATGAAACTTAATAGTCTCGATCAAACGCTCATCGGTAAAAATTTCACCCTTAGAATTCATTGCTTCGGTAATGCCATCGGTATATAACAAAATTAAATCATTAGACTCTAATAAACATTCACTTTGTGTAAATATTGCATCTTCATATAGCCCAAGGGGAGAACCTGTGTCCAAATCTAGGCATGTAACCTGTTGATTTTTGATTAATAACGGCGCATCATGCCCTGCACTAGCATAAATAAACCTACCGCTATGCAGATCGAGAACACCACAAAATAGGGTGACAAATTGGCATTCATTATTATCCACACATAGCTCTCGATTGACGTTATGCAAAATTTCCGCAGGTGTACTAGAGGTTTTGGTTAATGCCCTAATCAAAGTGACTGTACATGCCATCATTAGAGCGGCGGGAAACCCTTTGCCAGCAACATCACCAATAATTAAACATAGGCGATCACTTCCCAATAAAAAGAAATCATAGAGATCACCTCCAACGATGCGGGCGGGTTTGAGTAAAGCGGAAATTTCGTAGGGAGCATTGGGAATACCCAGGATACTAGGTCGGGGTAGCATGGTGCGCTGAATCTCTGCCGCGAGGGTAATTTCACTTTCTAGTTTTTGTTTGGCAGCCGTGGTTTCTTGTAAATCTTGGATATGAGTAAGTAAAGAACTCTGCATGCGCCCAAAGGCTTGGGTTAGTCGGCCGACTTCATCAACGGATGTAACTGGGGGCAGTTTTGTGTCAAGATCGCCATGTGCCATCGCTTCCGTACTATCAATCAAAGCCCGCAAGGAACGGGTGGTAAGTCGGGAAATCATAGCAATAACCACCCACATTAATACCATATCCCTAGACATGGAGGCGATCGCCAACCAGAGATAATGCTGAAGGAAACGTTCTAATTCACTATTACTAAAAGCTACACCCACTTTCCAGTTTACAGATGGAACCTGCTGGGATATTTGCTTAAACAAATCATTCTGAGTCTTATTCTGAATCTGTGTGGTCGGCTTAACGATCCATTGGTTGGAGGGTGAGATCACAAAAGTTTCACCGAGTTTGAGAAAATTCACCTCATCAGGTTGGGTTAAGTACTTTTGCATTAAGGGGGTAATCCAATCTAGATTTACCTCCATAGCCAAAATGCCTGAAGTTATGGGAACGCAATAGGTAACACCTGATAACTGACTATTTAGTAAAGGATGGGGGGCTGTCCAATGGGGCTGTAGTTTATGCTCTTCTTTTTTATTAAAAAGACATTGGTTTTGCCACAATAACTGCTCTTGCTCGTTTAATTTGGTATATCCTTTTTGGCGTTGGTATTGCCATCCTAAGTTGTTAATATTATTAGTATTAATCAGAGCGATCGCCTGTACTTTAGGTTGATTATCTGCCAATACTTTTAGAGATTGACGAAGGTCATTATTTGATTTGATCTGGCTTAGGATTAAGGTACTGTGTTCAATTGCTTTTAGTTCGCCTTCAATTTCTTTGGTAATGGTATCAATCCGTGACTGGGCAATATCTAGCATCCACTTTTCCACAACACTTTGAATGATTAAGCGGGCGCTGGTGTAAGACAATCCATAAATAGCAATCGCCGCCACGACACAACCAAAGATTAAACGATAGGTAATACTTTTAAATTGGAATGAGGGAAAGGTAAATTTAGTCATCCTAATTTTAGTGTGAGCTTCTTAATAATCTTGTTTACTCAAAAGTTAGCGCAATATTTAGGCTCAAGTATTTTATTACGGTCAAGTCTAAATGGAATTAAAGTTGGGCAAGATCACTACGCAAGATCATTTGTAAAATTCTAAAAGTAAAACTCAAAAAGCTAGAAAAGTCTAATAATTTCCTCGGCAGGAACTGGGGGAGAGAAAAAGTATCCTTGGGCGCGATCGCAGCCTAACTTGCGTAAAATCTCTAACTGTCCTACGGTTTCTACACCTTCAGCAACGGTCTGCATATTAAGGTTTTGCGCCAACAGAATTACCGCTTTAACAATTTCCAGATTCTCTTTTTCTAAACTGATAATAAAGGAACGATCAATTTTAATCGTATCTAAGGGAAATCGACAGAGATAACTTAATGAAGAATAACCTGTACCAAAATCATCAATATCTAAACTAATCCCAGCACTTCGCAGTTTTTCGAGCCCTACCCGTGTGGCATCGGTGCTATCCATCAGCGTACTTTCCACTAGTTCCAATTTCAAATGCTTTGGTTCTAAACCAGTTTCTTCTAAAATTTGATAGATGTATTGCATCCAGTTAGGTTGAAGGAATAGCAAGCTAGATAGATTCACGCTTACTTGTTTTAGCGAAATATGTCGATGGGATTTAAGCCATGTTTGCATTTGGACACAAGCCTGTCTAAGTACCCATAAATCTATAGTGGCGATCGCTCCCATATCCTCAGCCACTGATAAAAATAATCCGGGATTTAGTAATCCACGGGTGGGGTGATTCCAGCGAATTAAAGCCTCGCAGCCAACTACTTCTAGGTTAGAAATTTTGACAATTGGTTGATAGTAAACTACAAATTCTTCGATATTAATGGGTAATGCGATCGCCCGCCGCAGATCAGTTTCCAACTCTAGGAGGGCATTAGCTCGATCGTGCATGGCAGCATCAAAAATTTTGGAACAAGCTTTACCATCTTGCTTAGCTTGATATAGAGCAATATCGGCATCACGGAGTAAATCTTGGGGCGAACCAGTGGAGTTCAATGGTGAAACTATACCAATACTAGTGCTGGTATAAATTTGATGTCCTTCGATCTCAAAGGGTTGATTCAGACTCTTTTGAATTCTTTCAGCAAAATGATTAGCAAACTCAATGTTGGGAATTTCATTGAGGAGAATAATAAATTCATCACCCCCAAATCGGGAAATCATATCGGTTTTACGCAGACAGGACTGTAGTCTTTTGGTCACAGCTATTAAGAGCAAATCCCCAATTAGATGCCCGAGAGAATCATTAACCAACTTAAACCGATCTAAATCCAAAAACAGTAAAGCAAATAGATAATCTGGTTCGACTTGACGGCGCGCAATGCGATTTTCAAGGCTATATATAAATGCCGAACGATTGGGTAAATTAGTTAACGGATCATGATAGGCGGAATGGTGGAGGTCAATAAACGTTGATTCCAAACGATTAGCCATTGTGTTAAAAGACCTAGCCAAAACCTGTAATTCTTCTATGCCTTCTTCGGGAATGATCACGGCATCTTCGTGATTCGCTAAATTAGAAACAGCCGTAGATAGATTGAGAATGGGCTTAGCAATTTTACGGGCAACAAGGGTACCAATTATCGCCGAGGTAGCAAGGGCGATCGCACAAAGGGCAACTGTAGATTGGGTATTTTGCTGAATTTTATCCATGAAATCAGACTCTGGAACCACCACTACGATTAACCAGTCAATACCCATCGAATCTGTTAAGGGGGAAACTTGGGCAAAGTATTTAGCTCCAGCAATATTTAACTCAAACTCTTTGGGATTTTTGGGATTTAGATCGTCCTTTTGTTGTAATAGTTTTTGTGCTGACTGCCGCATGATCTCATTTTTACTGGCTTGGGCAAATAGGCGATCGGTGGTACTACCTTGAATGGTGAAAATTGGATCATCCGTGGATGTGCTAATTAATGCCCCAGATTTTTCCATAATAAAAGTCTGTCCCGACTTGCCAATTTTGAGACTACGCAGAAATTCGTTAATTCTTAGAAACACAAAATCCGTGGATACAACCCCTACTAAATTTCCTGATTGTCCGTAAACGGGTTGCGCTGCAGAAATAGTGAGTCCCTTAGTAACAAAGTGACGATAAATTTTTGTCCAAGTCGGCTTACCTGTGGCTATGGCAGTTTTATACCAAGGTCGACTTCTAGGATCAAAGCGGTTTGGTACGGTTTCTAAAAGTTGAAGGCGATCGCCATTTTGATCGGTACTAAAATAATCTATCTGTTGATTAGTACTGGAATTCGCCACTCCCGTCGCCACCTGCCCCGAAGGAAATCGCCGTGCTGTATAAAACTCGCCGTTAGTTTTGCCAATATAGTGAAAGGTGGTAGTCGGAAAAGTGACAATCTGTTTCCATAAATGTCGGCTCAGTATCTCTTCATTATTAAGATCAATCTGTCCCGTGGCGATCGCATTAGCAGTAATCTGATTAATCAAAGGTGGCAGGGCAATATAGCTCTCCATTTGATCTTTAATATGTTCACTAATGCCATTGCGTAATTCTGAAGCAACTTCATTGACTGCGGTCTGCCCATTGCGAAAGGATAGCCAACCAATTACCCCCACGATCGCAAAAATTTGCAATAAAAAAGGAATTACCAAAAATGCGGATAAGGAGACCTTAAATTTAGGCTGAGCTTTGCCTTGAAATTTACTTTGACTAGTTTGACTTTTCAAGACTCCCAATCCAATATATTGACTAGATAATTATGCCCAGTATATATAAATTAAAATTCCCGCACAGTAGGTTTAGTTACTCCAGCTAATTAATCACATAATTTACACATACTTTAAAAGTAACTGCTGAAGCTTAGAAACTGGCGATCGCGGCGAAATTCTTGGTAGTTCCTGTTCCATATTATCCTTAAGCACGCACAGCACTGGGATTTCGTACTGATATTTTTCAAACCAGTTTAAGTTAGTAGTAATATCCCTTACTTCGATTAATACAGGTGGTAATACATCTAGCTCTTGAATTTGCTCCAACTTTTCCATTAATCCAAGGCATAGACAGCAATCAGGCTTGCTATAGAGTATTAAATTCATAGGAAATTTATTGATCCAGTAGAATAAGTCTAAACCAGATTTCAGATCACTATGTCCACAGCTTGGGAATTGTTTACTACGAATTTGGGTTGGATGGGGTGGAACCTATTTCTTGCCTTTTTACCCTTGGCATTAAGTCTAGTTTTATTTAAACATAACTCTAAAAATTGGAGTAACCATCGGCATAACTTAATCTGGTGGCTGGGAGTTGGGGCATTTTTAGCTTTCCTGCCTAATGCTGCCTATATTTTGACAGACATTATTCATTTAGTTGATAACTTAGAAGAGCCGATTTCCCGTAGTGGTTTGCTGTTACTAATTCTGCCGCAGTACAGTTGCTTTTTTGTGGCTGGATTTTTGTGTTATGTGTTCTCTTTACAGCGCTTGAGTGACTATCTTAAATCCTTAAATTTAATTTCTACAGGAATTTGGTTTGAGTTGGGTATTCATCTTCTATCAGCGGTGGGTGTATATTTAGGTCGGTTTAATCGACTTAATAGCTGGAATATTGTGACTAAGCCGATCGCCTTGGTTAGGATCGTTTTAGATAATTTGGATAGTCAGCATTTTGTTGGATTTACCCTGTTATTTTTTGTTGTCATTACCTGTTTGTATTATCTTTGCAAGCGGTTGAGTATTTTGTTTTTGGGTTCGAGTAGGGTATAGTTCAAAACGGACTTTCGCTACCATTAATTTCCTGCTTAATTTTCTATGGAATACTTTCAAGCTTTCGTTTTAGGTATTATCCAAGGTATTACCGAATTCTTACCGATCAGTAGCACGGCTCATCTGATTGTGTTTACCCACTTTTTGGGCTGGGAAAATCTTGGGCAGAAAGCCTTTGTGGATGCGATCCAACTTGGCAGTGTTTTCGCAGTGGTTTGGTATTTCTGGGCGGATTTGCGTAATATTTTCGGAGGGGCAACTGAGGCATTTCAAAATAAGGATTGGCAACGGGAGGAATGGAAGTTATTAGTGGGAGTCGGAGTTGGTACCATCCCTGCTTTAGCCGTGGGTTATATATTTAAGGATGTATTACCTAAAAGTATTCTCGTAATTGCGATCGCCTCCATAGTCATGGCTATACTTTTGGGATTGGCGGAAGAATTTGGCAGTAGAAAACGGGGCTTTGAAACCTTAGAAATTAAAGATGGTATTCTCGTTGGCATTGGTCAAACCTTAGCATTGATTCCGGGCGTATCTAGGTCTGGTTCAACTTTAACTACGGGCTTATTTTTGGGATTAGAAAGATCAACGGCGGCGAGGTTTTCTTTTTTGTTGGGGCTACCGACTTTGACGATCGCTACGCTGTATGAATCAATTAAGGTTATTAAAAATGTTGATAGTTTTGCCATTCTAGCAGTGGGTATTATTTCCGCCTTTATTTTTTCCTACTTGGCGATCGCTTTTTTAATTGAATTCTTAAAAACTAAATCCACTTGGATATTTATTTGGTACCGTCTGGCATTTGGGGGAATATTACTAGTTATTTCAATCTTGGGCAAATAGTGATTGATGAATACTTAAAATGAATCTTAAAGTCGAACGAACTGCGCCATAAATTTGCGATCAATCCTGTCTTTCCAAATCCATAGTAGTTTAGATGCACCGATCATAATTCTGCCTCTTACGGCGATCGCCCGACCATCACCAGTACCAATGAGAGCTAAATGTTGTTTCTGCGGATAAAAGGGAATAGGAGTTTTTCCTAAAGTTACCCGTCGCAGATTTTGATATAAAGGTTTACCCTGACGCACCGCAAATACCCCCGCCTTGGGTCTTGGATCATCTTTAATGGTGGCAATATCACCTGTGGCAAATATATTCGGATGGGAAAGCGATCGCAAAGAATGATCAATGGCAATAAAACCCTGAATATCCGTGGCTATTCCAGAATTTTTAATCCAGTCGGGGGCGGTGGCATTTGTGACCCAAAAGATGCGATCGCAGTTAATAGTAAGCCCAGAATTACAGTGCAGAGCTTTATTAGATATATCTTCAGTAATAGCATTCACAGTTTGATTTAGGTGCAGCTTTATGCCCCGTTGCTGTAAAAGTTGAGCAAATTTATGACCAATATCAGGAACATAGCCCGACATTAATGTAGAAGAACGATGACATAAATGAATTTTACAGTCCGTGCGTGCCTGCATAGTTAGTGCCAACTCCACCCCACCTGCACCACCGCCCACTATACCAATTTTGGGTAAAGATAGGCGATCACTCTGTTTAATTACCTTAATCTCCTCTAAAAAATTCTCCCAATCTTCTAAAAACTGAGGCACAGGTTTAACAGGAATGGCATATTCAGCCCCAGAAATTAAATTTGTAGCTGGCGTACTTCCAATATCTATGGATAAATAATCAAAGGGAACAGGGACGTGATTTTGACAGATCACTAATTGATGCTCTAAGTCCAAGCTGACCGCGCGATCTAAAATTAAATCCGCCTGGGCAAAATTTGCGAGTTTCAATAAATTAATATGACATTCTTGATGACTATACAATCCTGCAATATGTCCTGGTAACATTCCTGAATAGGGTGCTTCCATCACATCAGAAATTAAAATTAAACGTACTTGAGGTAATGGATTTAAACCTAACAACCGTAGAGCGATCGCATGGCTATGACCACCACCAAGTAAAACTAAATTTTGCATTTGATCTACAATTCTCCTACATTGCGTAGTCTAGGTATTGGGAGGACAGAATAGTTGATGGTATCTCCAGATCGTCAAGAACATCTAATCATTTTTGCTCGCTATCCTACAATTGGAAAGGTTAAAACCCGTTTAATTCCAGACTTAGGTGCAGAGGCTACCACAGCAATTTATACCCAAATGGCAGAGCTAACTCTTAAGCAAGCCAGAACCCTAAGATTAATCCGAAATATAACTATAGAAGTATGGTTTACGGGCGGTACAAAAGCAGAAATGCAGGCATGGTTAGGAGATGATCTGGACTATCAAGAACAAATTGGAGAAACTCTGGGCGATCGCCTGATCTATGCCTTGAAAACCGCAATTAATAATGGTAGTAAATCTGTAATCATCATTGGTACCGACTGCCCCGAACTAGATGCCAAGATTTTAGGTCAAGGATTTTCGCAATTACAAGATCATGACTTAGTTTTAGGAGCCGCTAATGATGGTGGATATTACCTAATTGGCTTGCAAAAATTTGTGCCAGAACTATTCATAAATATACCCTGGAGTACATCAGAGGTATTCCTAAAAACTGTAAATATGGCAGAAATCTTGAGAATGAGTCAGTTTGTTTTACCCACCTTGACTGATGTGGATACGGCAAAAGATTTAAGCATTTGGGAACAGGTAAGAAGGCAAAATGAGCAGGTTGATTGCAATCCCAAAATTTCCATTATTATTCCCACCCTCAACGAAGCTGAAAATTTAGCAAAGGTGCTGCAAAGTATTGCTAATGCTGAAAATGTGGAAATAATTATTGTTGATGCTGGTAGTTCCGATCAAACCGTAGCGATCGCTCAAAGCCAAAGTATAAAAGTAGTTTCTGGAGTCACAGGGCGAGCAAAACAGATGAATTTAGGAGCTAGTATTGCCACTGGGGAGATTTTATTATTTTTACATGGGGATACGGTTTTACCTTTCGGATTTGAGCAGTCTGTTAGAGAAATTTTAGCTCAACCAACTAAAAGAACTATAGCTGGGGCATTCAAACTTAAAATTAATGGCAAAGGTTGGGGATTGCGGCTAGTAGAATGGGGAGTTAGTATGAGATCGCAGCTATGTCAAATGCCGTACGGTGATCAAGCAATTTTTATGAACACCTCAAAGTTCCTGAGACTAGGTGGATTTAGGGATTTACCCATTATGGAAGATTTTGAGATCATTCTGCAACTAAGAACACAGGGCAGAATCAGAATTTCCCCTTTAGCGGTAACCACTTCGGCACGCCGTTGGCAAAAGTTAGGGATTTTTTCAACTACCCTAATTAACCAAATTATGATTATTGGCTATCTGTGGGGAGTTCAGCCAACCAAACTAGCGCAGTGGTACAAAAAATATAAAAACAAGAATTCATAATTCCTCAACTGCCAATCTGCTTTGACTTTGCCTAGGATAAAGACACCTTAGATCACCGCCCCTTCATTGATTGTTAAGGTTTTAGCAGTGGCATCAAGGGTAGCGATCACCCCAATGGGCAGTACCGCATTATCGGTAACATGACCAAACATCAAGTTATATAAAGCGGGAATTTTTAAGGAACCGAAGCGATCGCGAAGAATATTTTCTAGGCTCAGGGTTTGATAAAAACTAGCTTGATACTCCTTGGGAACACAATCAACAAAATGTCCGAGGGCAATACCTGCGGCTTGGTCAAACTTCCCTGCTAACCATAGCTGGGTCAACATTCGATCTATACGATAGGGTTCTTCGCCAATGTCCTCTAAGAACAGGATTTTACCCCTTGTGTCTGGCTCGTAGGGTGTGCCTAATAGGTTAGTAACTAAGGTCAGATTCCCGCCAATTAACTGCCCTGTAGCTTTGCCTGATCTAATGGTAATTAGGCGATTATTGCGATTATTGTTAGGCGGTTTTGCCACCTGACCAATGTTTTTTGTGGACATAACTGTATTTTTAAAACTGGCGATCGCATACTGCTCCACACCTGTTAAACCTGAAGAGCCATGAAACGTAATTAATCCCGTTTGACTATGAATGCCTAAAATTAAAGCCGTAATATCGCTATGTCCAATGATCACCTTGGGATTTTTCCGAATCGCTGCATAATCTAAAAACGGTAAAATACGACTACAGCCATATCCACCAGAGAAAGTCACAAGCCCTTTAATATCCTTCCGCCGAAACATGGTATTAATATCTTCTGCCCGTTCTGCATCCGTACCCGCAAGGTAGCCATTTTGGGCATTGATATATTTTCCTAATTCCACCTCTAAGCCATATTGTTCCATGTTCTCTTTGGCGATCGCAATTTCCTCAGGTTCGTAAGCATTACTAGCGGGGGCAACCATCCCCACCTTATCGCCTTTTTTGAGAACGGGAGGCTTGATAATCTTGTTGGTTTTATCATTAGCCTGAGCATTGGCACTACCAAATAACCCTAAAATACTTCCTAAGACTTCTCTTCTGTTAGTCATGTCATGTCACCAAATTTGTCTCAGAATTGATGGACTAATTAATTTGATTTGGCTACTATTTCTCGAACTGTTGTTCTTGCCCAAGTATCGACTTCAATAATATCTTCTAGATTGGGATTAGTGATATGGTCGTGGCGATCGCAGGTTTGTTCGATTAATTGTGGAATCTGTAAAAATGTAATTTTCTCATTTAAAAATAAATCCACTGCCTGTTCATTGGCGGCGTTGAGTACTGCTGGCATCGACCCACCTGCCCGTCCTGCTGAATATGCAAGTTGCATACAAGGATATTTGAAATGATCGGGCGATCTAAATGTTAAGTCTCCTGATTTGACTAAATCCAATCTTGTCCAGTCTGTGGAAATGCGATCGGGGTAAGACAAGGCATAGAGTAAAGGCAATCGCATATCTGGGAGTCCTAATTGCGCTAAAACCGAGGTGTCTTCCAGTTCAATTAAAGAATGGATGATGCTTTGGGGATGAATCACGATTTCGATATGGTCATAATCTACACCAAATAGATAATGTGCCTCGATTACTTCTAAGCCTTTATTCATTAGCGTGGCAGAATCAATCGTAATTTTTTTACCCATTGACCAATTAGGGTGTTTGAGGGCATCAGCGATCGTGACTGCAGCTAGTTTTTCCGTTGGCAGATCACGAAAGGCACCGCCAGAAGCGGTTAAGATAATGCGCCGTAATCCCCCCTCAGGAACCCCTTGTAAACATTGAAAAATGGCTGAATGTTCAGAATCGGCAGGTAAAATTTTAATACCATACTCCTGCACTAGGGGCATGACTACCGATCCTGCAGCAATGAGTGTTTCTTTATTGGCAAGGGCAATGTCTTTTTTGGCTTTAATGGCGGCGATCGTGGGTAATAAACCAGCACAACCAACAATACCTGTAACTACGGTTTGAGTATCACCATAGGCAGCAACGGTTTCCACCCCTTCAGTACCTGCAAGGATAATCGGTTGGGACTTAAGGCTACTAATTGCCTCTTTAAGAGCTAAGTATTTATCAGGATTAGCGATCGCTATAATTTCGGGCTTAAACTGTAAAACCTGCTGGGCAAAAAGCTCAATATTTCCACCTGCGGTCATCCCCACAACTCGAAACTGATCTGGATACTGGCTGACAATATCAAGGGTTTGTGTACCAATTGATCCAGTAGAACCAAGGAGGGTGATTGGTTTCATAGAATGTACTGTGCTTTTATTTTTAGACTATTATGAACTGCTATTTTATAAACAAGATATAGACAAGTTGCATAATAACCTACCCCAGTGGCATTTTAGCGATGTCTTTAAGTAGTCGTTATATTGGTTCTAGTGAGAGCTAGTATTAACTGTCTTGAGATAATAATCAACTGCTTCGGTTGTAGTGCCAGTAAACTTAATTTGTCCTTTGTCTATCCAGATTGCCCGATCGCAAGCTTGTTTCATAAATTCCAAGTCATGGGACACGACTAAAACTGTGGCTTGATCATCCCAAAGACTATCCATACGGCGTTTACACTTTTGCCTAAAGCTTTCATCTCCTACGGATAAGACTTCATCAAGGATTAAAATTTCTGGCTGGACATCGGTGGCGATCGCAAAGCCCAATCGAGCAACCATCCCTGAAGATAAAGCCTTTACAGGGACTAGGGCATAGTCATAGAGTTCAGCAAAATCCAAGATTGAAGCTATTTTTTCCTTCATCTGCTCCCGCGTAAAGCCCAACATAATCCCGTAGAGAATAATATTATCTGTGACGGATATCTCTGGATCAAAACCTGCCCCCAGTTCAATTAATGGGGCTATTTGTCCTCGCACCCGCACAGTACCAGTCGTCGGCTCCAATATGCCAGAGATCAATTTCAGAAGAGTTGATTTTCCTGAACCATTGGCACCAATAATGCCTAGTTTTTCTCCAACTTTGACATCTAAATTAATATTGTCAAGTACGAGTTTCTTGGCGGGTTGGCGATACTTGCCTTCAAGGAGGGATAGAATTGTTTTTTTGAGATCATAGGAAAATTCTTCCTGAGTGCGCCGCCAGAGGGATACCCCATCCAATCGAATCAATTCCGTCATTTACTACTGATCTCAATCATTTTTGTATGTATGTAGCCTCAGTCCCAACAGAAATTCTAGAAAAAGTAAAGTTGAGGAACTTTGTTGGCAATTTTAAGATTTTAGGGGATTTTAGGATTGCATTATATTCAATCCATAGTATAAGTCAACGGCAGGAGTTCTATGCAAATTTATCCATTAACTTACTCCTATTCAAAGCATAGGTAATTGGTAAAACTCTATCAAATTAAAGGTTTGTGTTTTTAAATACATAGAGTGAGTCAGTTATTTTGATCACTTATTTAGTGATAATTAAAATCTTGAGGTTTTAAATTCTAAAGGCTATATTGAGTTTAAAATTTTCTTGGAGGAAGCATTACTATGGAAGGCAAGATTTTAGATTACAACTCAAACTCAAAAGAAGGATTGATCAAGAGTAGTAATGGAGATCGCTACGAATTTACAGCCGATGATTATCGTAGTCAAGCTGAAATTAAAATAGGTCAAAATGTAGATTTTCAGCCCGTAGATGGGAATAAAGCCACCGCCATATACTTACTGAAGGGAGAACTTTCTGGTATTGCTACGGCTGCTGTTGAATCTATTGGTAAAGTTGTTAACAAGGAAAATGCGGATAAGCTAGCTCAGTCAGCAAAAGCGTTAGTAGAGAGTGAACAAGTTAGTAAAGGTACTGAGACAGTTAAAAACTTTTTATTCAAGCCTTTAGTTTTACCCATTATTGGGGTTGTTATTTTTATAGTTGTAGTCTTTGGTTTCTTGCGTGGTGATGGCTTAGCGGGCAGTACTTTTTCGGGAATGGAATCAAGAGGAATTTTTGGAGAAACAAATATATCAGTTAAATTTAAATCTGATAATAAAGCCGAGTTAACAGTTGGGACAGCAGTTGGTGACGGTACCTATGAAATAGATGGTAATTTTGTAAGGCTTAGGGTGGGAGGAAACGTGTATAGATATAGTCGTAATGGTAATGAACTCCAACTTGAAGGTGGATCAACTATCTTGAGAAAAGAGTAAAAAGAGTAATTAATGACGATTAAAATTGCCTTTCTGGGTCTAGGCGTAATGGGTAGTGCCATGGCTGCAAATCTTGCCCGTTTCGGCTGTGCGGTGGTGGGTTGGAATCGGACGAGCGATCGCTCAAGTATTAAAGTTGCCAGTGATGCGGGAGTAACAATTGCCGCTAATTTGCAGGATGCCGTTAAAGATGCGGATGTCATTTTTTCCTGTTTAGGCGATATTCCTGATGTGACCGAAATTTTAGTAAATCAGGTGGCAAACCTTGAACATAAATCGGCATTAGTGATAGACACCAGCACCATTGGTAGTGATGCCGCCCAAAATATTAGCAAGCTTTTAGAAGCAAGGGGACTCAGGTTTTTAGATGCCCCTGTGTCTGGTGGTGATATTGGTGCCAGAAATGGTACCTTAACGATCATGGTGGGAGGCGATCGCTTAGATTTTGATCAAGCAAAACCCTACCTAGATATGATCGGCAAAAATATTTATTACTGTGGGAGTTTAGGCAGTGGTCAAGCGGTTAAGCTCTGTAATCAGGTATTAGTATCAACCTATATGATGGGCATTTGTGAGGCAGTTTTATTAGCGCAAAAAACAGGCATCGATCCAAATTTAATGATTGAAGTTTGTGGCAGTGGAGCCGCAGGTTCTTGGGCATTATCAAATCTAGGGATAAAAGTAGCCAATCAAGATTTTGCCCCCGGATTTATGGTTAAGCATATTCTGAAGGATTTACGCATTGTCAAAGCTGTAGGTGATTCTGAAAATTTATTAGGGGTAGATTTAAGCGATCGCCTATTTCAGATCGTGAATGAACTAGAAGGCGGCAGTGAGCAAGGAACCCAGGCAATGATTAGGGCATATTTAGGAAGTTAGTCAAGTTTAGATATACCTTGAAAGGCTCAGGAGGGTTTGAGTCGATGATTAATCTAGATTAAAGATTTCGGGTGTTCAGTGGAGCCATCATAATGTTCCGCAAGTATTGAAACATCGTTGTGATTATCTCAATGGCTAGTTATATTCTTCTAAATATATTTACTCAGCACCTTATTGAGATGCTTTTCTATCATCGGCATTTTCAGATTCGTGCAGTTCTTGTTGAGATGTCAAAATAAAATTTTCTGTAGACAGAGTTTTACAAAAAAAAGCTTCACATTCATTCAATTTTTGACGAAAGTCTAATAAAATATCTTCTTTATACTTGGTAAACTCTTCGATTGTAGTTTGTCTAAAATATGCACAGTTTTTTTGAATAAAATGCTCAATAATGTCTTCTTTTACAGTTGAATTCACTGCCTGTTTAAAATTTTCCAGAAATTCTATGTATTTATTATGGATTATGCGCTTACCCATACTTGAATGAGATTTAGCTATTGATATTTGCCTTTTATAAAATGACTCTTCAAGAGCTTTTTTAATAGTCAAAGATAATAGTTCTTTTTCTTTATTAGAGTAATTTAATTTACCCATCGATTGACCTATTGTATTTCTTGTTAGACTTCCAATTCCCTTATTATCAAAAGATGGTGGCTTTACAGAACGTGATATTTTTAATTCAGATAATAGTTTTGAAATATAGCCCCTAGTATATTTAGTAGACTTATATTGAGAATTTGGATAGGTACTAGCTAACCAAAGACAAACCTCGTAAAGTCTTATGACTATATTTTTTGCCTCCACTGATTCTATTGAATCTAACTCATGTATTGCTCTATTGCCAAATTGTGTAATTACTTGACATTTTATCAAGATCATCGGGTCTACAAAAGATTGAAATTTTTCTAGGGTAATTAGTCCATAGAGAGTGCTATCTTTAGAATAATTGCTAGAAGATAATTCAGGATCATTTTTATACATCCATTTGACAGCTATTTCTAATGCACGTCTTGCATACATACATGCTACTAAAGGATCACTTTCTGTATAAATAACTGCTGCCATTGCCGATTCGTAGATATGTATCCATTCTGTCCAACTCTCCTCTAAAAATTCAAAATTTAACATTCTCTTATAATTTTGTTATTTATACGGTGATCTCATTTTACCCAATCATTGAAGTTAGCAAAGACTTCTGCTTGAGGTTTGATATGTTTTAGCTTGAAATACTCAAGCAACTACCGTCAAGCGATCGCCTATTTCAGATCGTGAATGAATTAGAAGGGGGCAGTGAGCAAGGAACCCAAGCGATGATTAGGGCATATACAGAAAGTTAGCTAAAGATTAAGCAGCGATCGCTCTTCAGAGGTCAAATCCTCAGCTTTAAGATCACGGCGCAGCACAGTTCCAGCCACACTAGTAATCATCCGAGGCAAAGTTTGGTGATCGACAACCTCTAGGGTTTGCATATTGTAGGTAGTGTAGTCTGTGGTTTGGGAGTTTAAATTAATATCAATAATCGTTAGGGGATTAATCGGGCGGAGTTTGCTATTTAACCAAGGTCGAGGTCCACTTCCCAAAGCACCAGCATGAAGAAGCTCCAGTTTACCTTTGCGGGCGGGATAATAGGCGTGATCATGACCACTGATATAGGTATGGACTTTATATTTTTCCAGTAGCGATCGCAATTTTTCATTATCAGCCAGAATCTCCCCAGCTTCATTCCGACCTACTGCCACGGCATAGAGGGGTAAATGTCCGATCGCTATCCGCATTTTAGCGGTTTGGGCGGCTGTACTAGCTAAGGCTTTCTCTACCCATACCAACTGGGTTTTAGGAATTTGCCCTGTGGAAGCATCCCATACTAGGTAAAAAATATTATTCTGCTCAAAGGTGTAATAAAAAGGGAAACCTGCCCGATCCACAAATTTTAACCCAGGATCATTTTGGGGATTATTCCAATAGGCGGATGCTAGGTCTCGTTCGTTACCAAATAAAAACTTGCCAGTAACGGATAATGCCCCTGAAGCATCATGGTTACCAATGGTAAATCCGTAGGGAATTTTAGTCTGGCGAATGGGTTTGGCAATATATCGATCAAATCCTGCCCACATCGCCTCAATTTCAGCTTTAGTTAGGGAAGGATACTGTCCCGCCACCATATCCCCGCCACAAAGAATTAAATCTGGCTGCCAATCAGGAATCATTTGGATGGATTGAGTAACTTGGGGTTCGTAATCGGTAGAACCATAGGCACTATTTAGATCGCTAATTACTAAAATTCGCACATCTCCACGCACAGGCGCAAACAAACCCTTGGGCGCAATCGGAACTTTAGCGATCGCATTAGATGATGGGATAGATTCAGATTTTACCTGCGGAACATTGGAAATACTAGATACATTACTAGAGCTAGATAAAACTCTCTGGGCAGCACCAGTGATAATTCCTCCACCAACTACACCGCCCAAAAATAACAACTGACGACGACTAATTTTCATTACTGCGTAAGCTTACAATAGGATGCCAACACAGATTAATATATGCTGAGAGTGATCAAATCGGGTAAAAAACCGTGAATCTGCCATTTCTTCCATTAATTAGTAGAGCGCAAGAATTTAGTCAAAATATCGCGATTGCCGTTAGCAAAAAAGAAACTGAACAGAAATTTACTTACCAAGATTTACTTACTGTTTCCCAACAAATAGCTAGGGTTTTACTAGAAAATAATCAGGATTTACAAAATCAACGAATAGCCTTTTTAATTCCCTCTGGCTTTGATTATGTAGCAACTTTATGGGGAATTTGGCGAGCGGGGGGTATTGCCGTGCCTTTGTGTGTGGTTCATCCTTTACCTGAATTAGAGTATGTGATTAGGAATACTGGAGCCTCAGTAGTTATTGCCCATCCCGATTTTGCTGCTACTTTACAGGCGATCGCCCACACTCATAATTTACGATTTATCTTGACTTGTAATTTTTTTGAACCAGTTTTTGAATCTGTGGCAGAATCAGCCTTTAATCATCTTCCCAAAATTGAAACTACCCGACCTGCCTTAATTCTTTATACCAGTGGTACTACTGGAAAACCTAAAGGAGTAGTTCTCACCCACGCTAACCTTGAGGCACAGATTACTAGTCTAGTGACGGCTTGGGCATGGCAGTCAAGTGATCGCATTCTCCACGTTTTACCCCTCCATCATATTCATGGCATTGTTAATGTTTTACTCTGTGCATTGTGGGTGGGGGCGGAATGTGTGATCATCCCTAAATTTGATCCTGAACTGGTTTGGCATCGGATTTGCGCAGGGGATTTAACCCTATTTATGGCAGTGCCGACCATTTATGTAAAGCTAATTTCCGCTTGGCAAAAGGCATCTAAACAAAAACAACAGGAACTATCCGCCAGTGCTAACCAATTGCGCCTAATGGTATCTGGATCGGCAGCTTTACCCAAATCAGTTTTAGAAACTTGGCAAAGGATCACAGGGCATTTTTTATTAGAACGCTACGGGATGACGGAAATTGGGATGGCTTTATCTAATCCTGTGCAGGGCGATCGCTTGGCAGGCTATGTGGGTCAACCGTTACCAAATGTGGAAGTGCGATTAATTCAAGAACAAGGGGAAAGCGCAGGAGAAATTCAAGTTAAGGGAGCAGGAGTATTTTTAGAATATTGGCAAAATCCAGAGGCAACAGCTAAAGCCTTTATCGATGGCTGGTTTCGCACAGGTGACTTAGCTGTATGTGAAGATGGTAACTACCGCATTTTAGGCAGAATCAGCGTTGATATTATAAAAACGGGCGGTTATAAAGTTTCGGCATTGGAAATCGAAGAAGTAATCAGAACCCATCCCCATATTCAAGAATGCGCTGTTGTTGGAGTTAATGATCCTGAATGGGGTGAACGAGTCTGTGCCGCAATGGTTTTAAAATCACCAGCACCTGAGTTGCCATTATCCGATTTTCGCAGTTGGGCAAAGCAGCATTTAGCAGTTTATAAAGTGCCAAGTCAGATTTTAATTTTACCTGAGCTACCCCGCAATCCCATGGGCAAAGTTACAAAGCCAGCGATCGCAAAGTTGTTTTAAAGTTTTTTGTTCTTAATTTTTATCCATAATTTTGTAGAAAGTATCTAAAAATAGTATGCAAATAGTCCTGATATGATTAAACTTTGATTGAGCTACTGGAGATTTGATGTCAAGGTTCATAAATTTGCGATCAAGCATTAAGTATTTTTATGGTGGGCTGATTAGCATTTTGTTAGTCGGCTTTTTTTCTGCTCTACTATTTGGCTGTAATAATTCCCAAGTCGCCAATAACCCAACAGGTCGAATTACAATCGGCACCACCAGTACTATTCGCACCCTTGATCCTGCCGATGCCTATGATTTACTGTCGGGGAATATTTTATTTAATGTCTGCGATCGCCTTTATACCTATAAACCTGGAACTACGGATTTAATTCCCGAACTCGCTGCTGATTTTCCTGCAATTAGTGATGATGGCTTAACCTATCGTATTCCCCTTAAGTCTGGGATCAAGTTTCATGATGGGACAGATTTTAATGCTTCGGCAATGGCTTTTTCTTTGAATCGCTTTATTAAACTTGGTGGTGCGCCCGCTTTTTTGTTGGCAGATATTGTTAAATCAGTTACAGCGATTAATCCCACCGAGCTAGAAATTGCCTTAAAGGAGCGATCGCAATTTTTCCCAAAACTCCTGGCATTTACTGGAGCTGCCGCCATTTCACCTAAAGCCTATGGGAATAGTTCAGGATTTTTACCTAATCAGGCAATTTGTACAGGCGTATATCAGGTCGCAGAATACATTGAAGGTAATATTTTAAGACTAAATCCCTTCTCTGACTATTGGGGCGAAAAACCTAAAAATGCTGGCATAGACCTGCAATTCATATCTTCTAATGCCAATTTACTCAACTCTTTTAAGACTGGCGGTGTGGATGTAGCGTGGCAAACCCTTAGTCCCGCCCAGATTCATAACTTGGAAGTAAATGCCAATAAATACGGATGGAATATTGCCTCTAATCAGGGTTCGGTAATTTTATATATGGTACTAAATGTTAAGCAGTCCCCCTTAGATCATATTAAAGTCCGCCAAGCGATCGCTGCTGCCATTAACCGCCCCCTATTAGCAGAACGAGTTTTTCAAAATCAACGTATTCCCCTTTATAGTCTTGTCCCTAAAACTTTGAGTGACTATAAACCCACTTTTCAAAATCTCTACGGTGATGGTAACGGCAAATTAGCAAGAAAACTTTTAACCGAAGCAGGATACAGCGACACTAATCCCGCCCAAGTTAGCTTTTGGTATGCTCCGAAATATGCAGGCAATGGCGATTTAGTTTTAAGTACGCTCAAGGCAGCGATCACCCGTGATGTCGGTAAAATTTTAGAAATTAAATTAGAAAAAGTTGATACTACCACTGCCTATGGATACTTAGATCAGGGCGTATATCCCACATTCTTCTTAGATTGGGTTCCCGATATATTTGATCCAGATAATTTCCTCCAGCCTTTTCTCACCTGCGATCAAGGTAATCTCCAAAACGGATGTATTAAGGGGCGATCGCAATATCAAGGAGCTTTTTACTACAACCCTGAAATTAATGATCTCATCTCCACGCAACGCATTGAATTAAATCCCCAAAAACGTTCCGCTCTACTTATAGAAATTCAAGAAATTCTTGCCCGTGATGTGCCGTTTATCCCCCTGTGGCAAAACAAAGAATATGCCTTTGGGCGATCGCAAATTAAAGGCTTAAAGGTGGAACCTACCCAACAGCTAAACTATGCCAATATTTATAAGTCCACCAAATAAGGTAATTATTGCAGTCTAGGGTACGACCTTAATATGATAAATATGATACTTTCTAAGATTTGCAAAAGCCTTGCTTGTTAAGCCTTTCATCGAGTCTAAATTACCTAAAGTCAGAATCCTTATGCAGTAATGGTTCATCAAGTGGAGGTCGCACCCTCAAGAAAAAACGGATAAAGCAAGATCGCAGGGAAAAGACCCGTTCTGGTTTGATATTTCTTTCGTGCCGCATAAAGCTAAAAAGCACAATAATTTTTAATTGAACTTTATTGCTAATAAATCAGACTATATATTTACCAAAATATTTGCCAAAGCATATTTAATCTCAAATTATGGCAGCAATGATTGAAATGCAAGGGATTACTAAGTCCTATCGCCTTGAAACCATGAATGTGCCTGTCCTCAAGCATATTAATCTATCAATTAATGAGGGTGAGTTTTTAGCAATCATGGGAGCCTCTGGTTCAGGCAAGTCCACGCTCATGAACATTATTGGATGCCTTGATCGCCCCACCTCTGGCAAATATTTCCTCGAAGGTAAAAATCTCACTACCCTCAATGACGATCGCCTTGCCTATATTCGGAATCAGAGAATTGGTTTTGTATTTCAACAATTTAATCTCTTAGCTCGATCCACAGCCCTACAAAATGTAATGTTGCCGATGATCTATGCTAATGTCCCACCGCAAAAACGCCGAGAACGAGCCATCCAGGCACTAACCAGAGTTGGTCTAGCCAGTCGTTTATCTAATCGTCCTAGTCAACTTTCAGGGGGACAACAACAAAGAGTAGCGATCGCCCGTGCCTTAATTAATCGACCTGCCTTAGTATTAGCAGATGAACCAACTGGGGCATTGGATACCAAAACATCCCAAGAAGTAATGGAACTTTTAACTGAGCTTAATGAACAGGGTATTACTATCATCATAGTTACCCATGAACCAGATATTGCGGCGCAAACTAAGCGGATCATTCACATTCAAGATGGGGAAATTATATCCTAGGCTCTACCATACCGTGCCGTCTGAGGTTGAAGGTCTGGATTAGCAGCATTTTCTAGCCAACACCACATTTGATCGCCATAGGAAAAGTGCCACCATTCGTTGGGATGCCGTTGAAATCCAGCATACCTCATACAATCCCACAATAACTGTCGATGCTGATTAAATTGTCTATGCTCAGAAGTAGTAGCTAATTTATAGTATTGAGGTTTTGAGCGATCGCTAATTTCATCAATTTCTCCCCCCATATCTACGTCTTTGCCATTTTCATCGACTAAAGTTAAATCAACCGCAGCCCCAGTACTGTGAGGAGGTGGAGTAGTTGGATCAAGGCTAGGCACTGCCCAAAACTGATAAACCTTAGTCATAACTGCTTGGACTTGGATCGGATCGTTTATATCTATATTTAGCTCCTGAATCAGTTGCTGTTTTGTATGGTTGACCATAAATTCTTGCACTGCCACAGGACGATAGGCATCAAATATTTTAATCCGCCACGTTGGATGCTGTTTATGTAGATTAGTAAGGGCAATTTCCAATCTTTTGACAACTCCTAACCTTAAATAAAAAGGCGATCGCAAACCGTAGGGAGCACCCAATTTTTCGTAGGCATGGGGCTCCATAAAAAGAAACGTATCAGGGATTTTAATTAACTCTTCTTTGCAGTCGATGATCTCGATCGCACTGTAAAAACTCATTTTGCTGTAAACTATTGGAACTTTTTGGGCTGAACCGTATATACAATATTCTACTTAGCTAACTGAGTATAAATAAAAACACCGCCATATATGTAACTTTTATCAAATCATACTTCTATGTTTATACTTGTTAAGTCCACCAAGTGTAATATAGGCTGTTAAATTCTAATCTTGTACTTGACTTATGAACCAATCCCCAGCAGAAGATAAAAATCCCCTGTTTGAACTTCTATCCATAGTACGTCGCTACTGGTTTTTAGAAATTAGTATATTCAGTCTAGTATTTGGAGTTTCAGCATTCCTTACCTTTCAAGAAAAACCAATTTATCAAGCCACAGGATCATTACTCTTCAAATCTCAAAGGCAATCTAATACCCTAACTGGAGTAAATTCCGTAGCTCAAATCTCTGACACGGTGGCAGGTGACCCTCGTTATACTCAATTGCAGGTGATTCGTTCCACCCCTGTGGTTGCCCAAACAATCAAGGCTTTGGCTCTTCCACTTGATAACGATGTTTTTTTAAAGCCACTCTCTCTTGATGTTATTAAATACACCGATGTAATTCAAGTTTCCTATCTAAGTTCAAGCCCTCAAGATGCGGCAAAAATAGTCAATGGTCTAATGAAGAGTTATATTGATAATGATCTACTAACTAATCGAGAGGATACTGCTAGTGCGCGTAAATTTATTGACGAGCAGTTACCTAAACTACAAATTTCCTTAAGACAAGCAGAAGCAGCTCTGCGTAGATTCAAAGAAGTTAACAAAGCATATCTCCCCGAAGCAGAGGCACAGTCAGCAGTTGCAGCAGTAACGAGCCTTGATACACAGATTACAGCCAGCAAATCTGATCTTGCCAAAGTTAATAGTGAAATTAATGACATACGCACCCGTCTCGGATTTACAAGTGAGCAAGCTATAATTTTAACAAAACTATCTGCGTCTAAACCAGTACAAGAGACCCTTTCCGATCTTCAAAAGATAGATTCCCAACTAGTTACTCTAAGAGCTACCTACACAGATAACTATCCCACGATTACAGTGCTCATGGAGCAAAGGGCACCTATTCAAAAACTATTACAACAGCGAATAAAAGAAACTTTAGGAACCAATGAGCTTATATCTGATCAGGATTTGCAAATAGGCGGTGCCCAATTAGAACTAATTACCCAATTAGTAACAAAAGAAATTGAGCGCGTCGGGCTAGAGAAGCAAATTGCCACTATTAATGACTCATTTATTGAGTACCAGAAAAGATTAGTAAATATTCCCAAGTTAGAGCAACAACTGCTTGTACTACAGAGAGCGGTTGAGATTAGCCGCACTGCCTACGAAGGTCTGTTAGTAAAACAACAGGACATTCAACTAACAGAGGAGCAGAATATTGGAAATGCACGTATCCTTTCGCCCGCAGTCCCATCAGGTGTGCCAATTTCGCCCAAAATTAGTAACAACTTAACAACTGGTGCAGTCCTAGGTATAGTTGCCGCTATCTCTGTCGCTCTGCTCCTTAATAGTCGAGATAACTTACTCAGAAGTGGTGAGGATATAAAACGGCTCTTTGGCTATCCATTACTGGGTATACTGCCTAACTTTGCAACTAGAAAACTAGAAAATTTACCAGCTTTTGTGCTTAGAAATCCTGAATCTGTGCTTAGTAAGCTCTACCTTAAAATTCGTAAGTCCAAAGCCTATCGTAGTTTTGCATCTAGTTTAGAAAGTTTTAAGATTTCCATTTTAAATGCGGTGAGCGAACCAGAAAATACTACTGCCTTAACTGTGTTTGTCCGTGATAATCCCCGCGCCCCTGCCAGTGAAGCATATCGGATGTTACAAACAAGTTTAAGATTTTTAAATTCTGATCGCCAAATTAAAGCCATTGTTATTACAAGTTCAGTTCCAGGTGAAGGAAAATCTACAGTATCAGCTAATTTAGCCGTAGCGATCGCCCAGTTAGGGAAAAGGGTTTTATTAGTGGATGTGGATATGCGCCGACCATCTCAGCATAAAATATGGGGACTAGGAAATGCCTCTGGCTTGAGTAATATTTTAGTTGGAGAAACTCAACTAGAAACGGTTTTAGAATCAGTAGTTCCTAATTTAGATATTCTTTCAAGTGGAGTTCTACCTCCAGACCCATTGACTTTAATTGACTCACAGCACATGACTAACTTAATCGGTGATTGGTCTCGCGCATATGACTATGTAATCTTAGATACGCCACCAGTACTGGCTGTTGCTGATGCCATTGTCTTAGGGCGGATAGCTGATGGAGTATTAATTGTAGCTAGACCTGAGGTACTTGATTCTGGCGCTGCCATCAGAACGAGAGCAATTTTAGATCAATCAGAGCTTAATATTTTAGGACTGGTGATCAATGATGTTAATTCTCAAGATTCTGCATATTACTACCAGTATCATTACTATAATACCGATAAACTGCTATCAGCTTCATCAGAGATATCAGTGTAGTTAGTGAACTTATTATTTTGGAGTTATCTAAATCTAAGCTTTGGGGTTAGGAAAGTGCCAACATTTCTAGGCTATATAAATTAGCATATAGCCCCTCGGCACTGATTAATTGCTCATGACTACCAGATTCAACTATTTCTCCTTGTTTAAGCACTAAAATGCGATCAACATGGCGAATTGTCGATAGACGGTGGGCGATGATAATAGTAGTACGTCCGATCAATAAATTTTGCAGGGACTTTTGGATTAAGTATTCTGTATTTACATCTAGGCTAGCAGTTGCCTCATCCAGAATTAAAACCCTTGGATCGCGTACTGCTGCTCGGGCAAACGCCAATAGTTGTTTCTGTCCACCCGACAAATTTGTCCCCCGTTCTCGCACTTGAGATTCATAGCCTTGGGGCAGTGCTTGGATAAACTCATCGACATTCATGACTTTAGCGGCAGCGATCGTCTCCTCTAAACTGTAATCATCTCCAAGGGTAATATTATCTTTGACATTACCCGAAAACAGAAATACATCCTGTAAAATCACTCCTAAATAACGTCTTAATTCTAGCTGTGTAATGTCTTTAATATCGATCCCGTCAATTAAAATTCTGCCCTTAACTGGTTCGTAAAGCCTAGATAATAAGCGAATAATCGAACTTTTTCCTGCTCCAGTAGGACCAACTAATGCTACTTTTTCGCCAGGAGCGATCGCAAAACTCAAATTCTTTAATACATATTCATCGGGTTTATAGCCAAACCAAACATTCTCAAATCGAATCTCACCTTTCCCATCTACTGGTAAAGATTTAGGGTTAACGGGATCACGAATTTCAATGGGTTCATTCATGACTGCGGTTATGCGCTCGATCGCCGTGAATCCAGATTGAATTGTCGTAAATTTTTCTGCCAGTTGGCGTAATGGTTCAAACAATCTTTGGGAAAACAACACAAACGCTGACAGTTCACCGAAGGTTAATTGTTTTTGAATTACTTGTCCACCGCCCAGCCATAACACTCCAGCGATCGCAATTAAAGAAATCCATTCTAAGGTTGCCGATACTGCGGAATCATGGAAGATTGTATTATTGACCTCAGTAACATACTGCTGATTTACGGCATAGTGCTGACTGGAATTAAGCTGCGCTCGTCTAAAAAGTTGAACAATCCCTACCCCAATTATATTTTCTTGAAGAATTGCATTGAGGTCAGAAAGTTTATCTCTTGCTTTAAAGTTGGCTTTACGATACTCATGCTGAAAGTAAATAATCAATCCTGTGATTGGGAAAATCATCAGAGTCAGCATTAACCCTAAATCCCAACGCAACCAAAACATAAATATGGCGGTAACACCTAAAGAGGCAAGATCGCTAAAAATCCCAACTGCCCCAGTAGCAAACACATCACCTAAGGCTTCCACATCACTGGTTAAGCGGGTAATTAATCTGCCCACTGGCGTACGATCAAAAAAACTTGTGGACAGCAAAGTAACATGGGCAAACAGATCTTTGCGAATATCCGCAGTAATATTCTGTCCTACTTTCTGCACTAAGTAGCCCTGCCATGATTGCAACCCTAGACGAACCAGAACTGTAAAACCAACCAATAGACATAACCACCACAAACCAATTAAGTCACCTTTGGCAATCGGTCCATCAATGCCCTGCTGTACTAATATCGGTTGTATGGCATTAGCGATCGCTAAAGGTACTAATAGGATTAACGAAATTACTAAATCTTTGGTACTACGTTGAGCATAGGGTCTAAGCTTGAGTAGTAGCCGCCAATCGCTATTAAATAGTCGGTTAGCAACCATGGGGGTATTTAATTTTAACAAGCTTAGTCTAAGTCTCTACCACTAGGATTACGAGATGGATCACTATTTAAAAATCCAAATATAAATAATCCAACAAAGAAAATTACGGTAATGTAAACAACAATTTTGAGAGTGAGCATGAATAGTAAGTTCTCCCGCGATAAAAATTAAATTAATAATTAAAACTAATTGTACCTTTGATAGGTAATTAACCGCACTCCGCAAGAATACTTAAAATAGATGAATTATGGATGTTAAGATTTGTGGAATTACTATACCTGAACAAGCTGTGGCGATCGCCCATTTAGGAGCAGACTATCTAGGATATATTTGCGTTGAATCCTCTCCCCGTTTTGTTACCTCCCAGCAGGTTGAAATAATTACTAGTGCTACCCAGAACTACGATATTAATCATGTTGGCGTGTTTCTAGATGCCGAAATTGAATATATTTCAACATATAGTGGTAAGTTAAATGCTGTTCAGCTTCACGGACATGAATCCATAGAATTCTGTCAAAAAATCAGGTCAGAATTTGCCGAAATCAAGCTAATTAAGGCATTTAGGGTAAAAAATTCCCAAAGCATTGATCAAGCTATCTTATATTCTCAGTATGTAGATGTACTATTACTGGATGCCTATGATCCTAAAATTGCTGGCGGTACGGGAAAAACTATAGATTGGGAAATTTTAAAGAATTTTAGACCTAGTTGCCAATGGTGGCTGGCGGGTGGTTTATCTGAGCAAAATGTGAAAGTAGCGATCGCTCAACTGCAGCCCGATGGGATTGATGTTTCTAGCGGCGTGGAAAAAGCACCAGGGGATAAGGACATTAACCAAGTTAGAAATTTATTGGCTTTAGCTAAGTCAGTTATTAATTTTGATAAATCTACAGTAAATTATGAATAGTTGTGCCAGAGCTAAAAATGCAAAAACCAAGACGGGGCTTCGCCCTGCGACCCTTTTCTTGAGATAGATTTGATCGAAAACTCCCTTAACTTAACCTCTCCACAGTAATATCAAGGCATAAATTACCACAGGGATACTGATCGCCGTAATTGCCATGGTATTTAGATCGATCTGACTAAAACTCGGCAAATATATAGCTCCTTGCTTAATTAAATAGGCGATCGCCCCACTAATAACCAATAATCGAATTACAAATTTCCCCATATTTCAGATAAAGTTATTTTTCAGCACTATTTTTTTGCAGTTACATCAGATGGAGAAACAAAGTTTTCAATGGCAACTCCCGCCAATGCCTTTTCCATAAAATTTCGCCAAATTGGAGCCACATAAACTCCACCAGTTACGCCATGGGACATTTGGGAGTAGTCATCATTACCAATCCAAATCGCTGTTGCTAGCTGTGGCACATAGCCCACAAACCAAGCGTCACGAAAATCAGAAGTAGTTCCAGTTTTTCCTGCGACGGGACGACCACCACTTAAAATAGCCTGAGTCCCGGTTCCACTTGTAATCACGCCCCTTAAAACATCTGTAACTTCAGCAACCGCATAGGGATCAAGTACTAAAGTCGGCTTAGGACTATTGTCTAAAACCACCTTACCCGTACTATCCGTAACTCTTGCTATCAGAGTGATTTTATTTTTATAACCCCCATTGGCAAAAGTAGCATAGGCACCTGCTGTTTCTAATAAAGTTAAGTCTGCTGAGCCTAGGGGCAAAGATACCACTGGATCAAGGGGACTGACAATTCCCAGCTTCCGACAATCTGCAATCACCTTTTTTAAGCCCACAAATTGTCCTAACTTAATTGCTGGAATATTTCTAGACATTGCCACAGCCTGACGAATACTGATGCCGCCCATAAAAGTATTATCATAGTTGCGCGGAGAATATAATTCATTCCCATCGGGATAATTTACGGGTGAGTCATCGATCACCGAGTCTGGAGTATAGTTACCCGTACTAAAAGCTGAGTAATAAACAAAAGGTTTAAAAGTAGAGCCAATTTGTCGTCTTGATTGCACTGCCCGATTAAATTGATTCTGCTCGTAGGAGCCAACCCCTCCCACTAGTGCTTTCACAAATCCAGTCTTTGGATCAACCGCCACAAGTGCAATTTGCTTGGCGTTAGCACCATAGTTTTGTAAATCCCTATGCCCTTGGTTTATAACTTGCTCAGCAATGCGTTGCAATTTTAAATCAATGGTCGTCTGCACTCGTAAACCACCCTTTAACAGCAAGTCCTGTCCAAATTTTTCTACTAACTCTGATGAAACGGCTTGGCTAACGTAGGGAACCTGACTGGCTTGATACGAGGTACCTTTTCCTAGTTTAATCTCCGCAGCCTTGGCAGCTTTAACTTCTGCAGGCGTTGCCCATCCTAATTCTTCTAATCTGTCCAAGACCAGACCTTGTCGAAATTTTGCCGTTTTATAGTTATCCAAAGGATTAAATACGGAAGGTGCTTGCACCACTCCTGCCATCATCGCCGCTTCTGCTAAGGTTAAATCTGCCGCACTCTTGTTAAAGTAATTTTGGGCAGCAGTTTCCGCTCCATTGGTATTTCTGCCCCAATACACTTGGTTTAGATACATCTCTAAAATTTGATCTTTAGTAAAAACCTGCTCGATTCGCATTGCTAAGACTGCTTCAGCAACCTTGCGATTAATACTGCGCTCTGAAGAGAGAAATAGGTTTTTTACCAGTTGTTGGGTAAGAGTAGAACCACCCTCTAGGGTTTCTCTTGATCTCAAATTAACTAGGGTAGCTCTGATAATCCCCGCTGGATTAATTCCATTATGGGAATAGAAGTAAGCATCCTCGATCGCCAAGATTGAACGCTTTAGATTAGGTGATATTCGACTTAGGGGAACTACTTCCCGATTCACATCTCCGTGCAGACGAGCTATGAGCTCACCATTAATATCATAAAAATAAGAGGTCTCAGCGGGAGTGTAGCCTTTCAGTATGCGAACATCGGGCAAGTCATTAAAGCTAACTGCTAAACCAACTAAGGCACCTGCTAGGGCTGAACCACCTATTAACATCCCCCCTAGGCAGAGATTACCAAGGTTTCTCGTGACTTGTTTAAATACTGCTGTTGCCATATCTGCTGGGCTAAATTAACGCAAACATTACCCGTTCTGAGATTAAAGTTTAGCAAAGATTCTAAAAATCAAGTTCTAAAAATTAAAGAGGTAGAGTATTAAGCCCCAACCTCTTATGAAAAATAAAACCAAAAATAAATCAGAAATAAACTAGTTAGACAGAATTAAGCAGCTAGAAAGGTCTTTTTAAATTCGGCGATCGCTGTTTTTAATATACCTTCTGCTTCTTCACCGATCTTTTTCTCAGCTTTAACTAATTCTGCATATCTAGGCTTGCTGGTAGCCAAGTAATTGCGGAAACCCTTATTAAAAGCTGTTACTTTCTCCACGGGGATATCATCCAGGTAGCCATTGATCGCAGTGTAAATAATGGCAACTTGATCGCTGACAACAAGGGGAGAATACTGAGGCTGTTTCAGGAGTTCACGCAGTCTTTGTCCACGGGCTAGCTGGTTTTGGGTGGTTTTATCCAAATCAGAGGCGAATTGAGCAAATGCTACTAGGTCATCGTATTGAGCTAACTCCAGCTTAATTTTACCTGCCACCTGTTTCATGGCTTTAATTTGGGCGGCAGAACCAACCCGTGAAACCGAGATACCAGGATTAATGGCAGGACGAATCCCAGAGTTAAACAGATCAGATGACAAGAAAATTTGTCCGTCAGTAATGGAAATTACATTGGTAGGAATATATGCAGATACGTCTCCTGCTTGAGTTTCAATAATTGGCAATGCTGTCATTGACCCACCACCTAGATTATCACTTAGCTTAGCTGCACGTTCTAGCAAACGGGAGTGGAGATAAAAAACATCACCAGGATATGCTTCACGACCGGGCGGACGGCGGAGCAGTAAAGACATTTGTCTATAGGCTTGGGCATGCTTAGATAGATCGTCATAAACAACTAAGGTGGCTTTGCCTTGATACATAAAGTATTCAGCTAAAGATGCGCCTGTATAGGGGGCTAAGTACTGTAAGGTGGCAGGATCATTGGCATTTGCAGCAACAACGATCGTGTAATCTAAGGCACCATTTTCTCTAAGGATGTTAACAACATTAGCCACCGTAGAGCCTTTTTGCCCGATCGCTACATAAACGCAAATACAATCTTCACCTTTTTGGTTAAGAATCGTATCCACGGCAACGGCAGTCTTCCCAGTCTGGCGATCGCCAATAATCAATTCTCTTTGTCCACGACCAACGGGAATCATGGCATCAATTGCTGTAATCCCAGTCTGTAGGGGTTCAAATACGGATTTACGGGCAACGATACCTGGGGCAGGAGATTCAATCAGTCGGAAGTCAGAATTCTTAATTTCACCTTTACCATCAATGGGACGGGCAAGCGCATCAACAACTCTACCAATAAAGGCATCACCAACGGGAATTTGAGCAATTTTACCAGTGGACTTAACTGAGCTTCCTTCGGCAATTTCTCGCCCTGCTCCCATTAATACTGCTCCGACATTATCTTCTTCAAGGTTAAGGGCAATACCAACAGTGCCATCCTCAAATTCTAATAATTCCCCGGACATCGCCTTTTCTAAGCCATATACCCGAGCAATTCCGTCTCCAACTTGCAGAACGGTTCCAACATTAGAAACCTGCAACTGTTCATTATATTGCTCGATTTGTTGCTTGATAATATTACTGATTTCGTCTGGTCTAATAGCTACCATAGTTTTTTACTCAATACTTTTATATTCAACTAAATATTTGCCAATAAGCCAGTGGTTAAACGCCGAAGCTG
This sequence comes from Synechococcus sp. PCC 7502, assembly GCF_000317085.1. Classification (NCBI taxonomy): domain Bacteria; kingdom Bacillati; phylum Cyanobacteriota; class Cyanophyceae; order Pseudanabaenales; family Pseudanabaenaceae; genus Pseudanabaenococcus; species Pseudanabaenococcus habilitatus. The sequence continues at coordinate 2,760,275 of NC_019702.1, forward strand.
TCCCCGAAGACTGGCATCAATTACCTGCGAACCAACTTTAATAATTACCCCACCGATCAAATCTGGATTAAGCTTAATTGCCAGTTCAACACTCGCCGCTCCAGTTAATTCCAGAACTTTTTTGGTCAAAGCTTCCTTCTGAGGATCACTAAGTCCAACTGCCGTAGAAATCTCAGCTAATGCTATTCGGTTTTTTTTGCGTAATAGTTCCTGAAATTTCAAGCAAATTGGCTCTAGGAATAAAATGCGACGGCGTTCAACCAGTAGATTAAGAAAACTGGCTATAAAGGGATTAACCTGATTTGCAAATAGAGAATTTAGCAAATCCTTCTTCACACTTTCAGGGATTAGAGGTGCAAGCAGCAGTTTCTTAAAATCTTCTGATGCTTCTAGAGTATTTAGGATGACTTGAATATCATTACCAAATGCCTCAACTAAGTTGTGTTCTTGTGCAACTGCCATTAAAGCATCGGCATAGGGTTCAACAATTGCCTGACTAAAAGAACCACTTTTCATCTCGCCCCTCCATTTACTAGAAGACTAATACTCCGATCCACAAGTTGTTGTTGAGTACTATCAGATAAGCCTTGATCAAAATAAGCTTTAACCTGTGCTAATGCTTTTTGTGCTACTTGCTGTCTCAGTTGAATAATTATGCGTTCCTGTTCTGAAGCTAATTCTTGAGATGCGGAAACTTTTAGTCGCTCAATATCACTGGCAATTGTTGCTAATATAGCTTCACTAGCTGCCTTGGCATCAATTTCTGCTTGTAATTTTAGGCGATCGCATTCCAATTTAACTTCTGCAAGTTTTTGCTGTTGTTCTTTTAATTGTTCTTCAGCTTTAAGCTTTCGTGTCTCTGCATCTTTGATTGCAGTTTCAATACTTTCGAGACGCTGGGACAAAATTTTACCCAAAAAGCCTCTACCGCTATAAACTAAAAGCCCCAAAATAATCACAATATTAATCAAATTAGTTTGAAAAATATCAGTGTTAATACCAAAACCAGAATGTTCTGCGATCTCAGTTGCAAATAAAAATAAGTTGTTAGTCATAATTTTCCTCAGCTATTCACCAGATTCCCAAGCAGTTTTTCCAAAATTTGGCGACTGAGAACATCTACTTGGACATCTAAAGCAGCTATAGCTTCTGATCTCTGTTGTTCAATTTCAGCTTTTGCTGCGGCAACTTGGGCTTGAGACTCCGCTAAGGTAGCAGCGATCTGTTCGGCTCGAATTTTATTAGCATCACTTTGAGCAGCTAAAAGCAAGGCTTGAGATGATTTACGAGTTTCAGCTAATTCAGATTCATACTGTGCAGCTACTAATTTAGCCTTTTCTAATCGCTCCTTAGCTCCAGCAATATTCGTGCGCACATAATCATTTCGATCATCAATTGCTTTAGTTAAAGGCTTAAAGAAAATTTTATTTAAGACTGCCACTAGTATTAAAATTTGCGCAGCCATTATTGGCAAAGTCGCATCGAAGTCAAACAAGCCACCACTGGATTCTGCGGACTCAACCGCTAATAAAACCGTTAATAAAGGTGTTGAGTAAAGTGTCATGGGAGTTAGGTAGCAATTTAAGTATTTTCAGTAGGTAGCAACCCAGAGAAGTTTCCCCAGATTGCCATACCGATTAGACCGAAAAACTAAGCAGCAAAAGGGTTAGCAAATAATAAGATTAGAGCTATAACCAGCCCGTAAATAGTCAGAGCTTCCATAAAAGCCAAACTCAATAGAAGGGTTCCGCGAATTTTACCTTCAGCTTCAGGCTGACGAGCAATACCTTCCAGAGCTTGCCCAGCAGCGGTACCTTGACCGATACCAGGTCCAACAGCAGCTAAACCAATAGCAATACTAGCAGCAAGAACAGAAGCGGCGGCAATTAATGGATCCATGATGTTTTTCCTTTTAATTTAAGTGTAATTATGTGTTTCGATTGGCAATATATTGTTAGACTTCTTGTCTAACTAGTCAACTGAGCTAAGCATGCTCATGCTCTTCTTCACCATGTCCTTCCATGGCTTCACCAATGTAAGAAGCTGCCAGAGTTGAAAAAATCAGAGCTTGAATCCCACTGGTAAACAGCCCTAAAATCATCACAGGCAACGGCACAAATAGTGGTACCAAAAGGACTAGAACCCCAACCACTAGTTCGTCTGCTAATATATTTCCAAAAAGACGGAAACTTAGGGAGAGAGGTTTTGTGAAATCTTCTAAAACCCACAGAGGAAGGAGTAAGGGAGATGATTGGACATATCTGGAGAAATATTCTAGTCCTCTGCGACTAAGTCCAGCATAAAAATAAGAAGCAGATACAAGTAAAGCTAGGGCGACTGTAGTATTGATATCACTAGTAGGGGCAGCTAGCTCTCCACCAGGAAGTTCTATTAGCTTCCATGGTACCAGCGCTCCCAACCAATTGGATACAAAAATGAATAGAAATAAACTACCCACAAAAGGCACCCAAGCTCGATACTCTTTTTCTCCAATCTGATCTTTTGCAATACCCTGTACAAATTCAAGTGCATATTCCATAAAGTTTTGAAACCCTACAGGAATAAGTTGGATATTGCTGGTAGCGATCGCCGAGGCTAAAACTAGTACACCAATTACGATCCAACTAACGATTAGAACCTGTCCATGGACTTCTAAACTGCCAATCTGCCAGTAAAAGTGCTTTCCTACTTCTAGGGCAGCAAAATTAGTGAAGTGAGAGTATGACAATAGTTGATTTATCATATTTAAATTTACTTACTTATACACGAGTAAGTCTACGCGAGTATTGATTATCTTTTAGGAGTGCTATTTTTGATTGGTATCAGATTTTGGCATAGGTAGTAAATCCTGAGTCAAAATTACTAATACTGCAGCTTTATAAGTTATAAATCCCAAAAAAATTGGCAAAATTTGTAACTGATGGAGCCGAGCAGCTAAGATAAACACGGCGATAAATACTCCAAAACGGGAATACCCCAGACGTTTTCTTGTCTTACCCAGCTCATCTACACTTTTCGCCAACATTTTTAAGTAAACCACACCAGTGCACGCGCCTAACAAATAATTTAGAGCGACACCTAAACCATAGAAGCCAACTACCGCCAAAAAGATGAAGCCTGCTAGGGCAAGAGTAATGATAAATAGCTTTAGCTTTAAGCTTTCATAATCATCTACGGAACTTGAAGACAAATTACTAGCAGCGATCGCCTTACTAGACTTTTTAAACTCTTTACTTTTGGCAGGAAGAACTTTCAAGGAATCAAAACGGTGAGAATTTCTTATTAGCAAGCATACCATGCAGGGTGTAACACAATCTTTGAATTCAGTTATGAATCTTTATACAAACTTACTCCTTTCCTAGTGAAAGATTGTGGTCTGCGCTCCTATTCCCCCGTTAAGTTAGCTGTATCTTTACAGTAGCAAGGGAGTAGTTTAGTAACTTAAAGCCCGAAATTAAGATCACAAATATAAGACTCAGTATAAATTAAATACTTAAATACTAAAAATGCTAATATGACCTAGAATTTTGCTGTAAATACCTTGCAACTATGGTTAGACACCTCGGTACCAATTTAATTTTTGCGCTTATCATTTCTCTGGGAACAGTGGTTTCTAGTAAAGCTGTAGCTCAGCCTAAACCGAGCGATCCTAAACCTACTACTGGTATCAATACTTTAGATAGTAGTGTTTTTAGCTTTAATGGAGCTGATCGCCTTGTATCTGATGCTTTGGATGCTGTGAGTAAGCAGAACTATGATTTGGCAGCCTCTAAGTTACAGGATGCTCGCCAAATTTATAACCAACTGTCTAATTTCTATCAAGACCTTACAGGAATTTTCACTGGTTTAGATAATCGCATTGCGGATAGTCATCGCCAGAAGGCTTTACAAGCAGCACAACTTCGAGATAAATCCACCTATCAATTAGCACTGGTTTATCGAGCTAAAAATCAACCAGAGTTAGCAATACCATTACTAATTCAACTGGTGCGTAGTCAGCAACCAACCCGAGACCTTGGCAAGCAAGCATATCAACAATTGTTTGAGCTAGGATTTGTGGATGAGGTTTTTCCTAAAGCTTCAGCATCCACAACTGCTCCAGCTAAGCCTAATTAAGTTGGTTAATTAATTGGGCTAGTTTAGTTTTTGGGTATTTTTTGTAAGTTTGCTGTAGATAGTAAGGTGTGAGGGGAGAAATCTACAGCAAAGTTTTAATCTCCAACTATAAAGCTCTACCTAAACACTCACCAGGTTGGCAATAGCCGCAGGTGGGAGAGGAAATTCTTTGACCGTCTTGATAGCCCATTAAATAGATAGTGTCCACCATTTTTGTGGTAAGATTCGTCAGGGCAAGGGCAATATAGGGGTCTAAAGGTTCAGTCATATCCATGTAGAGTTTTTCGATTGATCTTAGTAGTGCCTCAGGAGTTTTTATCGTAGTTTGATTGATCATTGGACTCTCCTCATTATTAGAATGGTTGACAAGTTGCGGACGTAGGAAAAACTAAAGCTAAATTGGTTTCCCTACATGATTACGGCAATCCTAATATACTAGAGTGATGACTAGTGGGGACTATGGCATCGTTAGACTAATGGATGACTGCTAGATGTAATCAGTATAGCCCTACTATAGCCGTGAATTCTTAACAAATTGTGACTAGGGATACGATCGTTACCCAATTGTGCTAAGTGTGAGTTCACGATTACTGTTTAGATAGATAACAATTTTTTATGGCTACAAGTCGTAGAGTTGCCCGAGTGGCAGAGCTAATTAAGCGGGAGGTAAGCGTGATGCTACTCCAAGAAATTAAAGATGATCGCGTTGGCGCAGGCATGGTCAGCGTTACCGAAGTAAATGTATCGGGTGATTTGCAGCATACTAAAATTTTTGTCAGTATTTATGGTAGTGAAGAGGCAAAAGCTGAAACCATGGCAGGATTAACCGCTGCTACGGGATTTATTCGCCGAGAAATTGGACAAAGGTTGGCTTTACGTCGAACCCCTGAAGTGATTTTTCAAGAAGATCGCTCCTTTGAACGGGGTAGTAAAGTGCTATCACTTTTAAATCAACTCAGTCGAGAACGGGAACAAAAATCCATTAGCGAGATAGAAGAAGACGATCATGATGCCACTGAATAGCAAATTTGTCCCAGATCAGGTAAAACAAATATTGCTAGGCTTAGGTAATTTTTCGGGTCGTTATCGTAAGCAGGTGATTGCGACTGTGATTACTATTGCTACTGCCATTGGCGTTGTGGGAATGCGGGAATTCGGTGCCTGGCAGGCAGTTGAGCTTAAGGGGCTAGATTATTTATTTCTGCTCCGTCCACCTGAGCTTAAAGACGATCGCTTTGTGATTGTGGAAATTAGTGAGGATGATATTCAGCGGCAGAGTAAATGGCCCTGGTCTGATCAATTATTTGCAGATTTAATTAACAGGATCAGTAATGCTAAAGCATCAGTCATTGTGATTGATAAATACCTAGATATTCCCATTAGTTCGGGACGTAAAAATCTAGTTCAGTCAATGAAAACAGCTAAAAACGTAGTCAACGTTACCTTCATTGAGCAGGCAAATAGAAGGGGGATAGAACTGGCTCAGGATTTAGCAGATGTTAGCTACGCAGGATTTGCCAATTTTGTCACTGATGCGGGTTTGGTAGCACGCAGAGCTTTATTAGCGGTGGACTATGATTCTTTGGCTTTACAGGCAGTTAAGTTATATTTACAAACCAAGTCTTTAGCAACCATTGATTTTGACCCCAAAAACCAGACTTTTGTGATTAAGAATAAGTCTCGGACGATCCCAATTCCCCGCTTACAAAAACACTATGGTGGCTATCATAATATTGATGCTAGTGGTTATCAAATTCTGTTGAATTATCGTGGTAAGGAAAGGTCTTTTACGCATATTTCGGCTGTTGATCTGTTGCAGGGTAAAATTGATCCCAAAATTCTGCGCGATCGCATTGTTTTAATTGGCGTAACTGCGGTGAGTGTCAAGGATAGTTATTCTACGCCCTATAGCACAGGGGAAGATACGGGGATCATGTATGGGGTAGAAGTTCATGCCAATATTATGAGCCAGCTATTATCTGCAGCTCTTGATGATCGCCCATTTATTCAAGTCTGGAACCAAGGGTGGGAATCTCTATGGATTGCGGTATGGACATTGGCAGGTGGAGCTTTGGCAATTTATTCCCCTAAGGTGTTAAGGAATTTAGGAATTTTAGTGGTATTGGCGGGCAGTTTAGGCATATTAGTGTATCTTGCTTTCATAAATGCTTTATGGATTCCTTTTTTCCCAGCGATCGCAGGCATGATTTTAGCTAATACCTTAGTTGTTAGTTATGAATTTTCCTCAGAACAAGCGGATCGACAATTATTAATGGGAATTTTTTCCCGCCATGTGTCCAAGGAATTGGTGGAAATTATCTGGGATAAACGGGATTTATTTATCCATGAGGGTAGAATATCGGGACAGGAAGTATTTGTAACGGTTCTGTTTACGGATATGCGGAACTTTAGTACTGGGGCAGAGGCGCAAAAACCCGGAGAAACCTTAGATTGGCTCAATGAATATCTAGGAGCGATCGCTTCCGTAGTTTTAGAACACGGTGGGATGGTGGATAAATATATTGGCGATGCGGTTATGGCGGTATTTGGGGTACCTGTACCTCATATTTCTGAGGCAGAAAGGCTTAAGGACGCTCAAAATGCTGTGAGTGCGGCGATCGGGATTGCCAAAAAACTCACAGAATTAAATCAAACATGGATGCAAAGGGGTTTACCACCCACAGTTACGGGAATCGGCATCAACACTGGCGTAGTCATTGCTGGCAGTTTAGGAAGTAAGGAACGTCTAGAATATTCTGTAATTGGCGATGTGGTTAACGTGGCTGCCCGTTTAGAAAGCTTAAATAAAGAAGTGGATGGTGGGGAGTACCATATTTTAATTAGTGAGGAGACATTGGCATGTTTAGAGGATAAATTTGTCACAGAGTTTGCGGGAAATATTGCCCTAAAAGGACGCACCTCAGAAACAGCAATTCATCGAGTTTTAGATCATGCTTAGGGCTTTAGATTAATATTTTTACAAAAATCCCAAAACTTTGTCCAATCATAACTTCGACTCCGAGAAGCTTCTATTTGAACCCTGTAGCCCTGATCCCAATGCGATCGGGATTATCTATGCTTTTCCCAATACCTATACCGTTGGTATTACTAGCCTTGGTTATCAGTTTGTGTGGGCAGACTTGGCAACTAGACCCACCGTGGAAGTTAGTCGATGGTTTACGGATACCCATGAGCCTTTACCCCGATCGCCTGAACTTTTGGGATTTTCATTTTCGTGGGAGCTTGACTATGCCAATATTTTAGGGGCTTTAGAAAGTTTAAGTATTCCTATTAACCAAAGCGATCGCAGTTCAAAACATCCCCTAGTATTTGCAGGTGGTGCAGTCCCTACAGCTAATCCCGAACCCTTTGCTGAGTGGTTTGATTTTTTACTGCTTGGCGATGGTGAAGAACTGGTAGGAAATATGATTGCCCATTATCAACAGGTTCGATCTGCTCCCCGTCACGAAAAATTGCGATTGCTCAGTCAAGTTGCAGGAATTTATGTACCAAGTTTATATGAAGTTAAATATGCAGGAATTGATGGGGCGATCACTTCTATTCAACCCATAGCCCCAGACATCACCGCTACAATTACCAAACAAACCCATAAAGGTAATACCCTTTCCGCTTCCACCGTAGTTACGGAAAAAGCCGCTTGGTCAAATATTTACATGGTGGAGGTTGCCCGTAGTTGTCCCGAAATGTGTAGATTTTGTCTTGCCAGCTATTTGACTTTGCCGTTTAGGACTCCCAGTGCTGAAGGTAGCTTAATTCCTGCCATTGAGCGCGGCTTAAAAGTGACGAATAGATTAGGATTACTCGGTGCCTCTATTACCCAACATCCCGAATTTGAGACCTTACTCGACTATATTGCTCAGCCCCAGTTTGACTCAGTGCGCCTTAGTTTAGCATCGGTACGGACTAATACTTTATCCTTAAAACTCTGTCAAATCTTGAGTAGTCGAGATAGTCGTTCCGTGACGATCGCTGTGGAAAGTGGTTCCGAAAGATTGCGCCAAATTATTAACAAAAAACTCCATAACGAGGAAATTCAACAGGCTGCTGCCAATGCCCAAGCAGGAGGACTAAGTGCCTTAAAACTCTACGGTATGGTGGGAGTACCCCAAGAAGAAGATGCAGACATCGATCAAACCATTGAGATGCTTTTAGCTGTGAAAAAAACTGCTCCTAAGCTTAAAATTAGCTTTGGATGTAGTACCTTTGTCCCTAAATCCCATACACCGTGGCAATGGTTAGGAGTTGATGCTCACGGGGATAAAAAACTCAAGTACTTACAAAAACATCTTGCGCCTAAAGGCATAGATTTTCGCCCTGAAAGTTATAAGGATTCAATTATTCAGGCTTTAATTTCCCGAGGCGATCGCCGTATTCAATCTGTACTCAAACTAGCATACGAATATGCAGAACATAAAATCCCCAGTGACGGGATGTATAAACGTGCATTTAAGGAACTAAAAGGACAAATTCCGCCCTTAGAGTATTATGTCTATGCTAATTGGACAACGGATACAATTTTACCTTGGCAGCATTTGCTCGGTGCTTTACCCGCAGGTACGTTAATTAAACATTTAGAATCTTCCTTGAATTTGTAAGTGATACCTGAAATATTTAGGGCGATCGCTTATCTTAGAAATAGATAAAACCATAATTAATCCTATGACTAACTCTCCCACCACCCTAACCTATTCGCTGGAAGAAGTTTTACAACGCTTTGAACAAAGAGTCGAGCGTCAATTTGCGGAAATTAATCAAAAGATGGACAGGCAATTTGCGGAAATTAATCAAAAACTTGAGGAGGTCAACCAAAGACTTAATAAGTTAGAAATTGGACAAGCAGAACTTACAGGTGAAATTAAAGCTTTAGAGGAAAGAGTGTCTGGAGAAATTAAAACCCTAGATCAAAAAATTTCAGGCATAGATAACCAAGAATTTATTAATCGTGGGGTTTTGGTAGCTTTAATTGTGACTTTGATTGGTGGTGCCGCAAAATTATTTGGATGGATGCCGAATACTTCTGTATAAAAAAAACTCATGGACTGGGATACAGTTCGCACTAAGTTTAAGCAGGTCTGGGGATATGATGATTTTCGTCCACCCCAAGGAGAAGTAATTGCTAATTTACTTGCTCGCCAAGACAGTATGGTGATTTTAGCAACTGGTAGTGGTAAATCTATTTGCTTTCAATTACCTGCTCTACTCCAAAATGGACTAACTTTAGTAGTCTCGCCATTATTATCGCTGATTGAAGACCAAGTTAAAGATTTACAAAGTCGTAACCTTGCTGCTGCTGCCCTCCATAGCAGTTTATCCAGCCTGGAGCGCAAACAAGTATTTAAAAGAATCTCTAGCCTCAGACTTTTATATCTTTCCCCTGAAACCCTCTTAAGTAAACCAGTTTGGGAAAGACTTAGCGATCCAGATTTAGTAATTGTAGGCATGATGATTGATGAAGCTCACTGTTTGGGGCAGTGGGGAGATTCCTTTCGCCCAGACTATCGTCGCTTAGGAGTTGTACGTTCAGCTTTAATGACCCATAAACCTGCTAGTCATGGCAATATGGCGATCGCTGCATTTACCGCTACAGCCGATCCTAAAACGCAATCTGACCTTAAGTCTTGCCTAAAACTACATACACCTCAACTAATCCGCACCAGTCCCTATCGTTCTAATTTAAGCTTAAATGTGGCGATTGCATGGACAATGGCAGGCAGAAAGAGCCAAACCTTAAAATTTATTCAAGCTCACAAAGGACAATCTGGCTTAATTTATGTTCGCAGTCGCCGTGATACTGAAGAGTTAGCAGAATGGCTCAAGGGGCAATCTTTTCTGACTTCGGCATATCATGCAGGCTTACCCAGTTCGGAAAAACGAGAAATTGAACGTAAATGGTTAGTTGGCGGCTACCCCTTTGTGATCGCAAGCTCCGCATTTGGGCTGGGAACTATCATACAATTGGAAGTGTAAAATGGTTAATAAATTATCAACAATTAATGAGAATTTACGGCTGTACCAATCAAAGAGATTTAGTAGAACTACCTAATACACATCTTGAGAAAATTTACAACATTGTTTTACCTAATTCTAGTTCTAATAAAAGAATAATTGGATATGCAAGATTAAGCAGTAGAGAACAGCATTTAGAGGGTTATTCACTAGAAGCTCAGATGATGAGATTGATCAATGCTGGTTGCAACGAAATCATATTTGATATTCAGAGTGGTCGCCAATATAAAGAGCGCGATCGCAAGGGCTTCCAAGAATTACTTAGATTAATAGAACTTGGTCAAGTTGATGAGTTGGTTGTTGATCGGATTGATAGGTTAGGTCGATCTGTCCTGTCAATTAGGAAGGCGATCGATTTTCTTTCTGCAAAGGGGCAAAAGCTGCGATCGCTAAGAGAACAAATAGATACTGATACTGCCAGTGGTAAGTTAATGCTCAATATGCACGCTAGTCTTGCTGAATATTATTCTGATGCTTTGAGCGAAGCAGTGAAAAATGGACACCGTGGGATGAGAGAGCGCAATTCTGCATACTTTCCAATATTTGGGTACAAAGTTGAAAATCAAAAATATGTACCCGACTATACGGAGGTTCTATGTCTAATAGATGGTCGGCAAACCTTAACTAAAGTAGATATTGCCAAGGACTTAATCAAAACTTATCTGGAATTTAGAAGTTTTCGAGCTGCCCGTATAGCGATCGCAAAAAAGTACGGAATTAATCACATTCCAGATACAGCTTGTGGCAGAGGTAGTAACCAGCAAGGGCGCGTAAAAATGCCGATTACATCTGCTGGCTTTAGTAGTTGGCTAAATAATCCAATACTTCGGGGTCATACCTGCTATGGACGATCTGGTAAGCAACGAACTAGACACAGTTCTAAATGGGATATTCGAGTGAATACACATGAAGGCATTATGAGTGAATCAGAATATCAAGAAGTAAGCCAATTGCTCCAATGGAACGTCGATCATCATGTTAGGCACAATGGGAAGACAAAGCCAATACACCCGCTATCTGGGTTAATTAAATGTGCAGAATGTGGTGGTACTCATCGGGTCTATTACACAATGGGACGAGAGAAAGTCTATATGTATGGCTGTAGTAACTATGCTAACTATCGGTCATGTACTCAAAAGCAAGTAATTCAGTACAGACTAGTTGAGCCATTGGTACTAAAAATATTATCTGAACGAGCAGTTAATCTCGCCCAACTTGCTAATACTGTTAACCCAGTACCAGAGATACCAAAGCTTCGGGAATTGCGATCGCAGTTATTAGGATTAGAAAATCTTGGCAATAACCCTGCCCTTGAAGCTGCTAAGAGAGATTTACAACGCCAGATAGAGCTAATTCAATTTGAGCAAAAGTCCAATGAATTAAATGCTAAGTCTGTTCACTCTCTGACTGCTGAAGTATTTGCTAATCCACTTTACTGGTCAACTTTGGATCAACAGAATAAGCAGGATATTTTTAGAGCATTGATCAAAGAAATTTTAGTTAGAGGTCAATATGTTCTAGGGGTAACTTTAAGAGATGGTCATGCTGTCCAATTTCCAGATTTGAAAGTACCAAAAGAATTGAAAGGTCACAAGATAGTAGTTGGCACTAAAGTTATAGTCTGCTCCCGTTGGGGCGATCGCAAAGAAGGCGAGGTAACTCAAATAACTTATCGCAGCAATACTGAAAGTACAAAGCGTTTAACCGTTAATTGCGAAAAAGAGACAATTTACTTTGATAGACGAACTGGTAGAGAAGTCCCACCATCTGGAAAGGTTGATAGGTATGTTGTAACAAGATGGATCGAAATTGAAACTAAAGATAAGCCAAGTATTCATTGTCCAGTTTGTAATAGCGATCGCCTCCGTAAGAATGGTCATAATCATGCTACTGGTAGGCAACAATTTGTTTGTAAGGATTGTTCTAAGCACTTCCTACTCAAACCTATTGATGAGAATGATTAACCCTCTCTAAAATTTCCTGCATCTGTTCAAGATTGCTGATCGACTCGTCAAAACTACACATAGACTCGACATTATCCAGAGTCTCTTCAACTAAGATTTTTAGATCAAGGTAATCGGACTCAGTAAGCTTTATGGACATTCTGTACCCTCCCCTTGCCTGACTGCTCCCAGCAAAGTGACTATGCTTGTACACCGCTTGAGATTGCCCTTGGTGATAGTTACTTGGCTCGGTACATTATTAGGATTTATAGTTCCTTGATAATTAATTGGGATAGCGATCGCACTGACGGTAACATCATCACTCAATGTCTGCCAAATTGGAGTATCACCACTGGTATAGACTGCATACTCAGCATTAATACCGTTCTGCCTAAATTCAACGATCTTCGTTACCTTATTCAGCTTTGCCTCTGACTTGGCTTGAGCTATAGCACTATAAACTTTGCCATTAGCTGACCTGACACTTTGATTATTTAGAAAGCCAATCCAACCGGGCGCAGCGATCGCACTCAAAATACCAATCATTGTCATGACTACCAATATTTCTAGCAAAGTATAACCACGGTCGCCCACATACTTAATGGCATCACCACAAGCCAAGTCGATTTGACCGATTAGAAAACTCTCCGCCGCCTCGATGTTTCCAAAGGTCTGCTCGGATCGATTGATCATTTTTGGCACAGCTTCAATGTAGCCAAAGAACTTACCCTCAGTGCCAGCAATCCAGTAAGTGTAACCACGATATTTAATTGGTTCTGTTGTGTTCATAGTTCTGACGTTATTTCACATTCTCTATTTCAATATTTATGAATTCGTTAATGTATTCATCAACTTTAATAGCAAATTCTTCAGCATCTTCTCGGTTTTCAAACCTTGTACCCAGTGAAACTCCATGTCGAAAAAAATCTGTTTCCAAAGGACAAAAACGTATGTAATAAGGTTTATCTCCATCGCAATCCATATAAACTTCGCAATATTTTCTTACTATCTTTTCTGCTTCTTTCATATAATTTTTAAAATGGAATTTCATCATCAATAATTTGTGGCTTAGCTGGCTCCAACCAAACGAGCTTCGGACGGTGGTAGAAAGTAGTTAAATAACCTCCATACATATCGTCATAGCCGTGAGTTATTCCTAAGACGAGTTCAAATTTGTAACCAAGCCTAACTAAATCAACCCACTCAAAAATCTGAGTCATATTCAATCCCCCAGTAAATATTGATCATTGGCGATCGCAACAGGATCGCACGGTACCCAGCAAATCCAAATCTCCAATTACTTTCAACTCTGATCAATGCAATTGGTGATTGAAATATTATGTGTAGCCATTTTCCATTTCTTTTAATTGGTAATTTCATCGTCTCCTTCTCCTTTGGTTTACATATCTCTCAATATCTGTATTTACAAACCATGAGATCGCTACGATCATTAACATTGCCAGTATGTGAATCATGATTATTATCAAAATCATTTGCTTATTGCCATCTTGATATGTCTATATCCCCTGTCATTAGTCGTTGGGTGGCATCGATGCCTGAAGGTATGAACATAATCCGATCCTTCAATCTTGCTACCCATGTACTGCCAAACTTCGCCATTGTTTAAACATTCACTTTCACCCTCCAAATCAACTAAACGGCTCCAAATTATTTCCCACAGATTTGGCATTTCGATTTGATCTACCCAAAAACATTTAAGGTCTGTCATTTCCACTCCTCCTCTAGATCATGTCGGACTAAATTAATACAGAAAATTTCAATCAAATCCATAATTTTGATAGCCATATCTACATTTTTGGCATTAATCCTGATTAATATTTTGTTGCCATCTTGCTCTGCTTCAAGTCTATTTTTCATATCAATTTTTCCTCAATTAACTTAATTTCCCTAGCAATCCTCTCTAATTCATTCCTACGGGCGATCGCACCCATAACCATCACAAAGCCAATCCGCCTTAGCCTTACAGTAAAAGCATTTCATAGTGGGTCGATTCCTATATCAATTGCTTTATCTAGCCATTGGTGAATATCTTCAACTGTGGCGATCGCCTCAACAGATTGCCTCAGATTTTCAAGTTCTTTGCTTTGCATCCAAACCGTGGCATTAACCCAAATAGCAAAGTAACTTTTGAGTAAGCCTATATCTTTGCTACTTAGTTCTAGTCTGTTCACATAAGCGATGACTGCTGCTTCCAGATGACCGCTAGTTTCATTTTTCCAATACAAAGGCTGGGTAATTATTTGCATAAGCTCTTCTCAATTAATTTAATTTCCTTACCAATTCGCTCTAACTCATTCCTGCGGGCGATCGCCTCTCCTGCTCTCTTGACCTCCTTGCTGTTTTCTTCCCCTATGTACTGACGCTTTACCAGTCCACTCTCAGACTGAGCTAAACTACTTTGCCTTTTAGCTGGGAATATTGCCTTATTGCTCCGATAGTAAGCCTGACGGAATTTACGCTTAGAAACTTTGCCATACTCAATCCAAACTCCGCTTTGAGCAACAGGACCAGTCGCACGAATAAAATCAGCTTTACTTTGAAGGTCTGCTAAGCGATCGTATAGCTCAATCCAGTTAGAATCCTCCTGACTAATTTCACGTTCTAGGGGTAACTTTTCAACTGCGCTCGATGCAGGAATTGAGATACTTAACTCTTCTAAGGGCGATCGCTGCACAGGCAGGCACAACAGTTCTTCCGAATAGGTATCGACTTCTAATTCTTCCAGGCGATCCTCTTTCGACTCCCACAGGCACCTCGTCCAGTCCATCGGGAAACCTAACAACTGCGCCATCGTCTGTGGACTCAAACATTGGGAATCTGCTAATAGCCCGTTGTTCTTGAACCATGTCTCGCACTTGGTCTGCCCAGCAGGTCGGCTTCTGCCCGTGGATTTCGAGGCATTCGGGGTAGGCAATGATAAAAACCCTTTCTCTACGGTGGGGGGCTTTAAGTGCGGCTGCGGAAATAGTCTGCCATTCTGCATCGTACCCGCTTTCGGAAAGTCCCCAAAGGACTCTATCCATTCCTCTATTGAGTAACCGATGACTGAGTAATCCTGTGGGGTTTTCGATGATGATAAACCTTGGTCGGCACTCGTTGATGACTCTGAGTGCTTCAAACCAAAGTCCACTATGTTCGTGGTCAAGTCCTGTCCTTGTACCTGCGATACTTGTACCCGTGCATGGAAATCCAACGGTCGTAAGGTCGAAGTTTCCCCTAGAACATTGGTAAGTTCTGATGTCTTCGTGGATTGGTATATCTCGCCAGTGCGATCGCAGGACGGCTTGGGCATCGGGATCGATTTCGACAAACTGCGTGGTTTTAATTCCACCAACTTGCTCGGCTGCGAGGGTAAAGCCTCCGATTCCTGAAAATAAGTCAAGGTGTCGCATTGTTCTAGGGGTAAAGATTTTTGGATCGCCCGGGGATTTTTGCCATGACCAGCTAATTGTTCTAGGGGATAGTTCATCGATCTACCTCCAGTCTTAGCTGACCTTCACGTTCTTTCTTAAGTCGCTTTTTCATTGCCATTTGCCCAACGTCATACCTGAGATGGCATGGTTTACATAATGCTCTTAAGTTCGAGCGATCGCAATTTTCAGGATGATGATCTAAATGAGCAACCGTTAAAGTAAATCGCTGGGGATGATCTATCGCCTCGGCAAACTCGGAACTCTGCATATCCCAGTCTGAGAAAAACTCTGCCCATGATTCACCATTCCTACGGCATTGTTTACCGCATTCCTCGCATTTCCAGGCAACTGCTTGCTTAATCTCAGTTGCGATCGCCTTCCAGTCATCTGGGTATAGTTTTCGATTCATCGGCATAGCAAGCTCCTCCACTCTGGGTGTTTTTCAAAAATCTGCTCTGCAAATTCATCAGGTAGTCTTGCCCTAGCAAATTCGTAATCTCGCATTTTTATTGCTGCTGAAATACTCTGCTCTAATCTCCAAATATCTTCAGCAATTAAATCTCTCGGCTTCGGCTTTGTTTTTTTGCTCTCCTCATAGAGCGATCGCCAATGATTTCGGTCTTTTTCTAGGCATTTAGCAGCGTAAGCATCGGCATTGGATATTTCTATCCCTTTTTGCTTTTCAACGGTCTTAATGATGAATTTCTTGAGTTCTTTATCTGGATCGTCCTTGGTTTCTTGGGCGATCTCTTGATCGTTTTTGACTTCAACCTCATGATTTTTTAATTCAAAATTTTCATTTTTCGATCTGATCTGATCAGTCTTATTAGTCTTAATAGTCTTAGAGTCTTCCGAATCCTCTCCTAGAGTGGCTTTAGAGGGTATCACTGTGCTTTTTTGATCAATCTCTGTGATCTTTTGATCCTTTTGCGTGATCTTTTGATCAATCGTGTGCTTTTTTGATCCAGAGTGTGACTTTTTGATCACACCTGTGCTTTTTTGATCACACTCTTTTTTTACCGTAACTACTACCGTGTCTAGTTGAAGGGTAATATAGCCTTCATTGCAAAGTGTCTTTAAAGCTCTACTGCACGTTGATCTATTTATTTTTAATTCAGTTGCTAACTCGGTTACATTGATCCGCATCGTGCGATCGCCAAATGGATCGAGAGTTCTTAAGTGGTAAAGAACGACAATCTCAACAGGTTTAAGGTTTTGTCTCACTTCTGTCCACTCTTTATGTTCTAGGGGATAAAACTTACTCATGCTCCTCCCCCTCCTCTTCTAGCTTGGAACTTTTACCCCAACACTCATTACAAAGCTCGTCGCCATAATGATCATCGCCACCAAAGCACCACGGCACTGAGCGATCGCATAGATCACAGATAAATTGCTTACCTTCACGGCAATATTCACAATCCTCGCTATATTGGCAATCAACCTTATTCGGTAAATTAGTAAAATAGCCTTGCTTGGCTAGGTAATCTTTTATCATGACAACCTCCAGCCCGACAGAGTTGAATAAATCTGTCCTACTTCGAGCATCGTCACATGACGGCTTGGATCGGTAACTTCGATTTTTATAGAATCGCCTTTAATTTCCCGAACAATTCCACTAATAAATGTCGAGCCGTTCTCGTTGTAAAATCCACCTATAATCTCACCACAGCCAACCTCGGTACCAACTAAATCACCGATATTTGGCTTAAAATAGTCTTGTACTTCAAGTATCATTTCTAAGTTCATTCCTACAATTAATGGACAACACGCCCTCTACTGGTAATAGAGGGTTTTCTTTATGCAGCAATCTTTTCAGATGCTTTCAAGCTTTGTAATTCACCTTTAATCAACTGCTCAAAATCACTTTTTTTTACTGGACAACAATTACCCCTAGAACGTTGATAATTTGACCAGTACGCGATCGCCTTCTTCTCAGCTTCAATAAACTGCAAAGCACTATCTCTAAGCAACTTACTGATCACTTGCCTTACCTATTGGGTAAATAGATTTGTCGTTCAGACCACGACGTATCGCATCATTCAGCACTTCGCAAAATTCCCGTCCTTCAATTGCTGCACGAATTAGCACTGATCTTTTTAATTCTGGCTCTAAGGCTGTAGTAGTCTTTTCTCTCTTCATAATAAACCTATTAATTCATAATAAACTTATTATAAAAGAAATGACGTTACAACGTAAAGAAGTTATGCAACAATTTGTTTTATTTAAGCCAATGGATCGAGATTTCTGCGATCGCTTTTCATCAAAGGTTAGACAGCTTAGAGGCGATCAGTCTCAGTTACAGTTTGCTAGATTGCTTGGCGTGACTCAACCGACTATTGCTGCGTGGGAAAATGGGAGTATTCCAAATCTTGAAAATATAGAAAAGTTAGCTGAACTTTATGCTGTTAAGCCAGAGGAATTTATTGCCGAAATGTATGGTCGAGCGATTGTTACTGAAACTAAAGAGCCTATTGAAGATCAGATTAAGAAATTACCAGTTAAAAAACTCGCTAGTCTGCTAATGATGATTGCGGTTTTAATTGGGGGAATCGTGTCAATTGATAACAAAGATAGTGATTCTAATGAAAAAATAATTGAGAAGCAAGAAAATAGACGGTAGTGACATACCTACCACTCTTTTAGAAAAGCATTAAAGATCAAGCGTTTTGACAGTAAAACATTCCATCTTAAACTTGCAATCCAAAGCTATCAACATGGCATTCATGCTATCTAAATTAGGAACAGAATCGCCTTTAAAATATCTCTGTAGTTGGGTAAATTTACTTCTTTGTTTTGCCCCAGTTACACGCTCGTATCCCCTTGCTAATTCGGCTAACCAGTTATCTCCCCATAGCTCGATCGCACGGCTTTTAATGCCATCTAGTTGCTTTTGAGTTAATTGTTGGTAATCAAGTTGATCTAGCATTTCTATACAGTCTGATTTCTTTTCAGCTAACAGCATAATCTATCTCCTACATTTTTTGTTTTAATTTGTGCCAACGCATATCGCCTTCTTTGCATAGATGCCTAATGACAAATTCTTGATCGTCCAGATAAGCACCTACGCCGAACGACTCAGCAGCATTTTTAAAAGCATCGGCGATCGCTCTCTCGATTGGAGTGCCACGGCTCATGTCATTACCCTTACTAGATAATTGTTGAATCTTGGCATTGCCCACAGCTTCCCTACTTATCCCAGCGATCGTTAATTTACATCGGACATAGCAATATTCATCTAGGTAATTTGGATCACTGTAACTCACTTGCCAATCTGGACAAGCTTGATGAAGGCGTGATCTGATTTTTTGCCAACGGATATAAACCCATTGCTTCCCACCTGGTAACTCTCTAATTTCATGATCTGCTGCTGGGAATGGCTGTTTTAATTTTTCGGTAATTTCCGTGATTGTCATAATGTTCTAGGGGTAACTTATTCAGGTAAGGGCGGCTCTGCCGACCAATGCGAGCAAAGCGAGCCAGTAAATAAAGGCGGATTACGCCCCAAGAAAATAAAAGCGCATCAACTCATAAAAAATCAAACTGCGCTCCAAGATGCTTAGATGTCAAGGATTTACAGCTACCTTCGCTACACTGAAATCCTTGATGCTTTATTCACAATAATTGCCAATCAACTCACCATCAATTAAAGTCTCGGGGTTTATTTTGATCGCCTTTACTGCGACTGTCCCATAGACTTTGTGTCCAAATTGGTCGGTGTGCTTTTTAATAAATCTATCTCTAAAATCAATTGCCCTTTTCTCGGTATTGAATATGGCGATCGCCTTTACATCAATCCCATAATTAAAAAATCGCTCTGCATAGACTAAATAACCTTTACTCGTAAAATGATTCAACATAATTTATCCTCAATATTTAATAGGGTTAGTAACCTCCCCTAGAACGTTTAATATTCGCTGCTGTGCATGATGGTCATTACTCTACGGGTAAGACTCTCATTAGTTGGGTCTGGACTGGCATATATAAGATCGAGATCGTAATAGTCAATCTTCCAGTCGTATTTATCCCCGTTAATTTCAATAATTCCGAAATCATGCTCACCGTATGGATCGTTATCCTCATTAAAATCATCAAAAGTAGCTACCTTTGTTAGAAGTTCATGTACATCTGTTGCCCTAGCTCCTGCGGTCAATAACCAATACTCGTTAGGTTCGGATTTACGGAAAGCATCATTTAACTGGGCAATTGTTTTAGTTTTAGTTTCCATTTATTTAATCCTCAAAGATTGTCCGCGATCGCCTAATCTGGCAAAGTCTAAAACCTCACCTTTATCTAAAGCCTGTCTAACTGCCACCCGATCAATCTCTCTATAAGTAAACTGCTCTGGCAATTCGGACGCTGGCACATCATCTAAAATCATTGGAGCTTTCCCGCCATTCTTAGCAAGGGTCAACCGATACCGATCTGTCTCGACGGTCTTGAGTTTGTGTGCCTCAAAAAACTTTTTCAGATTTGATTTGAGAGCTTTAACCTTATTTTCATCAATCTGCGATCGGTTACTAAGTCTGTCAGATTCGGCTTTTCTAACATCTGCCCTAGCCTGTAACTCTTGGATCAATCCTGCATAGTTATCTAGTTTTTGGTCACGGTCTGCAATTGTGCTGTTAAAACTCTCTAGGTATCGGGCGATCGCTTCATCCTGAGCTTCGGGATTATCAATTAAATCCTCTAGCTGTTGCTCTAGGTCGATCAAATCTCTCGAAATTTCGATAAGTGTATTCATTTTATTGGTTCCCATATCGTAAATAGTCATCCATAAACTCGTTTTCCTCTTCTTTTAGAAATGCTTCTTTCTCTTCATCATTTAGCTTTAAGCTTTCTAAATCTTCGATTTCGATCTCAAACTCATCAATTATCTGCATAATAGTTAAATCCTTAATTGGGTACTGCCCTAGCCGTGCTACTAAACTTGACTAGGGCTTTAATTTTTACTAGGCTGCGACTGGCTCAATTGGTACTAAAGCCTTCCTATCTGCTTCAGACTCTCTACGCACTGGCAACATCTCACGGGTTCCGTTTGCATCTCCCAAGATTGGGTTATTTTGCATAAAACCGATGATCTCCTCTAGTTGCTTTTTCTCCTCTGCGGTCTTTCTAGGTCTCCAGTCAAACTTAACTGATTTGTATGGATCGCCTTTACCGTTTTGGTGACTCTGGAAAGAGATAATAAATATGCCCTCGGCTGGTTCACCAGATTCCATTAACTGGGTAATCTTTTGGTTAAATTGGCTTAAGCTTCTGGTCTTAATGTAAGACACACAAACTGTATTGCTTGGTAAGATTTTGCAGCTAGGGGCAGGAATAAAAAATATCTGTAACCAGTCTGTGTCTCTGGTTTTGCCCAAGCTACCGAACATTTGCTTTACACCAATGATCGAGATTTCCATTGAGTTACCTAGATATTCATCATCACTGATCGCTATCTGTCCAGCTTGGCAATTTAACCGTACTGAATAGGGTTGTTGTGGTAGAAAGATAGAGTCTTTGGGTTTGGTTCCGAATACTTGTAATGACATAGTTTTAGATTTTCTTTATTGGGTTTACTACCTGAGCTTTTAGAGACATCACAGGCTTTGGTCATTCAGAATTAGAGATTATTAGCGATCTCTTCGATTACTCCGTCCATCTTGATAGCCTGACCTGTGGTACATCTGCCCCACCAAGTACCGTAATCATTTTCTAAGATTGGCTCTTTATGTTCTCTCAGCTTTTCCGCTAACCAGTTAGAGATCGACCACCATTCAAAGATTTCTCTATAATGGTCTGTTTCATCATCGTTAAGATTTTCGATGTCTTCGATAGAGAATAAAGAACTTTCAAAACACTTTTCGATTAGTGAACTTTGGCAGAGATAAATATCTTCTCTAACAATCCTTTCAGTCATTTCACACATGGTTATTACCTCTAGGCTGCTAGGATTTGATCGAATATGTATTGATCCGCTTCATCCTCTGCGGTGTAATTTGGTTTGAGTTTGGCGATCGCATTATCGAAACTATGACCATTAAAAACGTGTGGATTACTACCGCTAACTACTGGCATACATTCTTCAATCAGAGCATCTACAGCACCGTCAAACCAATTTCTGTATGTGCCTTTTAATTTCTCTAAGTCGTGCATTTCGCCGTACTCTTCCCACATTTGCTGTCTGGCTTTGAATGCTGCCGATGTGATCGCTTGTTCTATTTTCTGTGTGTTCATGGTATTTATTGATTAAGTAAATTGGGTTTACTGCCTCTCTGACTCTGACCAGTCTTTGAGGCTCTTTTTTTTGCTCATTTCTGAACTGATTTAAGTATAGCAAATTGTACTATTAAAAGCAAACACTTTTAAGATAATCTTTAAGACTGCTATATCCAATCTGCGCTAAAACTGCGTAGCCGTGCTTACAGACTCCATGCCCAAAAAACTCGGTTTGATTTCGATAATCGTCACACTCACAGGCGATCGCATTCACCCCTAGAACAACCTTATAAACACTGTCCTTTGACTCATTTCTAACTGAATAACTGCAAGACTGATAAGCATTACGAGTTACTACAAGCCCTCTGGCTGCGGCTCTACGTTTATCTACAAAGTGCTGTTTAAATGCCTTTTTACTGATAAATGTCGGGCGTTTGCCACTGACCCAAACCCAGATAACCCAGCCAAATTCCTGTATCTTGACCGCTATGCGATCGCCTAAGCCTAATAACCGTCTGACTGCTGAAACTGAGTAAAGAATAGAAAACTTAGTAACCATTTATTTAACCTCTAAACTAAGAATAGTATAACATTTTGTACTATTAAAAGCAAACAAACAATGATATAATAGAGAAAAGAAACGGAGACAAAAAGATGAAAAGTTTACTACTGCCAACTGACCTGCAAGCTGCGATCGTGTGGACACAGAGAGAGAAAACCCGAACACTAATAGCCCTAGACCCGATGAAAGTAGCAGGAACAGAAACTGTAAAATGGCTGAAACAAAACGGAACCGCTAGGCGGCAAGGAACCCTAAAAAACTACTATGTGGTGGACTGGCAACCAAACGCTGACTGGATGACAAACGAACTAAAAAACTGGCAACTACCAAGCCAAGGCAGCCGCACCCCAAGCAACTATGTAAAATGGGACTAGACCGCCCCGCCCCCCACAGGAGAGCCACAAGGACAGCCCAACTGAGAACCCCCTAGGGCTTGCCCCCCACAACACACACTCATACTCCGCACCACCGCACTACACATTAAACAAATTGAGCGCAGCGAATCAATATAGACGGGCGAAGCGGAACACACCCCAACGTAGAGATGCACACCACAAAGCGGAATACAAAAAATCTTCAAAAAAGCACAACAATAAACCGCGCGGAACGACTGTGGAGCCAATAAAAAAACTGCCCCAAAAATAACCAGTGGAGCGAAGCGGAACCAAAATAAAACGGGGCATCAAAAGACATAAATTAAACAAAAGTGCTTTCTGCTCATGTAGCGACTGGTGTGCTATACTCTCCAATCCCGTGGAGCGTAGCCCAAAAATAAAAGCGCAGCAACAATAAAAAGCCTTCCCCGTGCCTAGTGGCGTTCGAGCGTAGAGACTTTTATATTTAGATCAAGTTAAGCCAAATTTCTTTCAGAGCGATCGCAGTAACTCACCCCTAGAACATCAAATTCACTGGCAAATTTACGACTATTAATACTGGACAGATAGCCATTTACTTTATTCCCATAGCGATCCCTTCGATACAGGATAGTCAAAATGCGCTCAATGTTTTCCCGTAGGGATGGTGCGCCAAATTAATAAAAGTAAGTCGGGCGAAGCTGGTCGCAGTCAATTGGTGGTTTTGATCGGATCAAATTGGCGGTTAAGTAAACAGAGAGATTTATTAGGCGATCGCAAACTGATTATCTATCCCAAAATTTCAATGATGATAAAGTTCCACCGTGGATATTTTTTCCTGATGGCTGCTTCAACCTCTGACTCTGTGGGATTACTTTTAGTTACTTGTACGGACGTAGTTGTTGTTGAGCTTGGGGTGCCACCTGTTGATGAGTATTTGATTCTTACACTTACTGATACCATTGACTTTTCCTAGATTGATTAGGCGATCGCATACTTATTAATATCCTATATCCTGATGCTTTTGAAATGATCGGCAGGTTTCCCCGTAGGGCTGCGGAACCAATAAATAAATTGAAGCGGAAGCAGTCGGCTGAATCAATGTTTTGAGAGAGACACTTTCTAGGGGTAACTTTTTCTAAGCGATACCTAATTCACACTAGAAATGTTTACAGTAGCGATCGCCTATAGAATGACTTTGAGACACTACCGTTAAATCAAAAATGTCTAGGAATAATACTCAAATAAGTGTCACTGCCTTAACCCAAAAGATTACAAAGCTGCTCAGAGAAAGTATTGGTGAAGTTAGAGTATTAGGCGAGATTTCGGGGTATAAAGCTGCGTCCTCTGGGCATCGGTATTTCACACTCAAAGATGATGAGTCGCAAATAGACTGTGTACTCTGGGGTAGCAAGCAAATCTCCTTTATGCCTAGCGATGGGATGCGGGTAATTGTTACGGGTAAGCTGACGGTCTATGCCACGAGGGGTAAATATCAGATTGATTGCCAATCTCTAATACCTGCTGGTCAAGGTGAGTTATATCTGGCTTTTGAGAGATTGAAACAGGATTTAGCTGATGGTGGATTTTTTGATCGCAAGCGTCCTATCCCAGCATTACCTTTGCATATCGGCATAGTCACTTCTCCCACAGGAGCAGCCATACAGGATATGTTATCTACTCTTAATAGGCGATCGCCACACTGTCAGATTTATCTATGTCCAGCTAGTGTGCAAGGGGAATATGCAGCCCAAGAAATTGCCAATGCTATCACCAGACTAAATCAAGTTTTAGCGGGCTTTAATAATGCGGTGCTGATTGTGGGTCGGGGTGGTGGTTCTTTAGAAGATTTATGGGCGTTTAATACTTTACCCGTTGCCGAAGCTATTTATAATTCAGAAATTCCTATAATCTCCGCAGTTGGGCATGAGACAGATTTTACGATCGCTGATTTTGTTGCCGATGTCCGTGTCGCTACGCCAACCGCCGCCGCCGAATTAGTAACTCAGAGCGATCGCAATACTTTACTCGGTTATATTCAAGCGGTTGAGCAAGAGTTAACTGAGAATATTCAAGCAGTCTTAGAGTCTAAGAAGCAAAAAATTGATCGCTTAATTAATAGCTATGGATTTCAGAAATTGGGCGATCGCTTGAAGAACTACAGTCAAAGGGTAGATGAAGCTGAGAATGCCTTAACCAAGCTGATAAATCGCAACTTAAAAACTGCCAGAACTAAATTAGATGCTCTTGAAGCTCATGGTAAATCTCTATATCCATTGTCTCCTCTGGGTAGGGGTTTTGCCTTATTACAAGATGGCAATCATATTATTTCTGCCAGTGAATCTTTGAGTGAGTTTGACCAGATAGCGATCGTCCGTAATAGCGAAGTTGCCCATGCTACGATCCAGACCGTAAAGCCCAAACTAACCTATGACCATGACTAGCTTTGAACAGCAGATTCAGCGATTAGAAATTATTGTAAAAACCTTAGATCGTGGTGATGAACCCATTGCAGTTTTACTGGAACTTTATGAAGAGGGTATGGGTTTAGCATGTAAATGCCGAGAGTATCTTGAGACTGCCGAGCAAAGGGTAACACTGATCAATCAAGAAAATGGCTGAAGAAGGTGAAACTATAAGGACTGGTCTAGTACCCTGTTGATTATGCGATCAAGCGAAACTAGGTAAATATCACCTCTTTTCATAGTTCAAGCCCTATGGGTTTCAAATCAAACCACTCTTGATCTTCATCGGTAATTGGAGCATCTGGGTCACATTGTTCTAACAATTCATCTAGGGAATAGCCAGATTTTAGTTGTGGTGTAACAATAATTTTTCCATCATCAACGGTAATTCCCACAATTGAACCAGCCTGAAGTTGCAACATATCAAGGAAAGATGGCGGCACAGCCAACATAATTGATCCACCGACTTTGCGTAAACTTGTTCTGTACATCATTTTTCCTTGTATAAAGCTATTTTTTATCAGAACCTTCTTATCGTAAGCAATCGCACTTTCTCTCTAGTTTCCGTAATAGCGGGTATTAAGAGATCGATATATATCAGCGTCCGTAACGATTGTAAGGAGTATTTAACCAAGCCTTATATTCTGGTAGCAACTGTCACTACAACCTACATATTTAGCTGATATAGTTTTTATAACACTTGATATGCCGACTCTTTACCATGCAGTTAAAGACTAGAAACTACGCAGACTTAATATCTGAGCTTCAGCAAAGGCTAGATTTAAATCAAGCTGAAATTGCTCAAAGAATTGGTACCACTTGCCTATCTATTAGCCGTTGGAAAAATGGACATCATCATCCGTCTCCTATGGCGATCGCTTTGCTCAGACAAACTGTTTTAGATTTGGGCGATCGGGGGAAGGATTTACTAAAAGAGTATTTTTGTGGCTAAGGCTCAGTAAAGGGCTTTTTATTTTGGCGATCGTATATCCGATGATATTGATTCTAAGTAGGTGGGTCAAAGAAAAGTAAACACATTTTGATAGCAGCAAAACTAAAACCCATTGCGAGGCTTCGCCCTACGACCCTTTCCATTTTGGGAGTGTGCTAACGTCTAATGCTCTAGGAGCGTGAGCAAACAGTGAGTTTCCAATCAATTAGGTTCCCTAGCGAGTAGGGAGACCGATGTTCTCACCGAAGTTGCGGAACACCTTTGAGTTTCCAATCAATTAGGTTCCCTAGCGAGTAGGGAGTCTAAGTAGTCAGCCATAGAGCCGCTTACACCACTAAGGTTTCCAATCAATTAGGTTCCCTAGCGAGTAGGGAGACAGCAGTAGGTTTATTATATAATCTTGTTCTACTTCGTTTCCAATCAATTAGGTTCCCTAGCGAGTAGGGAGGCTATTGGAACTGGCTGTCTTATAGAAGTAAGAAGTTGTTTCCAATCAATTAGGTTCCCTAGCGAGTAGGGAGAGTAGTTTTAATACTGTCCTTGCCGAGAATGAGTATGTGTTTCCAATCAATTAGGTTCCCTAGCGAGTAGGGAGCGTCTGAAGAGGCACAAGGAAAAGTCTTTTATCAGAATGTTTCCAATCAATTAGGTTCCCTAGCGAGTAGGGAGCGAAACAATGAAGAATGTTAAACTTCTAGCGGCACAAGCCGGTTTCCAATCAATTAGGTTCCCTAGCGAGTAGGGAGCTGTAAGTCCCCATTCCTCTGCCTTTCATAAGGGCAGTTAGTTTCCAATCAATTAGGTTCCCTAGCGAGTAGGGAGCTTGTTTACACCCATGGAGTTAATGTTATGTCTAAATCTTTTATGGGTTTCCAATCAATTAGGTTCCCTAGCGAGTAGGGAGCTATTGGAGTTAAGTAGAGATGTGTAATAGATAATAATTTAGTTTCCAATCAATTAGGTTCCCTAGCGAGTAGGGAGCGGTGATGATGAGCCACCTTCGGGTGAGGAGGGTGATCAAAGTTTCCAATCAATTAGGTTCCCTAGCGAGTAGGGAGAGAGTGCCTTTGCCTGTACCCATCTGGGCATGTACCGGGTTTCCAATCAATTAGGTTCCCTAGCGAGTAGGGAGCCGCCCACTTGATTGTTTATGATGACTTGATTAAATCCCGTTTCCAATCAATTAGGTTCCCTAGCGAGTAGGGAGCGTGGTAGCTGAGCCTATTGCTGCTCCTAAACCAGCTAACGTTTCCAATCAATTAGGTTCCCTAGCGAGTAGGGAGGCGTCTCTGAACAACTCCCCAATAGAGGAATATTTCATGTTTCCAATCAATTAGGTTCCCTAGCGAGTAGGGAGTGAATTCACGCATCCGAGTCAACCATGTCTGGGTAAGGGTTTGTTTCCAATCAATTAGGTTCCCTAGCGAGTAGGGAGCTCCTATCTTTCTTCTCCTTTGCAATCTAGGTTGGTCGTTTCCAATCAATTAGGTTCCCTAGCGAGTAGGGAGATGTTTATGCTTGGTTCAAGTATATAACAGAAGAGTTTAAGTTTCCAATCAATTAGGTTCCCTAGCGAGTAGGGAGTATAGGAACTTATCTTAGAAGTGTATTGTTATTAACAGTTTCCAATCAATTAGGTTCCCTAGCGAGTAGGGAGATTGGCTTGGATACATATTAGCTGATGGATGTATACAAAGTTTCCAATCAATTAGGTTCCCTAGCGAGTAGGGAGAAAGCGAAAGCGGTTTGGTCAGCCCCGACAAGCAAAAGGGAGTTTCCAATCAATTAGGTTCCCTAGCGAGTAGGGAGCGCCGGGGTCGTTCAGCACCTCGAACAGCAGGTTGTGGGTTTCCAATCAATTAGGTTCCCTAGCGAGTAGGGAGGAAAAAACTTGATGTTCAATTTCGTTCACAACTCGACAGTTTCCAATCAATTAGGTTCCCTAGCGAGTAGGGAGTTGCCAATCGTGTTCAACCACACGGTAGAGCTAACTCAGTTTCCAATCAATTAGGTTCCCTAGCGAGTAGGGAGACTTGTCTGCACTTCATTAGGATTGCTAGGATTGAGTGTTTCCAATCAATTAGGTTCCCTAGCGAGTAGGGAGTAGTTCAGGTGGGCAAACCATAATTAACGCAATCACAATGTTTCCAATCAATTAGGTTCCCTAGCGAGTAGGGAGGCAACATTGGGAACAACTGATCCAGTAACCTATCCTAGTTTCCAATCAATTAGGTTCCCTAGCGAGTAGGGAGCGAATCCGATATATGGGAATCCCTCAATATTAATTAGAGTTTCCAATCAATTAGGTTCCCTAGCGAGTAGGGAGAACTTGGAATGTCAGTTTAGTAAATTGATTGAGAGATTGTTTCCAATCAATTAGGTTCCCTAGCGAGTAGGGAGTAAAAGTAGAAACAAAAGAAGGCGAAGGCTCAATATTGTTTCCAATCAATTAGGTTCCCTAGCGAGTAGGGAGTACGGCTTATTCCACTACGCCTTCATCGAGTTTAACTGTAAGCGGGTTTCCAATCAATTAGGTTCCCTAGCGAGTAGGGAGTTCGGCGGAGCATCCGACTTCACCTTCACCCCTGACGGGAAGTTTCCAATCAATTAGGTTCCCTAGCGAGTAGGGAGCATGAACTATCCGATGATGACCATTGATGCATGCCTTTTCGAGGTTTCCAATCAATTAGGTTCCCTAGCGAGTAGGGAGATTTGCGAGAAAGTGAGCGCATAACTTTGCACGAAGAAGGTTTCCAATCAATTAGGTTCCCTAGCGAGTAGGGAGAGCATAAGCGGGTTAACTGCCTTCTGCACTCAATACAGGTTTCCAATCAATTAGGTTCCCTAGCGAGTAGGGAGACCAACTACACAAAGGATTATTTCAGTAGTTCTTCTATTGTTTCCAATCAATTAGGTTCCCTAGCGAGTAGGGAGATGAACCGTGCTACCAAGCATGCAGATAAGCCTAATAAGTTTCCAATCAATTAGGTTCCCTAGCGAGTAGGGAGCATCATCTGTCATGTAATAGAACAGACGAGCCAAGTCAAGTTTCCAATCAATTAGGTTCCCTAGCGAGTAGGGAGCCTTAATGCCAAGTTAATTGGCTTAGCTACTCTTGTTGGTTTCCAATCAATTAGGTTCCCTAGCGAGTAGGGAGGCGGAGTTACCTAAGTTTGGTATATGGTCTGGTAATGTTTCCAATCAATTAGGTTCCCTAGCGAGTAGGGAGGTATTGAGTCACCCTACCAGCCCTGCTTCTGGGCGGTTAAGGTTTCCAATCAATTAGGTTCCCTAGCGAGTAGGGAGGTGATAATTAATGAGTGATGAACCAATTGAGCTTCTGTTTCCAATCAATTAGGTTCCCTAGCGAGTAGGGAGTTAAAGCCAATGCAGTTAAGTCTGATTTAGGTAATTGGTTTCCAATCAATTAGGTTCCCTAGCGAGTAGGGAGCGTAACCGAAGCCAAGACCGCACCTAAAAATCAATATGTTTCCAATCAATTAGGTTCCCTAGCGAGTAGGGAGCCCTAAACCATCGCTTATAGCAAGTTTTACACTTTTTAAGTTTCCAATCAATTAGGTTCCCTAGCGAGTAGGGAGCTGCCGAAGGGGGCGATCTTGATGCTTGCCGTAATTGGATGTGGGGAAGTTTCCAATCAATTAGGTTCCCTAGCGAGTAGGGAGTGTGGAAATCTGAAAGGGTGCCATTTAGCAGATCACAGTTTCCAATCAATTAGGTTCCCTAGCGAGTAGGGAGATGATCGCGCCAGAGATCAGGGAGATTTCACAGTATCTTATGTTTCCAATCAATTAGGTTCCCTAGCGAGTAGGGAGAGAGCCTAGCCAAGTAATGTCGCCAGTTATCGGTAAGTTTCCAATCAATTAGGTTCCCTAGCGAGTAGGGAGAATACATTGGCATGCTGGTTGTTAGAGGTAAAGCTCCGTTTCCAATCAATTAGGTTCCCTAGCGAGTAGGGAGCTGTGGTGGTTCATGCAATGAGTTGACATATCTCACAGTTTCCAATCAATTAGGTTCCCTAGCGAGTAGGGAGATAAAGGCGCTAATCTTCTTGCTATCCTCGTCTTCCACAGTTTCCAATCAATTAGGTTCCCTAGCGAGTAGGGAGATAGCTCTAAGGTGATTGGTAAGACCTTTGAAACATTGGTTGGTTTCCAATCAATTAGGTTCCCTAGCGAGTAGGGAGTTCGAGAAATTTGATACCTTCTTCCATAATTCTCCAAACTAAGTTTCCAATCAATTAGGTTCCCTAGCGAGTAGGGAGTTTAATAGCTTTGAGTATCTTACGGATAGTCTTTCCGTTAGTTTCCAATCAATTAGGTTCCCTAGCGAGTAGGGAGATATAAGACTCAACTTAGTTTCTCTTTTCGCATTGGTGTTTCCAATCAATTAGGTTCCCTAGCGAGTAGGGAGTTATATACCCATCGCCCCTGTATTAAGTTATCAGCTACAGTTTCCAATCAATTAGGTTCCCTAGCGAGTAGGGAGTATGTCAATTCCTTACATGAACCACCACAGTTGCTATCCGTTTCCAATCAATTAGGTTCCCTAGCGAGTAGGGAGCAAGGATGTGAACCAGCGGTTCAAAGTCCGCTTCATCATGTTTCCAATCAATTAGGTTCCCTAGCGAGTAGGGAGCCCTTCCCATTAAACCCCTCATCATGCCTAATGTCCAGAGGTGGTTTGCGAGTGATCTCATAAATCAAGAAAATTTAGATGGAAATCAAATTAATAAAATGACTGTAGGGATTGCCATCACTTGTTTCGAGGATTAAATAACTGTAGATTGTGGTAACTCAGTTAACGGTGGCTCACCCCAAATTATAACTTGTCCAACGGTATGCTTAGAAATTGGGTAAAGTCTCATACTATCTTCAGCAATTTTTATTTTTTTAGGAAGACGTTTACATAATTCCTCAAATTTGGCATTGGATAAAACACATTCAAATACGCTGTATTGAACCCGTTTGCCATATCCTTCTAGTAAATCTGAAACTTTCTTGCGACGCTTATCACAAGGAATATCATAGGTAATTACATAAAATAGCATAAATAAATTATCGAATTAAATACGGTTTATAAGTCATAGTTGGCTCATATACACAGTTTTTATAAGCTCTAATTTGCTGAGTGAGGGTATCCCAACGGGGTTGTTCTCCTGAATCAGTTTGTAAAGATTGCTCCATCCTTTGAATAAAAGCCTTCAAATACTTTTTGCGTCCAGAATCATTAAGATAACATCCACCATCACGATACTCAAAGTCGCTACCCAGATTAATTACACCACGATTTACCAAATAAAGAACTAGAGAATCCACAATAGGAGCACGAAATTCTTCGATTAAATCAGAAGCTAATGCTGCGTGTTTTTCTGAACTTTGATGTAAGCAAGCATGATAGGGATCAAGACCTTGTAACTCCACAAGAGCGAGTATGTGATTCCAAAGAACTTGGTACCCAAAACTGAGCATAGCATTAACTGGATTCCCTGGTGGTCGGCGAGTTCTAGCACTAAATACAAACTCAGGATTATCTATACACTCACTAAAAGCTGAAAAATAAGCGGCGGCGGCGGCTCCTTCAATTCCCAGTAACTGGTCTGTAGTTTCGACTTGGAATGTGCGATCGCACAGGTAGTCTAAACTTTGAATAGTTGAGCATAAATGCTCCGAGGCTTTACGTCTATTTTGGCGTTGCAGGATCACACGACTATTTTTGATTTTTGCATTAACAATTTGTCTAGCAATTAATAGTCTTTCTAAAATTGATAGCTGTTGCTGGTAACGGGATAACTGTCGATAGCCTCTTTCAATGGCAATAACACGACCATAGCAATATCCCATCCGAGAAAGATAGGCAATCGGAATATCTCTTTGTAAGCAAGTGGTAATAACTTGAGTTGTAACCTGTGACTTGCCAAAGATCAGAATTTGCTCAAGTAGAGGAATCTGTACCTTGTCTAAGATATTTTCCCCTTGCTTAATAATTATTTGCTCTTGTTTAAGAGAAATATAGCAACCCTGCTGTGAAATATATAGCGATCGCATAAGCCAAGAAACTAACGATCAATATCTGAACGATCTCGACTTTTAGTAATATCCGTACTCTTACTACGAGGTAATAATTCTACCTGTTGATCTCGTTGTAGGTACATAATAAGGCGATCGCTTCCTACTAATAAACCATAGGTTGAAGCCATTACTAACGCAGTGTTAACAATAACAGCTAGTAAACCTAGAGGAGCGATCAGCAGAATTACAAGACTAATGATGCCATTTGCAACGGATACAGAGATATTACGGACTTGTGCTGTTTTAGAATTAAGGTAATACATAATACATATCGCTAGGTAGAGTTAATAACTAGGCTACGGCATATCCCGTATATTGTCTGAAGCTTGGCTCCTGAAATCCTAATACGATATCTGATTTAGGAATACCTGCCTCAACTAATTCATTCGTAACGATAGATTCGGTTCCATCTCTTTGAACCCACACTAAACCATCAATAATTTCTATATGAATAAGGCAGCCATGAACGCACCGATGATTTTTATCCCAGCCTACTGAAATAACTATGTACTCATCAGTTTTAGGGTCAAAAGCAGCTTTGTTTTTAGCGTTGACGTTAGCATAATTAACATCAATGTATCGATTCAAAACGTTGCAAATAATTTGACGGTAAGTTGCTAGTTTATCCATTGCACAATTATCTCCTGATCAGAGTTAAAAATAATAAGATTGATAAATTTACCCAATCAACTCCAAAACTGTTTTATTAAGTAAATCAAAAGAGGATTCATTTGGAAGAGTCAATAGCTTAACTAACTTTTTCATAATAGCAATTACCCCCACCCCGTTATCAATCACAGAAACACCCTCAAACCGATGAACTCGACGATTGCGCTGTTCGCAGTATTCATTAAGCTTCTTGATATGTATAAGCACATTTTTAAGTTCGGCATAATAATCTAAGATCCCGATTAAGTGAAATCTGTTAGGATACCCTTCTGGTGTTAAATCCCATCCTTTTACACGATAATCCTTTAATAACTCCTGATAAGGTTTCCCCCCATCAACCATCTTCACCTTATGCCAAAAATCAACAGCTTCTTGCAAATTATTAGGTACGGAAATCCGTAGCTTTTTTACTAATAATAATGCTAAAAAACACTCCTGAAACTGTGAGATTAAAACTAAAAACTCTGAAAATTCTAGATTTTTATAACGAACTAAAGCATTAAAATATAATTCTTTACAAATCGCATCTAACTTTCTCTGCCGAAGAGCAGCAATCTCTTGTAATAACTGCGGATTTATATCAATTTTTACTAGTTTAATATTAGAAAATGCTCTATTAAAATCAAAAGCCATCCGACATCGCCCATACTCTAATAGGAGAATTGCATCATCACAATTTAAACAAGAAATTTTAAGAGATCTTAAGGCACCTCCATAGTTGTAATCTTCCAGTTGTTTAACAATCACTCGCCGATCAAACTCTCTCCGCAAAACGGTCACATTAGTCTCAAAAATCCTCTCTTGTCCTTCCTTCATCTCATAGGGATTTCGCACTTGCAGAACCCGACCATTTTGAACATAACCCGATGCTTGTAACAAACTAAAAGCCGATTTCATAGCAGGCGTTCCAGATGAGGCATTAAATTCAATGCGATCGCCTAATTCCAAGCTTTTTTGAATAAATTCTAGCCCCTTTTTTGCCTCTTCTGCTGCCAATAACAAGTCAATTGGATCATCAGACAAATCTTGACTTACTTTAATAAGCGATACACTTGTACTTAAAAGCCCTATTTCGGACTCAATCCAATCTTTGGTATCAATGGCACCTTGCTGGGTAGATTCGGTATAAAGTAGTACGACTTCTTTAATTTCACATCCATCTGCGACTAAGTAACGTAACAACGAAATAATAGACCCTTCGTTATTTCCCTTGGCAAAGGGGTCTTGCAAACCTACAAACGATAAAACAATACTAGCCATGATTATATGGATGCTGGTTGATATTTAGCGATCGCTTTTTCTATATCTTGATGAATATTAGCCATTAAACTTGCCTGACCCAGAGAATCAAAAGTTTGCTCGGTAATAAAATTTAAGAAGCTGAGAATTTGATTTTCCCACTCAATTTGTCCTTGCACCTCCCAAAATTCCCAAAGCTGGGTTTCAGTCATACCCAGTAGTTGATGAAAAACTATATTTCTTCTATCAGTAATCTTCAATCCCTCTTTCCAAAACATTTTTAATTCTTTACAGTCAGTTTCGTAATTTTTACGGATGTTTCGGAAAAGTTTGCATAAAGAACTCAAATCCAATAATATTCCACTTTCTTTTTCGATTTTACATTTTAGTTTTGCTAAATCGTCCTTAGGGTCACCATTAGACTTAAACTTAGCAGTCTGAAAATAGTTTTTTTCATCCGTCAGTATTGAAGGCTGAAGCATAGGCTTGCCTTTTTCTTTGTGGATATGCCCCCTAAACTCTTGATCGCCCCATTTCGAGAAAATGCCTTCAAAAGTACGAAAGCTATGAAAGAAAGCTTCAACAATATTTTCCTGAGTAAGCCTGACTACCCCTAAATAGGCTGCTTCATATCCAGTCCACCACCATTGTTGCGATCGTTCTTGAGCCTTATCACCTAAAACATCTGCAAACTCTTGAAATTTAGAGTTATTCCAATACATTGCAGCTTCTAATAGTTTTTCAATATGTAGATTTTGAGAAAAATAAGGTTTAAGAATTGAATCTACAGCTTCATAGTCGAAACGCTTCAGAAGAGCTAAAGCCTCTTTTTGTCTTCGATCCCAAAGATAGTTAGCTCCTAGAGAAGGATTTCCATAAAGTGATGCTTTGCCAGAGAGATTACGTTCCTTATCGATAGAGAAATCATAAAATATAGCATTTTCCGCAAATTGACTTAGAGCAGTAATTCTAGAAGCTTCAGAAGACTGTCCAACTCCCCCCTTAAGACAAAGGATAACGGGTAAATCTTCACTCAGTTTCGATGTGATGTAATTCCATATGCCCTTCCACCATTGAAACATCTCCTCAAAGTTTGAAGGGTTGTATCCTTCATGCCCTTGTAAGATTACTTCTACAGGCACCTCAAAATACTTTTTAATCCACAGTTGGATAATTTTGGCAGAATAAAGTGTATCTTCTCCTCTAAAACTTACAGATTCCAATTGATCTGTACCGATCAAATAAATTTTTTCTAATTCTTTAGACTTATCTTGAAGTAGCTGCCCTATGATTATTGGCTGAAGGCGATCGCTATATTCATCCCAAGATTCCAGAAAGAAGTTGGTTATTTCCCGCAAGGATGTATTTACTTTCCCAACATCCTCTTGGACTAACATCCTATCAGTTTTGCTATTGCCTTCAGCTTGTTTGTCTCCAATATTTCGCCATTCTCCAGTAGATACCTGAAATGCCAAATCTCGTGTGCCAATTGTTGCCACCAAAATTGATCTTTTGTTAGACATGATTTCTAAATTCTTATTTGTTTGAAATATTTTTTATGTCTTGGCTGGGCGATCGCACTTTTTAAGTGAATGGAAAAATTTGAATTGCTCCTTTTAATTTACTAATAAATGCTTTGCGTGGGTCTTCGGTTGCTCCAAATACAGTAACAACTTGATATTCACCTATACTAGCTATCCAGACTGGAGAAGGTTTTACTTCTTTACCTACAATGCCGCAGAGATTACCATCATAGGTTTCCTCACCACGCCGATCTTTAACCTTTAACTGCTTACTATGCAAAACTGACAGCGCATAGGGCTTACCATAATCCTCATCACCCCCACACAGCACAATCTTACAATTTTTATCCACTGCCTCACGCCAGTGATCGCCACTAATCGCAGTTGGTGCAGCTAGATTTCCTTTAGAATTGCTCAACTCTCTTAGTGCTTCGGAAAAATGCTTGATCTTGGATTGATATAGCTTTTGTATATCTTTTAACTCATCAGGAAGATCCCAGAAAGCATCATCACTATCGATAAAGAATGTAGAACCACGATACCAGGGGGCACGTTCTCGAGTTTTTCGGGAGTAACAAGGTCTTCTTGCTCCTTGTCCGATTCCACCGAGGTTAAACATCAACCAAGTAAGACTCCTAAACAACTTTTCGACATTTTCGGGCTTTTGAGCGTTTGGTTCTGTCGAATGAGACAAGGTTAAAATACCAGCCTGTTCTCCACATTTATCATCCCTACCTTGAGTATTTGGACGTGGTTCTTTCTGTACCACAGCACCTTCTAAAATTCGTACTTGTACCCATCCACTACCCTGAATATCCAGAGATCCAAAAAGATTTCCTTCCCATTCATTAACTAGTTTTGCAGGAATAATCCCTAATGCAAAGGCACGAAACCAATAACGTAGCATTGACTTAAAAGCAATAGGGCGAACCTCAGCTTCAGCCTGACCACGCATTTGATATTCATTACGGCGATCGTTCCATTGCCACTGTGTAAACTTCTGGCGACCATGAATAAGTTGACCTTCTAAGCCAAACTCAACTCTAAAAAACTCACGACTAGAGCGATCGCTTTCACCAGCCTTAAGCAAAGCCCCATATCCTGAATTAACCTGAGAACCGGCACCATTTATTAAGCCAGCCGTCAACCAGCCCATCACCTTATCAATTAGTGCTTTTTTAGCATTATCACTCACTGTACTCGCTGCCCTAATGCCAATTAAAAAAATCGGCTCCTGCAAAGATAAAAATGGATTGGGATTAGGTTCATACTCTAGACAACCATCTTTCCACTTCCAAATATTATTTGCCATATCTACAGTCAAACCGCCCGACATATCATCACGACTAGGGACAGGATAGGCATCCAGAAAAACTATCTTGCCCATACGATCGCTATCTTTGGCATCCAGAGAACCAAAATATTTCTCGACTTCCTTCTCATTATTTAACTGACGAAATGCCTCAGCCCTTGCCACACCCCGCAAGGTACTTGAAGGAATATATGGCATCCCTAAAGCATCAAAAGCTGGTAACAAAATACTCTCGGGTCCGCGATGTCCGCCTACTCGAATTCGCCAAGGGCATTTCACTTGAAAATAGTTACCCTCTCCTGCAATCTTCTTAGTCCGTTCGGTCAATTTTGTTAAGCGTTTAGAATAGTCAGCTTTGTCTTCGGACAACTGTAAAATCTGGAGCTTTGTTCCGTCTTTGTTTCCTTGATCTAGCGATCGCATCCAGCGCAAATATTCAACAAAACTCGCCGAAGGATCAATTTTCTCAGGAGATCGTCCCATTAACCAAGGCGAAGGCTCTTGATTATTACCACCATTACCTCCACCGCCATGATTTCCACCACCTTGATTGCCTCCTCCACCTCTAGCAGGTGCTGGAATTACTTTCTTTTGTGTCTTTGGTGTTTGAATAGCAGGATTAGGCTTTGTTGGGGCTGTAGTAGGTCTTTGAGGCGCGTTTGGTCTTGTAAATGCCATAGCTAGATTCTCCTGAAAAATTAAAATTAACTCTCTTTAAAAAATATCCTTGAGAGATTGACGGAACTCTCTTAGCATCGAACTTGCCCCGATTGCAATCGCCCGACTCACAAGTTGCGGAATCAGAGTCTTAATTGCTAAATCTGGAAACAACAAACTATCCTTAGACTCAACATACTGCCCTTCTCTTAGCAAAAAGATCTTTAAAGTATCATCGCTATAAACCCACACTTCAGGCACTGCGATCTCTTGATAGGCAGAAAGCAAAGTCTTAGAGGTTACATCAGACTCGATCGCCAAATCAGGGGGTGGAAAAATATCCACATCAATTCGTCCCTGACAATTTCGCACTGCCGCCGAATTAGCAATATAAAAACAAGTATCAGGCTCCAAGCCTGCCCTACACTGCCTTTGAAAAGTGGTTGAGCCAAAGTCTTCCCAATCTCTACCCTGAGCATCCAAAATTGCCTTGACAATATCTCCAGCGATCCGATGGGGGCGTTCATGTCTTGATAATGGCGACATAATTTCTAAAGTACCTTGGTAGTATGCAATGCGGGTATGGCGATCTTCCCCTAACTCATTGAGAATATTTTCACAATCTCCCCAACTTAGAGAATGGATAGCGATCGTACTTCCATGTCGTAGGTCTATCGATTTAATCGGAATAGTAACACTCATAATTAGTCATCTCCAGATACATCATAGTAAATTGCTGTTGTCCAAAAGCTAAATTCTTGAGCGATCGCTAACCCCAGACCTGTTATGCCAAGATACTCATCTACTGTCAAGGCTTTCAATGTTGATAATCCTTGATTATTTGCCAAATTTTGCTTACCAGAGATATCTTCAAGACATCTAAAGAAAGCCTTAACAGACTGCTCTCGCCCGTCAGTTCCTAATGCTATTTCCTCAGCTTTTAAACGCATTAGTCCCCAAGTAGAAAGATAAGTGTAAAGTTCCTGTGCCTGACTTTTTTGCTTTTTAACAATCGGATCATTTTTATCTCTACCTCCTCTTAGGTTGACTAGGGAATCATAGACGGATGTCCCTAATTTACGTGGATCGAATGTCATAATTACTCCTTTTTAGATAAATAGTTGAACAAAACCACGACCTAAGCTTTCTTGCCCACCAATCTGTAAAATGGAATCTTTTTTTAATAGTGTTTTGAAATCAGTTAAAGCTTTTTGACTACTGCCATTGGCTTGCGAGGTCACACCCCAAGGGAAGTACATCAGGGTGTCAGGGGGAATTGCTTCTTCATAACGAAACCCACCATCAACAGTTTTGTCTTGATCAAGCTTGATTTTGACCTGTCGCCATAAGCTCATCTGAATTAGCGTGGCACAATGCTGATCGGGCAAAACCAAAACATTTTTCATTCCTTCAGACTCAGGATGATTGGTTGTGAACTTATCCCAATCCGTCCATTTTCGCAAGTCAGCAGCAGGTAAGATCGCATCCTTTAGATACACAGGAGCATTAGTGGACAAACTCGTGGAATAGGGATCGGGTACTTCTAATTTATCAGGATTGCCAGCAAATCTCAGCCAACGCCGTAAGAGAAGAGGTGAACTTACCCAGACTACCCCATGACTTAATGAAGGTACAGGCAACCAAAGAATAGAACCATCACCAATCCAAATCGAACCTTGCTCAAGTTGGACTCCATCAGCTATTTCATTACCAAATAAAGCAAATTTTTTCTGTTGATCACTCTCACTCGATCTCAACCTACCCCGAATCGTACTAGAGGGTATGTAAGGTAAATTTGTATGAGACTCACGAGCGATTCCCAGCAGATTACCCTCTTGAGTTGTGCCTCCTGTATGAAGTGGGGCAATTAAGTATAAGTAAGTCAATTCCATAGTCATTATTTCTCCTTATTGAATGGTATCCACAGTAGTTCTGAGTATCCTAGTTGTCTCCAGACATGAACTTTGGTTGTTTCATCATCTTGGAATAATTTATCTGGACGTTGTAAATAGTAAACACTGCCTGCGGGGGCAGCAAATACTTGAGGTGCAGGGACACTTTCATTATTATCATTACGAAAACGACAACTAATTGGAACTGGTTTATCGGTGGCTACACTGACTAAATTCCCACTATTTTGATTTTTATTTACTGTGTGTTCAAGTTTCCATTCCCACGGATAGGGACGGCAGGTTGATTTTTGATCGTGCTTACGCTCAAATACTCCATTTGTCACCATATAAGCAAGGGATCTGTCTCCTTTCTCAAAATTACTCTTTGAGACTTCTTGCAAATCATTCCATTGTTTATCAAAGTCTTCATATCTTTCTACTAATACTCGATGACTTTCTCCTCCTAGTCGCATAACTAAAGATTTTCCTTTGTGAGATAGCTTTTTATGGGTTAATTCATCAACTGCGATCGCCAAACCCCAAGCCTCCACCATCCGCACTGCATTTTCCACAAAATAGCCATCGCTTTCTTTAACTTGGCGCGTACCATCTTGTAATGTGTTATGAGATCGCGTCTCCACAATCCAAGGCTTATCTTGTTTCTCTATCTCTTTATTAACTAACCAATCTTCTTCAGTTAATGGCTTATTTTCGAGAAGTTTTAAAACCACATTACAAGGTAAAAACTCGCGGTAGTCACCCTTTTTATGTTTGTCTTCGTCAGGTTCATGATTGCTGCGATCGCCTATCACTAAAGGCGCTGGCTTATTCTGATCCCAGAGCATTTGCTTAGAGGGATGATTATCGTCTAGCCAAGTGATCGGTGTTAAACGATTTTGATTGACATAGTTAAATGGACGAGGGAAGTAAAGATTGTCATTACAACATAAGAAAACCCCCTTCATTTGGATATTGCCATTAATGTTAAAACTAGAACGGATTGCGCCAGCGATCGCATGATTATTTGGTGGAAATACGCTGCCAGCCCAAGCTCGTTCCTGCGGTGAAAATGGCTTTGCATCACGAAACATCAATATATCTAAAGGCGTTAATCTATACCAAAAGAATTCACTCATGATTTGCCTCCAACATGAATCTCACGCTTGCGAAGTATAAAAGCAGCAAGTTTTAGCCAATTTTGTATTTCGCGATCGCGATGTTTTTCATCAGTTTTTTTCCATAGTTCATTCAAGAAATCAGTTAAAGTTCTTTGAAAACTTTCTTTGGTTGTAGGCTCGTTTAACTTATCGCGGCGATCGCAAAATGCAGTAGCCCAAGCATTGATTGCCCCCTCAGGAGCAGGATGTTGTTCCCAAACAGTCGCTGCTTGCTCAAATAGTGCAGGGCGATCGCTATTTTCAATATCAATGTCAAGGTTAACCATTTGTTTCCATTTATCAAAAACATTAAACTTGCAAGTTGCCTTTAAGATATTGCCATTGCCATAGATGACCCGCACTTGCACCGCATCTTTAGCTTCTTCCTTACCTACAGCATTAATATATTCATGTTCCTTGGCTTCTTCTTCAGCTTGCCACATATTTTCCAGTGCGATCGCTAAAGGCACAGAATGATGTGCGACAACAATCCCAAAACTAATTGTGGCAACACTTCCCATCGTAAACAATGGACGTTTTGCTACAGGTGACTTTTCGCCAGCCCAGCGCCAATAATCCCCCGAATGATTAAATTCACCCCGAGGATCGGCACTTCCTCTAAAACACTGACGAATATCCCACAACCATTTATCCCATTCCCACAGATTAGTGTAAGCAAGTACATCGTCCCCACCGCCATAAATTAAACGCCCCGCATAGCGTTCTTCCGTAAGGTATGGCACAAGCTGATTAGAGAAGTCAAGTAATGCACGGGATAGTGCGCTATGGGTTGAAGCTCCCATTCTTTTTTTCTGTGTAAGAAAATCTTCAAAACCCTTCTGAACTTTCTGCTCTAGTTCTCTTAATTCTCCTTTAGCATTTTGGGCTGTTTCGCGAAGTTTATCCCGTAATTTTTGCGGTACATATTTAGCATAGAGTCCTAAATGCTCACCCTTGAGCCAACTGCTCATACTATCGCCATCACCTGCCCCTAAAACATACCAGTCCGCAGGATTATTTCTAGGGTAAAGCTGATTGATTTTCTGCTCAACATCTAATTTAAGGATTTTCCTTTCTTCATCTTCAATTTGCAAATCTTCAACTACCCACCCCGCATTCAGTAATCGAGAATGATACTTCTGCAAGCGTAAATGTTCATCCGCATAGGGAATACCCCATTTCCCCTTCATTTGATGTATTGCATCTTCGACTTCAGGAAATTGATTAATAATTTGCTGGCAAGACTGAACATATTGATTCCTGATTTCTGGACTAGAGGTCTTTAGATAACCTGCCACTCCTGCCGTTAGGTCTGGATAAGCGGCATCAATTCGCTCTTGATTGTCCGTTAAAGCATCAGGAAATAGTTGCGGCAAAACCTTATGCAAAGCTCGCTTGGTTACCTCTGTAGCATTGAGCATTTCACTACCATCAAACAAACCTGCTCTGATTTTCCAATGATCTTTAATGCTTTGCTCACTCATTTTGCGTGTGGGATGCAGTACCGAACCTATACCAGAAATTGTTGATCGCACCCCAAAAGCTGTCGGTATTTGCCAATCACGGGCAGATTTGACAGCTTGTAAATTACCTCGCAAGCGATCAAAAGCATAACACCACCATGAACCCACATTGGCTTTAAAAGGATAACGGTCTTGCTTTTTGAGTCGCAGTTCTCCCGCTTGCGTTAAAAATTCTCGCTCTTGCTCAAGAAACATCGCATTCTTTTGATTTAACAAGCAAAATCGATTTTGAGATTCTGTCCACTCGTCTTTGATCCCATCTGTGACTTTATATAAATCTGAACTTCTCAAATCTTTAGTAGGATCTCCTACAGCCACCGCAGACCAATAGGTTTGCCATTGAGCATTTAGCCATCCTTGCCAAGTGTCACTATCTTTTGTTAATTCAGGCATCCATTGCTTCGACAGTTTACGTACCTCATCAAAGGATAAACTGCCTAATCTAATCCATTCGTCCTTGAGGGTTTGCTCAGCGCATTGCATCGCCGCCTTAACCTTTTCTTGAGGTAAGACCATCACAATCACATTAGGAAATCCTGCTGTGAGCAGTTGCCTTGCAGTTGGGTCATTTATTAACGTTTCTTTGTCAAGATTTAGTTTGTTAAAGCCTTTGAAATCATTTTCTTTTTCACCAATGCCATGCAATAGCCAGTAATCAATTAGGGGCTGAGCATACAAGCTAGGATAAACTAAAGAATCAGGACCATATTTCCATGCTAAAGCCCAACAAACTTTTGCAGATAGATAATGCAAAATCCAAGAGCCAGCCCAAAAGTCGCGCATTTTCCGACTAGCTTTAATCAACTCTTGAATTGGTGAAAATGTGAAAGCTGCTAGGTATGGACGAGATAAACCAGAATCACCTTTTGTCCAACTTTTTATGTCCGCCTCCGTGAGATCGTATCCAGCCAAAGCTCCTGCCATTGCTGCGGTGAGGCTTACATGACTCCAAATTGACCCATCAGGAATTCTGGTTTCTGCAGGCATCAGCAATAGAGAATCATCATTAAAATGCTGACAAGTCTTTTGTGGTAAATACCGCCATAGCCACCAAAATACAAGGCGTGGATCTTCACATTGCTTAATCGCTTGAGGAAATAAGCTTTTTTCCATTTCTAAAAAATATTCTGTCCGCTCTTTAGGAC
Organism: Synechococcus sp. PCC 7502; assembly: GCF_000317085.1. NCBI lineage: Bacteria > Bacillati > Cyanobacteriota > Cyanophyceae > Pseudanabaenales > Pseudanabaenaceae > Pseudanabaenococcus > Pseudanabaenococcus habilitatus. Next base: position 2,803,534 of record NC_019702.1, read on the forward strand.
GCAGTTGCATTGCTCTTCGGTGGTGATCATCATTTAATACCCAATTTTGCTTAGCACTTGAAAGTAAATGCGAAATTTCTAAACCTGATTGTTCATAGTCAATGCTGGTGCTCAAGCTACCAACAGCCGCACGATCGCTTGCAGATGTTATGTAATCGGCATTAAGAACGTGCTTCTGTAATGTGCCACCTGAACTGGCAGGATCTTTCCAACCTTCCATTACTTTTAATTCTTGCCAAAAGCTCTGCTCACCTCGTCCATAATTGGTATGCAATGCCTTTAATGCAGGATCATGAAGGAGTCCCCAAATTTTTGCTTGCCAGAACTGTTTAGACACAATTTTTATTCCTTACTGCAACCAAACACACTCTAACAGTAAAACATAATGATTTCTACTATTTCCTAATATTTTTATGTAGTTATTAATATTCTGTAAAAACTATATTTAGTAATATTTTAGGACTATAAAATATTTGTTCTTAAAATAATAACTTTTGTTTTTTGGTTATAATAAAATATGCCAAAATTCTCTAAACCTCATTCTTATAGCGATCGCCAAGCATTTGAAAGATTAATGCTTTTGATTGCTACACTGATTAAGTATCCTGGTATTGGCAGTGCTGATTCGGTAGATAAATGTATGGAGGAAAGAGGAGAACATGATTCTATTGCAATCGTAAAACGGAAGCTAGGTGAAATATCACAGAAATTTGGCATAGAGCTTGATTGTTCCATTCCTACAATTCGTAAGGATATGCTAACTCTGCGAAACTATGGGATTCTAGAAAAACGAATGTACCGATGGGGTTACTATCTGGGAACTGGAGTGATGACAAAAGAAGAGTTAAGCGTTGCCCTTAATGCCTTTGCTTCATTGGCAGAATATCAGCGATCGCCCAAGGTAATGAAAATATATGCGTCGTTAACAAAAAGATTACAAGGATTTAATTCTGAAGGTAATAGTAAGTTTTTATATCCTGTTAGATCACAAATTAATAGAGCGATCGTGCATACAGACATTGAGGAAATGGTAAGTGATAGGCAATATAAAAATACTTTATTTCATTCACTTGATACTGTAGAAATAGCTATTACAGAAGGGCAAGCAGTAGAAATAGATTGTTGCTCCGATCCTTATGAAGGGGAGCTAGGATTGATTACAATTTATCCTTTGCAACTGATTTATCATGATATTGCTTGGTATTTACTATATGAAAAATGTGAGAATAATCACCTTGTAATAGCCCGTATTGATAGATTTACCGATCATTGCAGAATAATTAACTTTCAAACTCGCAGCATAGAAGTTCAAATACAAAACTTAGAGATAGCTCATAAGTTAATAAATAATGGATGGGGACTATATCTAGGAAATCCCGTGGAACAAAAATTAGAGCGTGAACGCAAACTTAATTTTGAAGTTGTAAAAGTTCGCTTTTTTGCTCCAGTTATAAAATTTATTGAAGAAGGACAAAAGCGGCATATTTCTCAGAAAATTAATTGTAAGGGTAAGCCCCAGTTTATTGATTATCAAGTTGATCTACCCTCTAGATCTTTTAGTGAGTTTAGCCGATGGGTAGGACGATTTATGGAGAATGCTGTTGTCCTATCACCTAATAATCTTGTGGAAAAACATAGAGAATCAGCTAAGAAGTTAAATGAAATTTATAGCCTTTCTAGTACTCAGTAATAATTTTAATGCCCTCTCTAATCCCATCTCTCAATAGTTGCGTAGCTCGAATGACATCAGGCGAAAAGCGGCTTGCGGTGAGACTAGAACAAAAACTAGATGACGATTATCTAATCTGGTATGACGTACCTATTGGCAAAAAGCAACTGCACCCCGATTTCATCATTCTGCACCGATTGAGAGGCTTATTGGTACTAGAAGTTAAAGACTGGAAAATCGACACGATCAAAAATGTCACTAGAGCTAAATGGACGATCGCCGATCGCAATACCAACGAACTTAAGCAAGTAGATAATCCCCTAGAACAAGCAAGAAAGTATGCCCTTCATGCTGTGAAATTACTTGAACGTGATGCCGAGCTAGTCCATCCTCTTAAAAATGCCTACGCTGGCAAGTGTATAGTTCCATATGGCTATGGTGTTGTGTTTACCAATATCTCAAGAGCAGTTTTTGATAAGCAAGGCTTAGGTGAAGTTATTGAGTCAAATTTGGTAATCTGCAAAGATGAAATGCTTGAAAGTGTTGATGAAGTGGAGTTTCAACAAAGACTATGGAATATGTTCCCGTACCATTTCGATCGCACCCTAAGCCCGCATCAAGTTAATCGCATCCGTTGGCATATATTTCCAGATATTGCAATTCAGCCGTCGCTATTACCAGAGCCTGAAGAGGATGAAGAAGTCTTACCTGTAACAATTGCACCTGACCTGATTAAAATCATGGACTTGCAACAGGAGCAACTAGCACGAAGTTTGGGTACTGGACATCGGGTAATTCATGGAGTAGCTGGGTCTGGTAAAACATTGATTTTGCTCCATCGTTCTCAGTATTTAGCAGAGACGAGTAACAAACACATTTTGGTACTGTGCTATAACATTTCCTTAGCCACAAAACTAAGACAGATACTCAGAGCCAAGGGTATCAATCAAAATATAGTTACAGTTCAGCATTTTCATCGCTGGTGTGCGGAAATGTTGCGACTGTACCAAGTACCTTTACCCGAGACCAAGCATCAAGGTAATGAATTTGTAAAGCAGTTGGTTAACCAAGTTGTTCTAGGGGTGGAGCAAAAGAAAATACCCAAAGGCAAATATGGTGCAGTGTTGCTAGATGAAGGGCATGATTTTCAACCGACTTGGTTCAATCTGATTGTGCAGATGGTTGATCCAGAAACTAATTCATTATTAGTGCTGTATGACGATGCTCAAAGTATTTATGAAAAGCGAGAACGGGGTAAATTTAGTTTTGCCAGTGTAGGCATACAAGCTAGGGGTAGGACAACCATCCTCAAGCTTAATTACCGCAATACTGAAGAGATTTTGAGCTTTGCCTATGAATTTGCTAAAAATATCATGCAGCCGACTGAAGACAGTGAAGAAGATGCACCCGTTCTTATCAAGCCCGAATCTGTAGGCAGACATGGGGCAAAGCCGACATTTACCCGTTTGTCTAGTTTTTCAGCAGAGACAAGACATATATGCGATCGCATTAAGGACTATAGAAACAGAGGTATAGCATGGAATGATATTGGCATAATCTACCGTACTGACTTCATGGGGCGATCGCTTAGCCGTGCTTTGAAAAATGCTGATATACCTGTGGAATGGTTCAACGCAGATAGCCATAGTAAAAACTACCACCCCGAAGCACAAAGCGTGAAATTATTGACGATGCACAGTAGCAAAGGTTTGGAGTTTCCAGTGGTGTTTATAGCAGGTATTGGATTTATGCCGATGCAGTCCCAGGCGATCGCTGACGAGACAAGATTGCTCTATGTTGCCATGACTAGAGCTACTGAATATTTGGAATTGACTTGCGATCGGGATTCGGTATTTGTAAATAAATTGGAGAAGGTGCTTCAGGGTTAGATGGTCATGGAACATCGTGACTTTATGGTTTAGGCTTATCTGGAGAATGTAAAGGAGCGATCGCAAGCTACTAATTCAGTATTCCAAAAAACTCAAACTCCTTAAAGATGCGTCATTATGTTTTCACCTTAAACCGATTTGATAGAGATACTGTCTATATCTTTTTCTAACGCTTCAAAAGAAATATGCAAAGACAAATCTGTGGATTACTTTTGGGATGGCTCCTAACCGCTTCTGGGGCTAATGCCCAAACTGTTGAAAGGATGACATTCTTAGACGGAAGACAACGAACGTATCTAGTCCATGTACCACCGCAAGCAGCATTTGGGAAACGATTGCCTTTAGTGTTGGTATTCCACGGTGGGGGTGGAGACGCTAAAGGTATGGAACACCTCACTCATTTCAGCGATCTTGCCGATCGTAAAGGTTTTTATGTGGTTTATCCAAATGGTGTTAATCGGCACTGGCAGGATGGTCGTGATTTTTATAAAAACGGGGTAAATGATATTGCCTTTGTCAATCAGATATTGGCAGAAGTAAGCAAATCTTACAGCTTGGACGATCGCTACATTTTTGCCACGGGAATTTCTAATGGTGGTATTTTTTCCCATTATGTTGGTGCCATGCTTTCTGATCGAATTGCAGCGATCGCTCCTGTAGTCGGAGGTATTAGCGAGCCTCTTGCAAAGCAATTTGCGCCATCTTCGCCTATATCCGTTTTCATTTTACAAGGAACGGAAGATCCTCTGGTTCTCTATGAAGGGGAAATGTTGCAAAAACCAGAGGTAGAATTATCAGCACTGAGGCAACAATTAAGCTTTGGGTGCATCATAACAAGACCGATCGATTGCCAAAAACCACTCTATTGCCTGATGTAGCAAATGATGGTTGTCGCATCTGGGAATCGGTTTGGAATAATGGCAGTAACGGAACCTCTATAAAGCTATACCGTGTGGTAGGTGGAGGACATGCTTGGTTTGGTGGTCGTCAGTATCTCCCCGTTAGATTGATTGGCAGAACTTGTCATGATTTTGATGCCACCTCTGTGATTTGGGATTTTTTTCAAACCCACCCTAAGTCCAAGAAATAGCTAACGTGAGTTCGGGTTAAAGATCGCTCTCTAATGCAAGTCTGTTATTAATCAATAGTTTTTAACCCCTAGTCCCCAACTTTGGGGGAACAAAATTAGTAGAACTCTTTTCAAAGTCCCCATTTATTGGGGGATTTAGGGGGCTAATTGATTACTGTTTGCTAGGATTAGCCTCACGTATGAGTTTCAAATTTTTCTTATCCCGAACTCACGTTAGCTAGATAGTTTCACATCCCAAATGTTTTTAGCCCAAGCTATCATCCATCCAACCGCATGACTGACAATCATAATGAATGATCTTTACGTTCTGGGGGTAACTTCCGCCACAATTCGGGCAAACACCTGTAAAAAATGGATGGGTATTCAAAATTTCCCACTGTTGCGATCGCTCTAAAGTCGGCTCAAAATCTACTGGATAAATAATTGGCATTCTGTATAGCTGCTCATCAATGAATGTAAAACCTATTGGACTCAACAATTCTTGAACCTCTGGGTCTAATAAAAAGTCTGGACAGCGATTACCTTCTACTCCTGATGGATGAATAGCACAAACTAGATAGTTACTATGGGCATTGAATTTACAGCGATCGCACTGGGGAATTTTCTTCATTGATTTGAAATCTTTCTTAGATTCAATAGTCCAACCCTTATCAGCATAACTGTTACATTCTTTTCAGAAGGGGTTTTTAATGGGTCAGTTAAATTAAAGTCATCGACATAAACGTAATATGGAATTTTAATGAGATCGGATAGCCTAGGAGTTCCTTATGAAATTAAAAAAGTTTTTGCCATCATTATTTCGACCTACGTTTTTGAAAATCTTAACAATAGTTTTCCTAATATCACTTAGTTTAATGACCTCTTGGAGCTTTGCTAATGTTATCCAGAACGATACATCCTTCAACACCCCTACCCTGCAAAAAGTAATTGCCAGTTCCCATCGTTCCATAGAAAATCGTGCCCGTGATCATGATCGTCATCCCCTTGAAACGCTAGAATTTTTTGGCGTAAGCTCTAATCAAACAGTAGTTGAGCTATGGAGCGGAGGAGGATGGTATACGGAAATTCTCGCTCCTTTTTTGCGCGATCGCGGAAAGCTTATAGTCACTAATTTTGATCCAACTAAAAGCAAGCCCGCCAAAGCGTTTCAAGACAAATTGGCGGCTAGTCCTGACATTTTTGGCAAAGTGAAAGTTGTCACCATCGATCCACCCCAAAGACTCAATCTTGCCCCAGATAATTCCGTTGACGTGGTTCTCACATTTCGTAATATCCACAACTGGATTATTAGTGGTTATGCCGACAAAGTTTATACCGCAGCATTTCAGGCTCTGAAACCCAATGGTATTTTGGGAGTAGAAGAACATCGGGCAAAGCCAGGAACCAACTTACAAGAAAGTGCGAAGACGGGATATATCGACGAGAATGCCGTTATTGCCGAGATTGAGAAAGTAGGTTTTAAGTTCATTAGCAAGTCAGAAATTAATGCTAACCCCAAAGATACGAAAGACTATCCTGACGGAGTTTGGACTCTTCCACCTACATTAAGACTAGGAGAAAAAGATAAAGATCGCTATTTAGCCATTGGTGAAAGCGATCGCATGACCTTGAAATTTATTAAACCCTCCTACAATTAACTTGGATACTTTATCAATTGAGAGACGCTAAAAAATTTGTGATTTTCCGAACCATTTTGAGTGGAAAAGCAACACTACTGGATCGATAGACTTTTTAGATTTTCACGATCACTTCACAATAATACCTACAGCCAGTAAGTTGAATTTCTCAGTTTCTTAGGCTTTAACCAGCGATCGCATCCAATAAAGCAAAAGCCTTTTCCACAGACATTTCTAGCTCTGGCTGATGGTTAAGCATTCTCTGGGTAATTTTATTAACTACCAACTGATTAGTCCGCTCCAGAATACCTTGGTCAACTAATCTATTAGCGATCGCTTCCCCTAGAACATTAGGTAAATCTTCATAGCGATCAAGTGTATTAGCTGCTGGCTCTGACTTAACTTGAGTCTCGTGCAGTTTGATTTTAGCCTCGCTTTGAGTTGGTAAATTTGTCCTGAGTGCGATCGCCTTCTCAGTTTTTACCCACTCTACTAACTTTTTTAGTCCAGCTTCAGTCCAGCGAGTAGCATTTCCGTCCTTTTTCCAATCAACACCTTCAATTAGTTGACTAGCATTTTCAGACTTTATCCGCCTGATATTGCCTTCATCACAGCCTAGAAGCTCTGCTAGTTCAGCATTTGAATATTCTATAGGTAGTTGGATCGTTTCCATGCTAACGCTCACTGTTATCAATTTATGCTGATTATGTTAGCAGAACTGTTAGAAATGCCAAGGTATCGCAGATTAGACTAACACTCTCTGTTAGCTTAGTTTTCTGGGGGATGCCAACCAGCTTGTACCCAATAACTCCGAACCTCTAAAGCATCGAGATCATTGTCAAGCCTCAATGCTTTTACCGTAGCTCTTCCCGTTGCCGTCTTACCAACAATACGAATACCGTCCTCTGACCAAGCAAAATGCTCAGACCAATCTTGGGTACGAGGGTTAAATAGTGCTACCACTTCATCTGTCACTGGATCGATCGCCTCAATCTTTCCCGCTTTATGACTATTGCAAATTGGGCAAGCTAACCATAAATTCGATTCTTCATTACTACCACCTTTAGAAATTGGGATGATATGTTCAATTTCCAGACGTGCCATAACCAGTTTCTGAGGGCTAAGGCAATACCCACAGCGATGCTTAGCGATATTACGAATGTTTCGATCAAGCTCAACAGAGATATACGGACGACTCATGAAGCAACATTCAATGGAGGCATTAAGCCCCGTTTTACCGCAATATGGATAGCTTTTGCCTTTTGTACCGAGCCACGACGATAAACCTGCATTAATTCATTTAGTTTGCTAATTTCCTGTGGGTTAAGTTGACCTTCATTATGCCGAGACTGTAGATCGCTAAATATTATTTGCTGCTCCTCATTCATTTGTAGATCACAAAGAGCAAGTACTTGGTCATCGGGTAAAGAGTCAACTGGAATTTCATTAATAGTGCGATCAATCCATTCAATCAGCATTTCTTCAATACCTTTGTGATTGAGCATAGCGATTTCCTTAACCTTTTTTACCAAGGGTTCGGGTAACTCTAGGGTAATGGATTCAGACATATCGCCTCCAGCATCGCAAAATATACTTACAGTATAAAAGTATCTAATCCCATACTATCTGTTACTCTTTCTAAAATCCCAAGGAAACTGATAATTTCCACCATCCCAGACCCCGACTTTATTAGCTTTAGCTCTATCTTCAGCTTGCCTAATTTGTTCACGATGCGGGCAACCTTGGGAGTATTGCTTGTACTCATAGGCGTAACCTTGCCTGACTACCTCGGCATTAATGAAAGTATTACCTAGAAATAATTCTGCTACTGTTCGCCCATAGCGATCGCTACCCGTTCGACTTACCTCTACCTTGCCACCCTTGAGAAGCTGCTTCACTAAATCGGTTGCCTCCTTGCCGTATGGCTGCGCTGGTTTATTTCCATGCTTAATTTCGGGGGCATCAACACCGCAGAATCTCACTCTCTCGATAGTTCCACTGCAACTTACTTTGATCGTGTCTCCATCATTTACCTTGATGACATCACACGTTCTAGGGGTAGCTTGCACAGGAATAGCCAAGATTACCAATGCGATACTCAATGACAATGGGATAAATGCCAAATATTTCATAAAAAAACCCTAGTATAGACTAGGGCATAAATTGCTAACTAATTGAGATTACAGACCAAATTGCTGGGATGCTTCGTATGCCACGCCATTTGAGCAAAGAGGTGGGAATGAATCAGTAGTAGGCACAAAGTACAAGACATCATTTACTCTAAATCCAGCAGCAGGAGAGACTGGGAAAGTACTTGATGGTCTTAACGTCAAGGTTCCGCAAGCATCAGTGGTAATCTGTCTGGTTCTTGGGGTAATTACACCAACTTCAGCAGCATAGTTAGGTGTTTGTCCTACCAATACAACTTGACCTCTAGGGGTCTTGAAATTGGCTGTAGCAGGAATGTCTAATAAACCATTTACACAACGAGGTATGGCACGAGTTTCTAGGGTATTAGGGTCAATAGTCGATCCACCAAGAACCACATAGCTAACTGTTTGATTACTAGAAGCAGGAGCAACGGTAATTAAGCCACATTGGTTAGCTAGTATGCGTCTGGTGACAGTTCCATCATTTAGCTGGACATTGTACTGAGTGCTTGGACTTAGACCAGAAACGTATGCCCTATTGGATGAGTCTTTAGTTACGGTAATTTCAGCATTAGCAGCAAGCGGGGCGATCGCTGAGAGTAGAGCCAAACTTAGAATTAGTTGATTTTTCATGGTTTTAGATAAGTAGATAAGTATGTCAGTAACTAGTTAATTAACCACCAGCACCTTGGGGAATAAACTTGGGCAAGTAGAGAACATTTTGCTCACCAACCCTACGGCAGATAGGAGCAGCTTCGATATTTAGACCGATCACAGGTTGACCAACACCATTAACCCTGACTTGGTTGCCAATAGTAAAACTAGATGAGTTTGCGACTCTAACTACACCACAGGCATTAGTAGTAAATTGTCTGGTTCTTTTCCCAGTTACTACTACGTCAATGGCTAAGTTTGGAGTTTGAGCAACTAAAACTACAGTGTTGGTTGTAGTTCGGAAGTTTCCCGTTGGGTTAATATCCAAAACTCCATTAGTACAAGTAGGAATAGTCCCAACTTCCAATGAACTTGGATCAACTGTCGCCCCACCTTGAGGGGTAATGGAGGTTGGTAATTCAGTTGCAGCCAAGGGGCGCACAACCAGCAAGCCACACTCATTAGCCAATACTCTGCGAGTGACAGGAGTATCTCCAAACTCAATCGTTAGTGGAGCTTTTGGAATACCAGTGCGGACATAGACCCTACCATCAGTATCTCTAGTCACCGTTTCAGCTATTGCAGACTGGCAAGTGATTCCTGACAGTACAACCAAACTTAGAATTATTTGATTTTTCATCTTTTTACTTAGTTAGTTGAGATTAGGTAACACCTTGCTGACCCGAATTGGTTTTAGGCAAGTACAAAATATTTTGTTCACCAACCCTGCGGCAGATAGGTGGAGCTTCGGTACTCAGTCCATTAACTAGCGTATCTGAACCACCTTGAACCTTCAAAACACCGCCTATATTGAAACTAGCTGAATTTACAACTCTGGCAACTCCACAGGCATTAGTAGTAAATTCTCTAGTTCTTTTACCAGTGATCGATACATCAATCGCTAAGTTAGGCTGTGCACCAACAATAACCACACTATTATTTGTAGTTCGGAAGCTTCCCGTTGGAGTGATACTAAGGACTCCATTAGTACAAGTTGGGATAGCAGAAACTGGCAGTGAGTCAGGTAAAATCGATGGACTACCAGATGGCACAATAAGCTGTGGTAATTCAGTTGCAGTCAGTGGACGCACAATCAACAAACCACATTCATTAGCCAATACTCGCCGAGTTACTGGACTGCTATTAAAATCTATGCTTACTGGAGTTCTTGGAGTTCCAGTCCTTACATAGACTCTGCCATCTGGGTCTTTAGTTATCGTTTCAGCTATTGCAGATAGTGGAGCGATCGCCCCGAATATAGCTAGAGAAGAGAGAATTAAATTGAAAGCTTTCATTTTTCCTTTCCTAGAATTAATATTAGTTCTAAGAAAGATCACCAATCTTAATATAAAGCCTCTATGACTAAATCACAGAGGTTTTTTTATCTATCCTTTCCCCTAGAACGTGCGATACCTATGCAATTACCAAATTGTCCTAAATGTGGGATTAATGAATTAAAAGTAGAGACACCAGATAATCACGGGGTAATTGCTGACTTTTCCTACTGGCAATGTCAGGCTTGCGGATGGTTTTCACCGATTTATTATTATCCACATGAACAGCCAGAACTTGAAGATTAACCTTCATCCCCTAGAACAATTCTTTTAATCTTGGCAGCTTGCGATCTCATGGCAGACTTTTGGCGAGTTACATCTAGTCTGGTCCGATCGAGTCCATTCTGAAGGGCAATAAAACTATTAGTATCACCCTCGCCCAAGCGGTAAGCTACTTCTATTAACTTAAAACGACTAGCTTCACGGTTAGCGATCGCCTCGGCAATATCAGCAGCTACTTTAACTTGATCGAACTGGATCAGACTTTGAATAACAGAATCCTCTATCCTTGCTTTGACATCTAGCTTAGCCTTTTCGATTTCAGCTATCCGTAATTGCAAAGTGGCATTATTCTGAGCAGCAGTCTGGTCTTGTCTGGCATTACCTCCAAGATTAGTAATTACGCTACTAAGAGTGGTACCAAGTCCTAATACTGTATTTGGCACTGCTAGGAATGGGACGAAAGGCTGTAACTGCGTAAAGATGTTACCTTGGGCTGCTTGGGCAATGGACTTAACATTAGCTTCATTCTGTTGGATTTGTTGATCTAGTGCTTTTAGTGTTGGGCTATTAGCGATCGCTCTCTCGGTCAAAAGTTTTATACAAGCGGCTGATGAGTCAAGGCATGGTAAATCAGCTTTCAGCAATTCAAACTCACCTTGCTTATCCATTTTATCTGCTAATTCTCGTGGGGTAGATATATCTGGATCACTCTCTGTATCTGGATTCGCACCATCATTTACCTTGATACCTTGCGGGATTTTACCAGTGGGCTGCAGTTTGCCAGGCGTAATTAATTTACCCGTTCTAGGGGTAGTAATTACTGGCTTAACTGAATTAGGTCTACTTACATTAGGAGCAGTTGGTGTACCGGGGGCTTTCCCCGTGGGGGTAGTAGCAGCTTCATCAACATCCTTACCATCGTCATAGCCTTGGTCTGTGTCGTCACTTTTTGGGGCTGGTTTTTGTTGGGCGATCGCTGCCTGAGTTAATTGCAAGCACGAGATCATACTGAAGCTTATTGTCAGACTGACCAGCAAGTTTAATCCTTTTAACGACTGCATTATATGGACTCCTAACTGTAGTAAGTGTTTTTAACTGGGTTTCAACCTCTGCCATCTTGCCGTTGAGGGTAGCAATTTGGAATGTACGCTCTTGCTCTTGTTTTTGGTATTCGGCAAGCGATCGCTGATATTGAGCCGCTATCTGATTTTGGTCTTGCTCAAACTTGGCAATAGTTTCAGAATAACGATATTCATCGTATGCCCTGCGGTCTTTAGCAGCTTGGTACTTACCCTCGGCAAGCTCTTGATCGGACTTAGCCTTATCTAAATCTGCTTGATATTCAATTAGTTTTTGCTGCTCATGGATTAGTACCGCTTGGGGTAAATCTCGCTCGTCAAAAGTTCCCAGTACATCGATCTTGCGCTGCTGAAGCTTTACTTTTTCCTCGGCTGCTTTGACCTTGAGGATTTGATTATTAATCGTAGCGATCTCTTCGGCATAGGTGATGCTAGGTAGTTTGATTGGTACTTTTACTGGCTTTGGTGCGAGTGGGGGAATAGAGGCAATATTCAGACGAGCGATTGAGTTAGTTAGTGCAACTTTCTGAACGGTCAATCTATCTCTTTCCTTGTCACGATCCGCTACTACCTGCTCCTTCTTCACCTCATCCCCTTGCTTTACCTTGAGGTCTTCGGGACTAGAAACATTTACAGTCAATTTTAATAATCTTGGGTCTGACGTTCTAGGGGTAACTATTTCTGGTTCGACTTCAACCACTGGCGGCGTAGATTCTTGGGCGATCGCTTTCTGCATATTGGCAACCGTGCTACCAATGCCGAAACCACTGGCAACAATCGGCAATATTACCCATGCTGTCGCCAACCATTTACCAATACGGCTTGGCTGATACCGTTTAGCTATCTCCTGTTGTTCAGGCAATTCAAACCCCAGAGCTAATAACTGTTGATTATTCATCACTACGCACCTTTACGATTACACGACCTTGAGAAATAAACTGATCACCTAGTACTGGCAATAAATCCGACTTACGAGCATTAACCAGTTTGATTTGACCACCGAAAATTGAGATTGGGGCATACCGTTCTACTAATAGCGGTGCCTTTGCCTCATTTAAGTCATCGACAATTAAAGAACCAGTGACATAGGCATTATTTTGCAGTTGGTTTAGCCAATCGACACCCAATATATTTTCTAGCTCTACCTCTTTAGAAGCGATCGCCACAGGATCACCAAGTCGAGTCTCAACGCTAACTGGTTTAATTTGACTGGAAGGATCATTACCGATCTGATACAGCCTACGCTTACTATCTTCGGCAATTACTGAGTTCAAACCTCCTGAGCTAATCACCTTAAACTCTTCATCTACAGCTTGATTCGTGATGACATGATTACCTTTAACCTTAATGAAAACTTGCTGAGTTGAGCCATACCGCTTAAACATCTCACTTGCTGTACCAGCATCTCTAAAGAAGCTTCTAGCAAAATTCTCCGTAACTCCGCCATTGCTGATTAGATTGCAACTGATTATTAGAATTGTGGTAGCGATCGCTAAAATCCAAAATTCAGCCGAGCTTCCTGCTCTGATCCGATTATTGGGATTCCCCGGTATTACCAATCTTTTCGTACTTGGATAAAAAGCACCCACACCAGCTTTAGTAAAAGTGTCGGCAAACCAGCCCATAAAAAAGCCTAAGTTAATAGCTGCCCACCATTGCCAATTTAGAAATACCAACATCGGAGCCGTGGCGATCGCTATGATTCCCGAAGCCATAAAACTATGACTAACTGACCTATGGGCATATTTAGTTTCGAGCCATGCTGCTAATGGATAAAATGCTCTGCCCGTAAATGATTTTGTCGTGTCAATGTCTGGAAGTTGTGAAGCTATAGCAGCTACCCCTAGAACAAGGGGATTAGCCGTACCGATTGCTAAAGAAGTTGTACAAGCAGCGATCGCCGCATGGGTGACACTCATCATAGTTTTTAGCCTTTACTACCTAACTTTGTGGATTTTTTATTAATCTGCATGAAGAAGACTCTGAGCGTAATTGCAAGCACCGTAAAGATTCCACCGATGATATACAAGCTCTTATCGCCCAGCCCCAGCCCAATAAAGCGCAGGATTGCCACCAGTGACACAGCAGCTATCAAGAATGGAGTGCCATCGACATATTCCGTATGATCACCCGCTTCCCCATCACCTAAGCCCAGAACCTCTTCCCGTACTGCCCTCTTAGCTAAGTAAGGATTACCCCCAGAACGTTCTTGAAGCTCTGCAAGTTTCGAGTTATCAACATTTACCCCAAGCTCCTGAGCTTCAGCAATCATCAGGCTTCTGAGTCTATCTGTTTGAATTGATTTCAACTCTGTGCGGGGCATCTTTAAAAAAATATCTCTCCTTGGGGGACGGGTAGCAAGCAGAAAAATTACACCGCCATCGGCGCAGATTTCTTCTAGCCAATATCTAAGGCTACTGGGGTATCGGTGGGCATTATCACAAATTAGGATCGGTCGTGGCTCAGTTAGTAAAACCTTTGCGATCGCATCCCGAAGTTGATCCGCAGTGAGTGGTATATCTTTCCCAACACTATTAACTCTGACAGTATCTACTCCAAGTTCCTCGGCAATAACTGTAAAAGTTTTCTTGGCACTGCCTCCGTAGTCAGCGATCGCTACGGTATATCCCCTAGAACGCAACTGATTCGCCACATTTTCGGCAAGGGTAGTCTTCCCCCCGCCATCATCCCCTAGAACAAGAATTGACTGCCCTTCTACTAGGGCTGATACTGCTCTTTGGGTGTCTTCGTGTCTCAGGTCTATATCCAGTTTGTGCATCTATACGTTTGCTAGACAGGGAATTAATAAGTCGGACGTGCGCTGGCTCATCCACTATCAGTCACCTTTAACCCTCTCTGAGTATATCCAAGAAGTTGGTAGAGCAGGCAGAGATCAGAAACCCGCCCAAGCTTTAATGCTGGTAAGTGAACCATCGGGTATTTTAGATTCAAGCGATCGCAATCGCCACGAATTTTTTTTACAAGAACAGCAGAAACTCCGCCGTAAAGCACAGATTATTATTCCCAAACTACCAACAAAGGGTAATTATGAAGAGGTAAGCAGAAAATTTGCTGATGCGGCGATCGCCCTTGGACTTCTTCACAGCCACGGCAAATTAATTTGGCATAATCCCTTTGAATATCAAATCCTCAACGCTAAATCGGAACTTCCTGATTATGACCGTACTGCCATCGATCAGATGCAGGCATATATTTCCACTAAAAGTTGTCGATGGTCTTTTCTAATGTCAGCATTTGGATTTAACCAAGAGGCAAAAGGATTAAGATGTGGAATCTGCGATCGCTGCCGATCATAACCTCACCAGAATCGTAGTAGTTTTTGCTACTCTGAGTTTTTATCTTTATACTTAAACCAGAAGTCGATCATCAAAATTTCTAATCATGCCTCCACTCAACATTTATCTAATTCGTCATGGAATTGCTGTTGATCGCCATGAAAATATTGATGATTTTGAGCGATCGCTTACGCCCGAAGGTACTAAGAAAGTCCATGATATTGCCCATAAATTACATAAGTTAGGGCTTAAATTTGATCTACTCCAAACTAGCCCCCTAATTCGAGCCAGACAAACCGCCGAAATTTTTGCCCAGACCTTTAATACCTCTTTAGAAATATCGGAACTTTTAGCTCCGGGTGACAACTTTAAAAATTGGCTACGTTGGCTACTTACTTGGCAAGAACAAGGACATACTTCCTTGGGCATAGTCGGACATGAACCAGACTTAAGTACATGGGCAGAGCTATTAGTATTTGGAGATGTACAAGGCTCGATAGTACTTAAAAAAGCTGGAATTATTGGCATCACTATTCCAGAGGCAGGTTTACCCATCGGTAATAGTCTTTTATTTTTATTACTACCACCTAAATTATTAAGCAATCATTAAGCTAGTTTGATTCTTTAATGTGATTCTAAAGAAAAATCCCAAACCTAGGACTAGGGCGAAAGATTGATCTATGGTTAAAGGTTAATTAAGACTATTTTTTTAACTTTTTTTAATCAAACCTATCCCATGACAAAAAATTACTACATAATCGGGGCTGGAGTTGCTGGAATTACCGCTGCCGAATATCTAAGACAAAATGATTCCTCCTGTCAAATTACCGTAATCAATGGTGAATCCTATCCTTTCTATCGCCGTTTATCCCTTTCTAGTTATTTGCAAAGACAGACTACCTTAGAAAGTTTGATCGTCAAAAAGCCCGAAGATTATCAAGACTTGAAAATCTTCGTCTTACAAGATCGAGTCACAGAATTAAAACCCACAGAAAAACTATTAATCATGGCAAGTGGAGCTACCTATGCTTACGATGGACTTATTATTGCCACGGGGGGTAGTGCTATTCGTCCGCCGATCGCTGGCATTGATCTAAAGGGAGTACGTCTTGGCTATTGGGACATTAAAGATACCCTTTGGTATGAGCAGCAAGCTAAAACTGTTAAAAATGCTGTGGTGATTGGGGGTGGGGTTTTAGGCTTAGAATTAGCGGATAGCTTTAATAAGTTAGGATTAAATGTCACGATTGTCCAATTAGGCAACTACTTAGGAGAACCCTTAACCGATCTAAAGGCGGGAAAAATTGTGGGCGATCGCGTCCGTGCCAGTGGGGCTAGTTATCGTCTAGGAGTATCAGCACAGGCTATTGTTGGCAATGATAACGGTGCCGTCAGGGCTGTAGTTACTAGTAAAGGAGAAGAAATTCCTGCGGATGTGGTGGGAGTCTGCATTGGTATCCGCCCAAATACACTTTGGTTAAAGGATTCTGGCATAGCCATAGAGCAAGGCTGTATTATTGTGGATGAATTTCTCAAAACAAATTTTGATCATACCTATGCGGCTGGAGATTGCACTCTGGTCAAATCAGCTAATTGGGTCGGCGATCGCCCTAATCGGACTTGGCAAGTTGCTACTAATCAAGGTATGGTTGCTGCTAATAATCTTGCTAATAGTCTATTAGAGGCAGAAAATTTAGAGGCAAAAAAAACCTATCAAGAAGGCTTATTCTACAATGCTGGGGTGATTTATGACCTGCCCTACACCATGCTGGGTAAATTTAATCCCGATCCTGATGATTCTAAGTATCAAACCTATACCTATGACACAGAGGGCGATCGCTTTGCTTACTTTAAGCTCACGGTATCCGATGGCAGATTGGTGGGAGCCATGTTAATAGGCAAACAAAGACGCACTAATATTCTGCGTAAAATTATTGAGGGTAATTATATTATTACTGGACATGAACTAGAACTTATGGATACTAAGTTTAAGCCCACAGGTTTACCTATAGCCGATATTGCGAGGGCTGGAGATGCGGATGTAGGGGCAAAACTTGCTGCCTATGCCAACTAAGCTTGTTGACTTTAATATTTAGCTGATCCCTAGCTGGTATATTGGGAAGTAACTTAGGAATAATCAACTTTTTAAAATCTAACCATGATCGATCGCTCTCAAGTTCAGCACATTGCCCGTTTAAGCAGATTACAATTAACTGAGACTGAAGAAATTGCTTTTACCACTCAGCTTGGGAATATTTTGACCTACTTTGAGCAGTTAAATGAACTAGATGATCTACTTGTTGGAGTAGAACCAACCACAAGAGCGATCGCCACAGTAAATATCACTCGTCCCGATGACTCTAAACCCTATCCCGATAAAGAGGCTTTGTTAAACTGTGCGCCCGATCGCGATGATGAATTTTTTAAAGTTCCCCAAATTATGGGTTAGTGACAATTAGCAAACCTTTACGTACGGGTAAAACCTTTATTAAATCGAAAAGGCGATCCTAAATCCACAGCGATCAAAGCGACTATCGGGAAAATAGCCATTCCGAAAAGCAGATCGACAATTACTAGGATTGGAGTTCCATGCTCCCCCCCGTAGCACACGACTGCGATTACCCGTACCACTACTATTAACTCCCTCCCAAGCACTGCCATCGATGGGGGCATTACGATAGTGATCATGAGCCTCATCTTGGCACCACTCCCACACATTACCGTGCATATCAAACAGTCCAAAGGCATTGGGAGGAAACACATTCACCTCAGTGGTTTGCATACGGTACTTACTTTTGGGTGAGTTAGCATAGCTGACCTGTCCATTAAAGTTAGCAAAATCAGCCGTAATCACTTCGCCAAAGTAAAAAGGTGTGATTGTCCCCGCTCTACAGGCATATTCCCATTCCGCCTCACTGGGCAGACGATAGGGTTTACCCGTTACTTCCGCTAGCTTATGACAAAAGTCCTGAGCATCATGCCAAGATACATTTTCTACGGGTAAGTTTGCTCCCTTAAAGCGAGATGGGTTATTGTCCATGACCATTTGCCACTGTGCCTGAGTCACTGGATACTTACCCAGAAAAAAGGTAGGGACATTCACTAGGTGCTGGGGAGTTTCATCCTTTGATTGTTCTTCCTCTGTAAGGGACGAACCCATGAGAAAGTTACCTTCGGGGATTTTAATCATCTCAATCAAGAGATCATCAACTGGGGCATCAATAAAATACTCAACTTGACAGGTACGCTTCTCAATCGTGATATTGCTATCAGTAAGAATTTTACGAGAGAGTAAATTTACTTGCTTATTGCTAGGGACTTTAAGTCTAACCGTTTCAAATTTGAATTTTTTAAGCTTGATCAAAAGGGACTTAGAACTTGGGATAGAGATCGCTTTAGAGCTATTTTTTTTGATAGTTTGTTGTCCACTATTTAAGTCTTTAATTACCTCTGTGGCGGAAGTATAGCGTTGTTTAACCGAAGCATGGATCATTTTATCTAAAACTTGGGCAAGGCGATCGCTAACTCCATCGGTGCGATGTCTCCAAACAAATCCTTCCGAAACATCAAATAAGTTATAGGGTTCCACCCCAGTCAAGAGGTAAATACAGGTTACACCTAGACTATAAATGTCACTGCTGAAGATAGCTTTACCCAAACTCTGCTCAGGGGAGGCATAACCAACGGTACCAATAGTAGTACCCACCTTAGCCAAACTGGTAGCCGTGGCAAACTTAGCCGCACCAAAATCAACTAATACAGGTTTACCATCAGACCTACGCCGAATAATATTATCGGGTTTAATATCACGGTGAATTACCTGAGCATCGTGCATAAACTGCAAAACTGGTAGCAGATCATTTAATAGTTTACGAATTTTGACTTCATCAAATACGCCTTCCTTGCTCAGTTCTTTCCCCAGATTATTGCCATTAACAAACTGTTGTACTAGATAAAGACGATTTTCCTGTTCTGTATAGGCATATAATTCGGGAATTTGCGAATGCTTACCCAAGTCATCCAGTCTGACCGCTTCTTGCTTAAATAACCGTCTTGCTTCATGGACAAACTCATTTTCGACGGGGAGAAATTGCTTAATTACACAGGGAGGACGAGAGGGCTTAGCTTCATCGATCGCTAAAAAGGTTCGACCAAATCCACCCCGCCCCAGTACTTTTAACGCCCGATAGCGATCATTAACAAGCAACTGCGAACCACAATTTTCACAAATCTTCAGTGTTTCTGGGTTCTGATGATTGCAGATGGGATTCAGGCAGTAGCTTATATTTCGCAAAGACAAGAGACTTATATTCCTTTTAATTCCTTAAACTTTCTTGGATTTCTTGAGATTTTTCCTTAGACTTTAGTGCGATCGGTAAAGATTTCATAGCCATCTTTAGTGACTAAAACCGTATGCTCAAACTGTGCCGAAAGTTTATGATCCACTGTGACTGCCGTCCACTTATCCGATAAAATTCTCACACGATTGGAGCCTTCATTAATAATTGGTTCGATCGCCAAGGTCATGCCCGCTCTCAATCTGACATTAGGTAAAGGATTTTTGCCCGTGATGGCACTGCGATTATTAAATACCGAGGGTTCCTCATGGAGATTTCTGCCCACCCCATGCCCTGTAAAGTCTTCAACTACGGTATAGCCATTGTTCCTTACATAATCATCCACAGCCCCCGCAATATCCAATAGATAATTACCTTCTTTAACCTGTTCAATGCCCTTATATAAAGCTGTTTCTGCCACTTGGACTAATCGGGCAATGCGATCGCTGACGGGGGGAACCATTAACGTAATGCAGGAATCTCCATGAAAGCCATTTTGAAAAGCACCCACATCTACCTTGACTAAATCTCCCGCCTTAATCACTTTTTTAGCATTGGGAATCCCGTGGACAACTTCATTGTTAACACTGACACACAAAGTGGCGGGAAATTTGTGATAGCCCTTAAAACTAGGAATAGCTCCCATTTCTCGCACCCGCTTTTCAGCATAGGTATCCAGATCAAGGGTAGTCATGCCGGGAGCAATAATTTGCGAAATTTCCTTCAACACCGTAGCCACGATGCGAGAGGACTCACGCATGATTTCAAGTTCACGTTTCGATTTGATTTCAATGCCTTTTGTTGCTTTTGTAACAACTTCAGCTTGGGGTTGAGATTTAGACTGCGATCGCAAGGTAGTAAGAATATTCATGAATTGACTTTACATTAATGAAAGCATAAAAGTTAATATAGTCTCTAGTCTAGCAATATAATCCACAGAGTAATTCCATAGAGGTCGTGTATGTCTGGTATTCCACCCCTTCCCCAATCTAGAGTGCCTTCCCCGTTAACTGGTCCCTTAACTGGTTCATTAACAGGAGCCGTACCACCACCTCTAAGTAGAGCATCGGATACCCAAATTCGCACTCCTGTAAGACCAGGTCCACCACCTCTGGTTGCCAATGCTCCTAATCGTAATACCCGTGGTGCGGGACAGCCTACCCTAGAACACTTAGTTAAGGATGCCTACGAGCAGGGATGTTCGGATTTACACCTAGGTGTTAATGAAAAAATTAGGTTTAGGTCTAGGGGGTTAATGGTAGTGCAAGAGAATTACCCTATACCAGACGAAGCCACTTTTTATTCATGGCTAGGGGAAGTGATGGATGAAAAGCAAATTCAAGGCTTTAAAGATACCTTTGAGTTTGATGGTGCGACCCAGTACGAGTTTGCCCGTTGTCGGATTAATGTGTTTGACACCTTAAAAGGTCCAGCCATGGTCATGCGGTTAATTCCATTGAAGATTTTGACCATAGACCAGTTAAATTTACCCGAAGTCTTCCGTGAACTTTGCTATACCCATAAGGGCTTAATCTTAGTTACAGGACCCACTGGTTCTGGTAAGTCCACAACCCTAGCGGCAATGGTGGATTTTATCAACTCGGAAATGCCTAAGCATTTAATCTCCATCGAAGATCCCATAGAATTTGTTCATCCCAGTAAAAAGGCTTTAATTAAGCAACGGGAAGTGGGAATCCATACCCATAAATTTGATAACGCCCTGAAGGCATCTTTACGGGAAGACCCAGATATTATCCTAATTGGGGAAATGCGCGATCGCGAAACTGTAAATACTGCCCTCAAAGCGGGACAAACGGGACACCTTGTATTTGGAACCTTGCACACCAATAGTGCAGTTAAAACAATCGAGCGGATTTTAAACCTCTACGAACCTGATCAACAGGCACCGATGCGGGATCAAATTGCCGAAACCCTAGTGGCTGTAATTGCCCAAACCTTAGTGCGGACTACTGATGGTAAGCGTGCCGCCGCCCATGAAATCATGATTAATACCGATGCCATTCGTGACTATATCAAACGGGGAGAAGTTGACGAAATTGAATCAATTATTCCTAAATCCAGCTTTGATGGTATGTGTTCGATGAACCAATCATTATTAAAACTGTATGAAGATGGTCGGATTACGGAAGAAACTGCCGTAGAAAATTCACCCAAACCGAACGAAATGGCGCAGTACCTTCGTGGTCGTGTCTAGGTAGCTTATAACCTGTGATTGCTCAACTTGCTGAAATCTATCTGCCCTTGGTGCTTTGGGTCTGTGTAGGGCTGGTATTTTTGCGCTCTGTTCCAGATTTCATTCCTAAGCTCATCGGGCGATCGCTTTACTGGATTGGGGTACCCCTTCAGGTGCTGGCGTTCATGCAAAAGTCAGAGATTAATATCAATCTGTGGGTTGTTCCCTTAATCGTAATTTTAAGCTTGGCAGGTGGTGCCACGGTAGCATGGTTTCTCAGCCGAGATTTTACCCAATCCGCAGAACGGGGAGATTTCTTATTAGCAGCTATTTTAGGAAATACGGGCTTTGTGGGTTTGGCAATTACTCCCAATCTCATTGCTAATAGTGCCTTAAGTTGGGTAGTACTATTTAGCCTTGCCCATAATATTATTGGTAGTTATGGAATCGGGGTGGCGATCGCTTCTTATTATGGCGAACATAGTATTAAAGTTAATTGGACTACTCACCTTAAATCCGTAATTACTACTCCCTCTCTATGGGCTTTTGGTTTAGGCTTATATTTGCAAATTAATCATATTGAACTTAATCAAACCCTTGGAATTTATTTGCAAGAGTCCATTACAGTAGTTGTGCCTTTAGCCCTTTTACTAGTGGGAATTAGACTTAAATCAATTAACAGTTGGGAGAGTCTGAGACATGCTATTCCAGCTACTGCAATTAAGCTCATATTACTGCCCCTAAGCGTAGGTGTGATCATGGGTATGATGGGAATTAGTGGCTCCGAACGTTTATCTATGGTTCTACAGGCGGGTATGCCCACTGCCTTAGCGGGAGTAATTCTGGCGGAAGAATATAACCTGCGCCGAGACACAATTATTTTAAGTATTGCCCTTAGCAGTATTGGCGTACTTTTGACTATTCCCCTGTGGTTGTGGCTATTTCAGCCTTAATAAATCAATATAAAAAATTAATAAACTACTCACTTTGTATTAATAGCTATATGATTGCCACATATATAAAGTAAGAAAACTAAAGTAAGAAGAAGCATAATGACGGCAACAGAAAAAACAATCTCATTCTATGGCAGAGAGATTAAGTTAAGAATTGGCTTGTTGGCACCACAGGCAGGTGGATCGGTATTAATACAATGCGGCGAGACTGCAGTTTTGGTTACAGCCACACGGGGAGAAGCAAGGGAAGGCATAGATTTTTTACCTCTAATGGTTGACTATGAGGAGAGACTATATGCAGCAGGCAGAATACCCGGTGGATTTCTAAGACGAGAAGGTCGTCCACCCGAAAAGGCAATCTTAATTTGTCGGTTGATTGATCGCCCCATGCGTCCTCTATTTCCTAACTGGATTCGGGATGATATTCAGATTGTAGCAACAACAATGGCATTAGATGAAAAGTCTCCACCTGATGTTTTGGCAGTAACTGCGGCTTCGATCGCTGCTTTAGTAGCTGGATTACCCTTTAATGGTCCGATGGCGGGCGTGAGAGTTGGTCTAGTGGGTGATGAATTTATTATCAATCCCACCTATGCAGAAGTGGAAGCAGGAGACCTCGACCTAGTGGTTGCAGGCACCCCTGAAGGCATCATTATGGTAGAAGCGGGAGCCAATCAACTGCCAGAACAGGACATGATCGAGGCGATCGAATTTGGGTATGAGGCGGTGCAAGAGCTAATCAAAGCACAGCAGATAATTATGGCAGAACTGGGTATTGCTCCAGTCGATTTAGTACCACCACCCGTAGATTTAACCCTACAAAGCTTTATTAATGAGCAAGTTGGCACCAAAATTCAACAGGTAGTCGCTAGTCTTGAAAAAAATCGCACCGTTAGAGATGCCGCCCTCGATCAAATTAAAAAAGAACTCAAAGCGGCGATCGCTAACCTCGAAGAAACTGATCCGATTAAGCTTGTAGCTACCGATAAAGTCGTGAGCAGCACTTTTAAAGAAATCACTAAAATTTATATGCGCCGACAGGTGATTGAAGACAGCATCAGAATTGATGGACGTAAACTAGATGAAGTTCGTCCCGTTTCTGCGGATACAGGTATTCTTCCCCGTGTGCATGGCAGTGGTTTATTTAATCGTGGTCTAACTCAGGTCTTATCCATTGCTACCTTGGGTTCTCCTTCCGATGCTCAAGAAATGGATGATCTGCATCCCGATGAGAAGAAAAGATACTTGCACCACTACAATATGCCTCCCTATTCTGTTGGTGAAGTTAAACCCATGAGATCCCCCGGCAGAAGAGAAATTGGGCATGGGGCTTTAGCTGAACGGGCAATTGTGCCTGTACTGCCACCCGCCCAAAAGTTCCCCTATGTGCTTAGAGTCGTATCCGAAGTTCTATCATCCAATGGTTCCACATCTATGGGTTCCGTTTGTGCTTCGACATTAGCTCTGATGGATGCAGGGGTGCCAATCACCAAACCCGTAAGTGGTGTTGCTATGGGATTAATTCAAGAGGGAGATCAGACTCGCATCTTAACGGATATACAGGGAATTGAGGATTTCTTGGGAGACATGGATTTTAAAGTCGCAGGCACCGATACTGGAATTACAGCCTTACAAATGGATATGAAAATCACTGGTATTGCCATGAGTACTATTCGGGATGCGATTATTCAAGCTAAAGCAGGAAGAATGCACATACTAGACAAAATGATGGAAGCGATTCCTACCTCAAGGCTAGAACTATCACCCTATGCGCCAAGGCTATTAACTTTGCAGATTAACCCCGATCAAATTGGACTAGTGATTGGACCTGGTGGTCGTAACATCAAAGGCATTACCGAAGAAACAGGGGCAAAGGTTGACATCCAAGATGATGGTACTGTAACCATTTCATCCACTAATGGTGATGGAGCTAAACGTGCCAAAATACTAATCGAGAGTATGACTCGTCGGGTCAGTGCAGGCGATGTCTATGTCGGCAAAGTCATGCGGATAATTCCCATTGGTGCCTTTGTCGAATTCTTGCCCGGCAAAGAAGGAATGGTACATATCTCGCAACTGGCAGAGGGACGAGTCGGGAAAGTTGAAGATGAAGTTGCGGTCGGCGATGAGGTCATTATCAAAATTCGTGAAGTTGACCAAAGGGGACGCTACAATCTAACTCGCTTAGGAATTCATCCTGATGAAGCTGCTGCTGCTAAAGCCGCTTTTGAGTCTGCTAATTAGTTACTTTTAACTTGACTTTAACTTGAGTTTATAGTAAAGGGGACAAAATTATCCCCTTACGTTTAAAATCGGCAGTTTTCGATGTACAGCTAACTAAATCGAATTATAGGTAATTGTAAACCCCATGCGATCGCCAATATTCGTAAAGAGGCAATTGTGATCAAACTACAACCAAATGCCCATGATCGCTGCATTACTAACGCCTGTAAAAGTTGATATAAAATGATAGCGATAAACACAAATGGATAATTATTAGGCTGTCCCTCTGCTCTCCCAAAACGCCCAGATATGGCGTCAGAAAAACTGGTAACAGAGATTTTAATAAGCCTTGTCGATGGCTCTAGCGTTAAGGTTGTCGGATTAGTAAAACTACCTAGTGAATAACTTTCTAACTCCGCTTTTTCACAGATAAAATCTTCAATAGCTGTTAATTTATCCTCTATCGCATTAAGGAAAGATGGCAAATCGGAAGTACTCCTAATCTGGGATTCATAGGTAGTGCATCAAAGTAAAGTAGAGTAGGTGGAAACATTATCCCAAGTCCACTTTCTATTGGTTAAATTAGCTCTCTGGGCAGCAGTTGTCTTTTTTCGAGAGTGAATCCATATCCAATTAAAAAATGTGACTAATAATCTGACTGCTATTTCATTCCACTCCCATAATACCAAATCGAAGAGTATAGGCTACAGATGGTATAAATATATAAACCGAGTTCAAAGAAAAAAATGGCAGGAGTATACAAATTAGAGATCAGCGAAAGTGAAGAAGAGCTAAAACATATGCTGAGAGTGCAAAAGACCGCATCAGATAAAGAAAGAATTCAGATGCTGTATCTGTTAAAAACAAAACAAGCAAGCACAATCCAGACAGCATCGACAATACTGGGACGGCATCGAGTTACATTGCAAGATTGGTTAGGGAATTATCGCAAAGGGGGAATAGTAGGACTAAACCTAGAACAGGGCGAAAACAGAGTATTCCACAATGGGCGCAGAAAGCATTGATAAAAAAGCTGGAAGAAGCAGAAGGCTTTGAAAGTTATGGGCAGATCTGCCAATGGTTAGAGAACCAATTAGGAATCAAATCAAACTATAAAACTGTGCATCATCTAGTCCGATATCGGCTGAAAGCCAGACCGAAAGTGACACGTCCAGTCAGCGCAGGAAAGTCAGAAGAGCAAGTAGAAGCATATAAAAAAACCTTGCCAGTATTATAAGCATGATTGCCTGGTTCGGCATTAATATAATCGGACTAAATGGCAAAGTGAGATTCTTTTGTCAAGATGAAACACGAATTGGGTTAAAGACAATTAGTGGAAGGAAGATCACAGCAAGAGGAGTCAAACCCAAAGGTAAAGTTCAGTGGCAGTTTAAGGCAACTTACCTCTATCGAATTGTAGAACCATCAACAGGGGAAAGCTTTTTCTATGAATTTACTCACCTTAATAGTGAATGCTTCCAAGTATTTCTGAACTTAGTAAGCGCATATTTTCAAGGTGACATCATCGTTATGCAAGTGGATCAAGCAGGAGCACACAGAGCAAAACGGTTAAAGATTCCTAAAAATATTATTTTGCTATTTCAGCCTGCCCATGCACCTGAGACTAATCCCATTGAAAGAGTGTGGCAGCATTTCAAATTAGGGTTGAGGTGGAAACTGCCAAAAGATCTTGACCAGTTGCGTGCATTAATGCGGGAAAGGTTAGAAGTTATGACTCAAGAGGTAATTGCTTCGATTGTTGGGTGGGATTATATTTTAGAGGCTTTATCTGTAGCTCGTATTTAAAGTTTGGTATAACAGGCTTCTCTTGGCGGACTCTTCGTAACTGGAGACTACAGGGTAATTTAAACGAAGGTATCCATTACAAGCGAATTAACAAGCGTAATGATGTTTACTATAACCATGAATTGTTGAATGACTACATTGCAAATATAGGCGACTCAAACGCACATCAAGTTGCTATCGATAACTATCTGCGATCGCTACCAAGCAATCAAAAACGTAAACGTAAAGTGTCTTAAGAATTAGTATAAAATTGGTATACCTAATTATTGACAATAGCAAGAGCTTTTAATATCAATCGTTTTAGATAGGTGATTCCTACCATCGCACCGCAGAGGTCAGGGGTTCGAGTCTCCTATTCTCCATATATTCAAAATTTCAATTTGTCTAGCCATTTAGGAACTTTAGCTACTTTGTTGTAGTGATCTAGCTCATAGGAGAGAGTTAGATTGTTTGTAGCGATTGTAGCGATGGATTGGATTTTGGATCCAAAAATATTGATTTTTAGGTTGTTGCTCTACAAACGTAAAACGTAAAAACACCACTGCCAGAACTTAAAGTGATTGTTAATCGAACAGGGTAAAGAAGTTCAGGGACAAACATTGGAGACTCCTGATAGTGGTTTGGTGGTCTATCTCACAGAATTTGGCTGGGTTAAGGTATTTTGTCAGGACTTCAAAAATAAAGCCCGATATTACATCCTCCACCTCAAAGATTTAGAATTACTCAAACAAGTCACTCGGCTAAAGTTCAAATAAATCAATGATAGACATTGGCAAATTGAATATTTCCACAAAGCTATCAAGCAGGTTTGTAATCATTTCTTTTGCTCCCACTATGCTTTACCAAGTTACAAAAAATGCGAATTGATGGCTTAATCACTAATTTGTATCAGATATCGAGGGACTTATTTATACCTGTCATTCGTCAATTTATCTTGGAAAATCTCACGCAATCTGTTTCAGTTTGACTTCATATCTCGCTATTTCTGTCAATGCGTAAGTCCTATAAACTTAAAACCTACTTAATTACCGCAAAGCTCGGAGCCACGTCAGATTTAGAGATGGTTGGTGCCCAAAATCCCTTAGCGTAGATATTACCTTTCGCTTGAGCAATTTGGGTATAGGCTTCCTTAATTTGAGTGTTAATTGCCATAGTCTTAACATCATAGAACTGGGTTGCTAACTTAGGATAAAAGCCTATGCCTAATACTGGTAAAAGAAAAACGAAAGCGATCGCTAATTCCCGTGGTTTAGCATCACTAAAAATTACTTCCGCAGGCAAGGAGCAATTGGTACCAAAACATACTGCTTCCTGTTCACCCATTCCCCTTTCTTTGTAGGCATCAATCACGCAAGCAGGAAATACGCCCGTATTGTAAAACAATTGTCTGAGCATCGATAGCAAATAAACTGGAGTTAATATCAAGCCCACTGAGGCTAAAATGACAGTACCAAACCTGAAGGGAGAGCTATAAACCTCGCTAGTTGCCAAACCAATAAAAATCGATAATTCACTGGCAAATCCGCTCATACCAGGTAAAGCCAAGGAAGCCATCACCCCTGCGGTAAATAAAGCAAATACTTTGGGCATAAGTTTACCAATTTCACCCATTTCTTCCAAAATTAGAGTGTGGGTGCGATCATAGGTAATACCTGCCAAGAAAAATAAAAGAGCGGCAATTAAACCGTGGGACAGCATTTGTAATAATGCCCCATTAATACCTAGGTCGGTAAATGCTGCTATTCCAATTAATACAAATCCCATGTGCGAAACTGAAGAATAAGCTAAGCGTCGCTTCATATTGGGCTGGGCAAAGGAATTTAATCCACCATAAATAATATTAACAACCCCAAGAATGGCAAGAATCGGCGCAAAGTAAACATGGGCATTGGGTAACATTTCCAAATTAAAGCGAATTAAGCCATATCCACCCATTTTTAACAGCACACCAGCCAAGATCATAGATATAGGAGCAGAAGCCTCGCCGTGGGCATCGGGTAGCCAAGTGTGCATTGGAAAGATCGCTAGTTTAACCCCAAAGGCAATTAGTAAGCCTGCATAGAGTAGGAGTTCGATGCCAAGAGGATAGTCCTTCATTCCCAGTTCCACCATATCGAAGGTGACGTTATTTCCATAAAAGGCCATACCCAAGGCTGCTAATAGGATAAATATTGAAGCTCCCGCCGTATATAGTAAAAACTTCGTAGCGGCATAACGACGATTTTGTCCACCCCAAATTGATATCAACAAATAAACTGGAACTAGCTCTAATTCCCACATAATGAAAAGTAGAAGAGCGTCTTGAGCCACAAATACGCCAACTTGGGCAGCATACAGCAGCAGAATTAAAAAGAAAAATAGTTTGGGCTTGCGATCTACTTGCCACGCCGATAGTATTGCCAAAGTTGTTACTAATCCAGCTAATAGGACTAAAGGCACAGAAAGACCATCTACAGAAAGCGACCAGTTTAAGCCAAGTTGTGGAACCCAAGCATACTTTTCAGCAAGTTGAAAGGTCGAATCATTTGGATTATAATTCTGCCAAAAGGCATAAACCATTAGTAAAAAGTCTGCGAGTCCAACCCCTACGGCATACCATCTCACAAACTTACTATACTTATCGGGAATTAAAGGGATGACCAACGCAGCAATAAGTGGTAAGAGGATGATTGTGGTCAGCCACGGAAATTGATTTGTAATCACAGCTATTTGCGCTCCATATTCAGCAACTTCTATTTTATTAAACTTTGTAAAGTATTTATAAAAAACTTTAACTAATCTTTAACATTTGCTGCTAATTTAAGATTTTCATGTAACAGGTTAGTTAATAAAGTATAAATACTTACTGTTCTTCTTAATTTTAGTTAATTCCTGCATCTTAAAATCTTTATTTTTCTTTATTTAAATTAACTACGAAAGAGCCGACTGTACAGATATTCATGTTGCATTGAGGCGAGCGCCAAGCCCCAATTACAACTTTCTAACTGATCATCCCTAAGATTTAGGACTTCTAAAGCAGTTTGAGCAATTTGAGTGCCGAGGTTAAAGATTATAGTCTGTCCCGCAGTTTGACCAAGGGGGATTAATTTTACTCCCGCACTAACTAGGTTGCCAACCCAAGTTTGCAGATAGGCAGAAACTATAATATTTTTGTCAATCTTCCAAGTAGCAGCAGCAATACCAAAGGCGATCGCTAAGTTGCAAACACCCACGGGATAACTGGCATCGTAAATATTTTTAAATGTTTGAGTAAAGTCTGAAGGAGAAATATCCGCTAAGAGTTTACCTAGGGAAGTTCCCATCTGCCAACTAGATGCTCGGAGTTCAGCCGTTTCGCGAGATGCGGAAAACCAGTTGTTCCAATATTTCAAGGTTTCTAAATTTGGTGCAAAGCTTACAGGATTAATCGCATCGTAGGCACGAACTAGCACGGCTGTTTCAACGCGAATAGAACCATACTTTAATTCCTGCTCTAGCCAATGGATTAAGGTGATTGGATCAGATATTACTTGGCGATCGCACAAAGTTTCCAGCCCTTCAGAATAACTATAAGCTCCTATGGGTAGGGTAGGACTGCATAACTGCAATAAACGTAAAAGATTAGTGACTATGCCCGTATGCTCCTGATTCTGGTTGAAAGGGGGCAGTTTCTTGAACAAGCTCTAATCCTAGATGCTTCAGCATATCTTCTAGGACTGAATCTGGGGCAAGGCGCAGATAGGTTGGTTTAACTTCTAACGGCACATGACGATTACCTAAATGATAGGCGGCTCGCAATAAATCCAAGGGAGAATTAGCTTTAACTGTAATGATGGGTTCAGGCTTGGCAATTACTTTGACACATTTATCCTTAGAAGCTGTTACTAATAAATCCCCATTATGTAAAACCGTACCTCTGGGTAGTTGTAATTGCAGCATTTCTCCTTCGATCGCTTCATAGCGTAATCGACTACGGGTACGTTCGTCAGCAGTCAGGGCAAGGGTATATGCCGATGTGTAACTATGGAAATTGGGTGAATGGTGGTCAATAACTTCAGTTAAAACAATCATGCTTGAGTATTTCGGCGGCGGTAATCTTGAGTTCAGGAAGGAGCTTAGAAATTATGGTTTCATTTCTTTGTTCAGGTAGTCAATTCAAATATACAGTTAGATTGATTCCTGAGCTCCATGTTTTCTTAATATTTCAACCATTTCATAGTTCTCTCGCTCCATTGCTATTAAAAGTGGTGTTTTTCGATCAAAGCTTTTTGCATTTATAGAGCCTATTTGACATCTATAAATGTTAGTATAGAGCTAAAATGCAGTACACAAGCAGCTTAACAGGTAAAGAATGGGAAATCATAGAGCCACTGTTACCAGAGAGAAAGAAGACCCGACCTTCAAATTGGACAAAAAGGGAAATTGTTAACGGTGTTTTATATCAACTCAAGAATGGATGTAATTGGATTGACCTATCCAAAGATCTACCACCAACTCAACCGTATTCTGGCACTACAAGCAATGGCGAAATGAAGGCGTAATTAAACTTCATAGCATGGTGCGTGTACAGACTAAAAGAAAGAATATGGACAACATTAATCATGGTTGATTCTCAGGCAACAAAGAATACTTGTAATGCTGAAGGATTTTGTGTTTACAAATGTATTAATGGGATTAAAAGACACTTAGCCGTTGATAGCCTAGGATTTCCATTTTTTACCCATTGCACCAAAGCTAGTGTTACTGATGACCAAGGATTAATCGAAATGTTTACTGAAAACATAGATTACTTCAAAGCTAAGCCTATGAATATTCCCAAGATTACAATACTTGTAGATGATGGTTATCATCCTAAGAAGACTATGGAGGAACTAGAGAAAATCTACCCAAAGATCATGAGTAAGATTAAGTCTGAGCAATCTCCTAAACTAACAAAGGCAGAAAAAACAGCAGCAGGTAAGTCAGGCTTTGTACCCCTAAAGATGCGATGGATAGTAGAAAGGTCAAATGCTTGGGTTGAGAGATGTAAAATCTTAGTTAAGAACTATGAGAGGACTCTTTTTAATCTCTTGGGTAAATTCCCCGCCCGTTGGGGCGGCTTTCGATTAACATTCAGGAATGAGTGAATATATACACAAAAAACATAACGTAAGTGTATTGATATATCATCTTGTATTTCCAGCAAAATATTGAAGGGCGGTATTTGATCAAGAAGTAGATCAGGTACTAAAAGAAGTTTGTTTAGAGATAGAGAAACGATATGAGGTTAAATTTTTAGAAATAGGAGTAGATAAAGATCATGTTCATTATCTTGTTCAATCAGTACCGACATATAGAGCCTGTTTCATATCTCATGAGTAGCAATTGTTTTTAGCATCAAACGAATAAAGCAAAGATTGAGTTTAGCTGTAGCATTAACGAGAGTTCTCTCAAAGTTCTTAACTAAGATTTTGCATCTTTCAACCCAAGCATTTGACCTTTCAATTACCCACCTTGTCGGCACAACTACAAACCCAGACAGACCTTTTTCTGCCTTCTGTTGCTTTGATACCTTAGGAGAAATTTCAAACCTAATCTTAGTCATAATCTCAGGATAAACCTTCTGTAAATCAGTCGTCAATTTTTCGATATGATAACCACTATCCAGCAATATCGTAGTTAGGGTAATGTCATCTGGCTTCGATTTGAAGTAATCAATGTTAAACGTTAACATCTCAATCAGTCCTTGGTCATCTGATACATTTGCTCTTGTTAAATAGGTGAAAAAAGGAAATCCCAGTATGTCAACGGCTAAATGTCTTTTGATCCCGTTAGTTGCTTTGTAGGAGCAGAAGCCCTTGGATTCTATACTTGCATTACAGGTATTTTTCACTGCTTGTGAGTCAATGATGATTAAAGTTGTCCATTTTGATTTTTTTTGACTGTTCACGGGCTGTTGCATGCAAAGCTTCCATAATCGCAGTAAATGTACCTGTATCTTTCCACTCCTTGTAGTATCGATACACTGTAGAGAATGGTGGTAAGTCTCGGGGCATATCTCGCCAATTACAACCGTTTTTAAGTTGGTAGAGTATGCCGTCTAAAATTTGTCTTTTTGTCCAAGTTGGTGGTCTAGTTTGCTTTTTCTTTGGGAGCAATGGTTCTATAATTTCCCATTCTTTATCTGTTAGGCTACTTGAGTATGGATTTAGCATTTTCTAAGCATCATACATCTTGCTCATAATAGATATGAAACAGGCTCTATAGCGTTACAAAATTGGTAAGACTGATCAAAAGTCTAACAGCAAGAGAAATATTTAAGAAATGCCCATGGGTCAAGAAAAAATTGTGGGGAGGTGAATTTTGGAGTGACGGGTATTACGCAAGTATAGTTGGAAAGCATGGAAACGAAGGAATAGTTAAAAAGTATGTAGAAGCTCAAGGAAAAGATTACACAGGCTTACACATAAATAATCAGCTAGAACTCTTTTAAGTTGGATACCCCGCCGCTTGCGGCGGGGTTATTCATTGCTAAAACGAAATTGAACCTCTGTTTCCTAAGGCTAATGCTCATACATCTTGCTCATAATAGATCTCAAATAGGCTCTATAAAAGAAGGCACAGAGTAACCATTCTCAAACAGCTAAACAGAGTGATAGTGATATAGCTAAGGTATATCATTAATTAATTTGCTTTCATTAAATTTTCTTCCCATTTTCTGGGTGGGCTGGCTCTACGAATATTACGCCATATTTGGGTAGCTGCTAAGGTACCATCGGCAACTGCAATCGAAACTTGATTTAAGCCTTTTTTCAGATCACCCACGGCAAAAATTCGTTCATGGCTAGTTTGACACATATCATTGGTAACGAGGTTTTCTCCATCCCAGGTTAAGCCTTCAATGCCTTTAAGGTAATGGTTATGGTAATGAGAACCCATATTTACCAGACCAGTAGTTGCTTCTACCACCGTGCCATCGACTAGTTCTACACCACTAAGATGATGATCTTCTCCAAGGAATTTAGCGATCGCCGACTCATACAAAGGATAACCATGATCAGCTAGTTTTTGTTTCATGGCATCACTCACAGAAAATAACCCGTTGGTCAGTACAGAAATATAGGGAGTAAACCAGTTCATGACAAAAGCAGCATTGATCTGAGATTCGGAGGCAGCAATTAGAATCGCTTTTTGATCCCACATATCAAAACCATCACAGATCATACAAACGTGTAAAGTATAGCCTGCATAATCATAAACATTCTGCATATCGTCCAATTGGGGCAGATAATCCATAATTCCTGTAGCAGCTATTAAATATTTGCTATGAAATATGGGATAGGTACTGTTAGTTTTGCCAACTTTAACCTTGACAGCAAAGCGATCGCCCAGATCAGTTACATCTTCCACATAGGCTCGTAGGTAATCAGCACCCCAATTGAGAGATTGTTCCATGCCGTGCTTTTGAATATCTCGACCGGGAGTATCTGGATCAAGCCCCACATAGTTCCGCAAATCCTGCATCCAGAATGAACGCCCTTTTCCTTTTTCGATCACTAGGGTTTTCAGCCCATAGCGAGCCAGATAAATTGCCGCAGACAAGCCACCGGCTCCACCGCCAGCAATGATCACATCATAGAGAGTGTCAATGCGCTCATTTAAGTTTTTACTAGTGAGTTTCATAATATTGACTCCATATTGACTCTTAAACTTAGAGACAAAAATTTGAGGCGGAACTTATCACCGCCCCTGTATTTATTTAAACTTTGATCTTAATTAAGCTAACCTTTAACCAACAAATGCTAGGCGAGGAGTTGATACGCCAGCAGGCTCTGCACCCTTGAGATAGGCTAAAACAGTATCAGCATCAGAGACTTCAAAAGGATCACTATCAGCATTGTCACTGAAACCAGGTTCTATAAAGAGTTTTTCGATTTTGCGATCGGTGATTACAGCAGCATAACGCCAAGAGCGATAGCCAAATCCAAGATTGGACTTATCAACTAAGAAACCAAGCTTACGGGTAAATTCGCCATTACCATCGGGTAGTAAGAATACGTTTTTAGCTCCGATTTCTTTACCCCACTTAAACATAACGAAAGCATCATTTACGGAAACACAGATGACTTCATCAACCCCAAGGGCTTTAAATTCATCATAAAGCTCTTCATAGCGAGGGAGGTGATTAGAAGAACAGGTGGGGGTAAATGCACCGGGTAGCGAAAACAAAACAACCTTTTTACCGCCAAAAATTTCTTCAGTGGTGCGATCTTGCCAACGGAATGGGTTAGTACCTTCTACGGATTCGTCACGGACACGGGTCTTAAATGTTACGTCTGGTAAGGTATCTATAACTGCCATAGTAATTTATTAGTTAGTAAACGATTTGAATATAACTAAGAATAATTCTAAGTTAAGAATTTGTCAATAATAATATTTAATATAAAAAAAGAACTAATATTACTTATATATGTTATTGTAGTAAGCTATTTAGATGATCTAGTTAAAATACCGTTAAAGCCATGGATACAAGCACTATTACTGAAATCATGAAATCTAAGGGCTTAAGAATTACACCCCAGAGGTTTTCTGTATATGCGAATTTGCTTGCACGTTGTGATCACCCCACCGTAGAGCAGATTTGGGGGGATTTAAACCAAGATTTTTCTATGTCTTCTAAGGCTACGGTTTACAGCACTTTAACTGCGTTAAAAGATGTAGGTTTGGTACGAGAAGTTTTGCTCCAAGATGGGGTATCTCGGTTTGATGCCAATGTTAGAGAACATCATCACTTTTTTTGCTTGAATTGTAAGGCGATCGAGGATTTGGATTGGGAAGTATTTCATCCCCCATTAGTTAAACTTTTGCGATCAGGGCTTAAGGTCACAGGTTATGAATCTACTATTTACGGGCTTTGCGATCGCTGTAATACAGAGACAAATTAACCCTTTACACCCGCAGCCACATTATTCGGCACAAAGTAACGTTGTAGAAATATAAAAAATATAAAAATTGGTAAAATCGAAATTACTGAACCTGCGGCAATAAGTCGCCAGTCTTCGGAAAATGCACTGGCTAAGTTAGCTACTCCCAAAGGTAAAGTATAAAATTGGGGCTGATCTAAGATAATCAGGGGCCATAGGAAATCCCCCCACATCCCTACAAAGGTAAATACCGCAAGGGTAGTTAAAGCGGGTTGAATAGCTGGAATCATCACGAACCACCAAATCCCCAAGGGAGAACATCCATCCATCCGACCTGCTTCCTCTAGTTCTTTGGGAACTCCCTGAAATGCCTGACGCAGAAGAAACACGCCAAAGGCTGAAACTATATAGGGAAAAATCAAGCCGAAATAGGTATTTTTAAGATTTAACTGCACTGCCAAAATATATAGGGGAATCATCGTAATTTGAAACGGAATCATCGTAGTACCAACGATCACCCAAAAGAATACCGTTTTACCCCGAAAGTTCAGCCGAGCCAATGGAAAAGCTGCCAACGAACAAAACACCAAATTCAAAACTACTGTTACCCCAGATACAAGGATGCTATTGAATAGATATAAATAAAATGGATTATTTTGCCAAACCTTAATAAAGTTATCTAGGGTAGGATGGGCAGGAATAAATTGGGGCGGAAAGCTAAAAATATTTTCGTCACTACCTTTTAGTGATGTACTAACTAGCCACAGTAAGGGGGCAATCATTAGTATGGCAATCAAGCTAGGCAAAAAGTATCGGGATAGGTTTTTAATCAATGTAAATTTTATTAGGCTAATTTTATTTGTATATTTTGCTTCGGATTGGCGAATATTTGCGATTTCAGTATAGATAGTTTCACGGGAGCCTAAAAATCTTAATTCAAAGCTAGCAGAGAATTTACCTTAGAGATCAAATCTTGCATACTACTAATTGTGAAATTTAAAGAATTAATAGAGCGATCGCTGACTTCAGAACTAGAATAGCGATTGAGCCAGATTCCAACTAAATTGGCTTTAATAGCTCCCTCATAGTCTTCTTTGTAGCTGTCTCCAATATGCCAATGGCTTTGATCAGGATTAACTTCTTGATGTTTAGCGATCGCTGCTTGGAAAATCTGAGAATCGGGTTTTGCGGCTCCGACTTGGGTGGAAATCGTTATTGATGCAAAAAAATTATGAAGCTCTAAGCTTTCTAAAACAGCATAAATACGGTGATCAAAGTTAGAAATTATACCTAGAGTTACGCCTTGATTTTGCAAATATGTTAGAGTAGGAACAACATCTTCATATATATACCAAGCTTCAGGTGTAGCAAAAAAGTCATACATTTCCTGAAAATAGGCATCAAAATCTTTAAAGTCCTGTAATGCTCCGACTTGGTTAAATGTCGATTTAGCAATATTTCGCCACCATTGATATTCATATTCAGGAATTTGCGATCGATCCACATCAGGAAATGCCATCTTTGGGGCAGTCTTAAAATCGTGAAAAAATGCTTGATCTAAATCTTCAAACTTAGCATTAACACCATATTTGTGAGCGATCGTGCTATAAATTGTTCCTACACTACCTTGCACTCCAAACAAAGTACCGACAGCATCAAAAAAAATCACTTTCGGAAAAAGCATTAGTTGGTAATATACATAAAGTGAAAATCGACTTTAAGCATATACTGCAACATAAACAAATTAGAACAGTATCCTTATAATTAGCTTGTGGTTAGCTTGAACCTAATTAACATCCTGAATTAATATCTTGATTAATATAAAGTGGTGATGAGAAATTATGAATAAATACACTTACCTGACTAGCTTGGTGTTGGCAACATTACCAATATTTCCATCCTCCACTACTGCTCAGCCTGTAGTTCCCCTCGGTACCCCTACAACTCCCGCCGCCCTCAACTCTAACTTTAATCCTCTTGTCAATGTCACCCTACCAGAAGACATAGGTAAATACACGCTAGGTGCAGGAGATGGAATTCAAATTGCAGTTTTTAATGTACCTGAACTTAGCGGAACTCAAACAATTGCACCCGATGGCACCATCACCCTTGCGCTTATTGGTGGTATTAAAATTTCAGGTTTAACCATTGAAGAAACTGCACGACTACTAGAGAAAAAATTAGCACCATACCTAGTTCGTAAAATCGTTAATGTTGTTTTGGTTCAACCTCGTCCTTTGAATATCGCCATAGTTGGAGAAGTGAATAGACCCGGTACCAGAATTATCCAAGCATCATCTACAGGTAGTAGTAATACTCAAGCTACGACCTTGACATCAGCAATCAATTTGGCGGGTGGGGTCACCCAGCAAGCGGATGTCAGTAATATTCAAGTTTCCCGCTTGGCTCCTGGAGGACAGAGACGCATTATCAAAGCCGATCTCCTAAACTTACTACGTCAAGGAGATATTAATCAAGACCTGAAGTTACTGGATGGGGATTCAATTTTTGTCCCCGGATTAAGTGATCCGACCGCCACACAGCCAAGACAAGTGGGCGCTGCATCCTTTGCCCCTGATACCTTTTCCATTCAGATTGCGGTATCTGGAGAAGTTAATCGCACTGGGCCACAAACCTTAACCTATTCTCGTAATGGAGGTGCTTTAGTTTCTGCAGTCGGACAAACTGCCGTTAGTAATCTTCTCCCTACCTTAACCAGAGCCTTACAGCAAGCGGGGGGAATTACCCAAAGAGCAGACGTGCGGAACATTAAGATTATTCGCAGTGGTGTAGGGGGCGAACGAATTGTCATTAATGCTAATCTATGGGAACTAATAGATAAAGGCGATTTAGCACAGGATATTCGACTAATTGACGGAGATTCCGTGGTTGTTTCCATCGCACAAGCTCCAAATACGGCGGAATTTGGTCAGATTGCCAAAGCTGTATTTTCTCCATCGGTAATTAATGTCAGGGTTGTGGGCGAAGCTAAGTCCCCTGGCACTATTACCCTAACCCCTAATGCTCCCTTTACCGAGGCTATCGCTGCCGTCGGGGGGTTAACAAGTGATGCCGATTGGCGTAGTGTCGAGTTATATAGAATTAATCCCGATGGTTCCCTAACTCAACGCAAGTTGGTTGCCAATTTATCCTCACCTGCCAACGAGGATACTAATCCTAGCCTTAGAGATCGTGATGTGATCGTGATCCGCACGTCTTTTGGTGCTAGTTTATTAAATTCTGCCCAAAAAGCAGTGAACCTAATTGCGCCATTTATTACCCTTTCCAACTTATTTAACAAAAATTAATTTAATAAATAGTAAAGCGTATGCGGATTTTAGTTACTGGTGGTGCTGGCTTTATTGGTTCTCATCTTTGCGATCGCCTGATTGAAGCAGGAAATGAAGTTATTTGTTTAGATAATTTCTACACAGGACATAAGCGCAATATTCAACATCTACTTGAGCATCCTCGATTTGAGTTGATTCGCCATGATATTACTGAACCAATCACCTTAGAAGTCGATCAAATTTACCACCTTGCCTGTCCAGCCTCTCCTGTGCATTACCAATCCAATGCGATCAAAACCATTAAAACCAATGTCATCGGTACTATGAATATGCTAGGGCTGGCAAAACGACTAAAGGCAAGATTTTTATTGGCATCTACCTCTGAAGTTTACGGTGATCCTGAAATTCATCCTCAATCGGAAGACTATTGGGGGAATGTTAATCCCATCGGTATTCGTAGCTGCTACGACGAAGGTAAGCGTATATCTGAAACCCTAGCCTTTGATTATCATCGCCAAAATGCAGTTGATATTCGAGTTGCCCGTATATTCAATACCCACGGTGCCAGAATGCTAGAAAATGATGGGCGGGTTGTCAGTAATTTTGTGGTGCAGGCATTAAAGGGTATTCCCCTAACGGTGTATGGTGATGGTTCTCAAACTCGCAGTTTTTGCTATGTTTCCGATTTGGTTGAAGGTTTGATCCGCCTGATGAATGGCACTTACATTGGACCTGTAAATTTGGGGAATCCGGGAGAGTATACAATTTTACAATTGGCATCGACAATTCAGCGTATGGTTAACCCCGATGTCGATATTGTATTTAAGCCTTTGCCCCAAGATGATCCCCGTCGCCGTCAACCTGATATTTCTAAAGCTAAGCATTGGTTAGATTGGGAGCCTAAGGTGCAGTTAGAAGAGGGACTAGCGATGACGATCGCTTACTTTAGGGAATTTTTAAGAAATACTCAAGCTCAATAGTTACATCTCTACTCAAGAAAAATAGGAACATAGGATAATATGAAAGTTTGTGTAATTGGCACAGGATATGTGGGGTTAGTTACTGGTGCGTGCTTGGCATATATCGGTCATGATGTCATCTGTGTTGATAACAATGAAACTAAGGTTAAATTAATGGCATCAGGGCAGTCCCCCATCCACGAGCCGGGGCTACCAGAAATTATGCAAGCGGCGATCGCTCAACAGAAAATTAACTTTACCACTGACATTGCCGCAGGAGTGGATCACGGTGATGTTTTATTTATTGCTGTAGGTACTCCATCTTTACCAGACGGGCAGAGTGATACCAGGTATGTAGAGGCTGTAGCTCGTAGTATTGGTTCCCATCTAAAACAGGGCTATAAAGTCATTGTCAATAAATCAACGGTTCCCATTGGTTCTGGGGATTGGGTACGGATGATTGTTTTAGAGGGCATGGCAGAGACTCAAGCTCAGGCTGAATTTGATATTGTCAGTAATCCCGAATTTCTACGCGAAGGTGTGGCAGTTGACGACACGTTTAATCCCGATCGCATCGTTTTAGGCAGTACTAGTTCTCAAGCGATTGAGTTAATGGAACAGCTATATGCCGATATTATTAACCGTAAATTTGCTAACCCTGCTAACCAAGGACTACCACCTGTACCTGTTGTCAAAACCGATATTAGTTCGGCGGAAATGATTAAGTATGCTGCTAATGCGTTCTTGGCAGTGAAAATTAGCTTTATTAATGAAGTGGCAAATATTTGCGATCGCGTTGGTGCTGATGTCAAAGAAATTAGCCGTGGGATTGGCTTAGATTCTCGCATTGGACAGAAGTTTCTCCAAGCTGGGATTGGTTGGGGTGGCTCCTGTTTTGGTAAAGATGTCTCCGCTCTGATTCACACCGCCTCTGACTATGGCTATAGTACGGAAATTCTTAAGTCCTGCGTTAAAGTTAACCAACAGCAACGTTTGGTGGTCTTGGAAAAGTTGCAACAGGTTTTGAAAATCCTGAAGGGTAAAACCATTGGGCTGTTAGGAATTACTTTTAAGCCCGATACCGATGATCTGCGGGATGCTCCAGCTTTAACTTTAATTGACCAACTTAATCGGCTGGGAACTCGGGTTAAGGCTTACGACCCAATTGTTTCCCAGTCTGGACTGCGAGATGGGCTATCCAACGTGATTGTCGAAACCGATCCCGAACGCTTGGCTGATGGTTGTGATGCCTTGGTGTTAGTTACTGACTGGAAGCAATTTCAAGACCTAGACTATGGCAAGATGCTAACTCTGATGAATAATCCTGTAATTGTTGATGCGCGTAATTTCCTAGATCGCACAAAATTGGAAGCTCTAGGCTTTAAGTATGTGGGGATTGGGCGGTAGCCTCAATAATTAAAATATTAAACCTTAGTTAAAAATGCCACCGTTTCCACATGGGCAGTCTGGGGAAAAAAGTCTAGGGGCTGTAGCTTAGTAATTTTATAACTGCCCTCCCTCACTAAACTGCGTAAATCCCTAGCTAGGGTCGCAGGGTTACAACTGACATAAACTAAACGGGGAATTTCTGATTGACATAGATAGGCGATCGCTTCAGGGTGACAGCCTTTGCGTGGTGGGTCTAAGAGAATCACATCGGGCTTTAAGTCCAATTGCGGTAGTAACTCTTCTACGGTGCCTGTATGAAATCTAACATTACGAATTCCATTCAGTTTGGCATTTTGTTCAGCTTGGATTGTTGCCTGTGGTTGAATTTCAAGGGCGATCGCCTGTTTAACTTTTTTAGATAGGGGTAGGGTTAAAGTTCCCACACCTGAGTAAGCGTCAACAATCACATCGGTTTTTTGGAGTTGTAATTCCCTTTGGATTAAATTAACCAGAGCCTCTGCCTGTTCCGTATAAACTTGAAAAAACGTATCTGCCCGTAATTGAAATCTTAAACCTGCAAATATTTCCTCAATATAATCCCGTCCGGCAATACAACGGGTTTCTTCTCCTAAGATTGTATTTGTGCGATCGCCATTACGATTTAACATCACACCCACAAGATTAGGATATGCCTCAAGCCATAGAGGAGCCTGTAGTTCTAGCTTAGGAACTTCCCAGTCCTTGGCAACTAAAGTTAAAAGAATTTCCCCCGTATTTCTGCCAATGCGAAGGCTAATGTGCCGTAAAAGACCTCGGTGGGTATTCTCATCATAGATTTGCCACTCTCGCTTACGAATATCTCGTTTTAGTCCCGCTAGAAATGGGTCTAGGCGTTGATCTTGCACAGGACATTGATTGATATTGACAATTTTGTGACTGCGCTTTTGATAATAGCCAATTTTTAATCTATGTTCATTTTTACTATTGTCCATTGCTAGGGGATAGGACACCTTATTGCGATATTGCAAAGGATCGGGAGCAGGAATAATCTCAGAAATTACAGAACTAATTTCCGTAGGTGAAAATCCACCAATTCTTTGTAATGCCTGTACTACTTGATTTTGCTTTGCTTCTAGTTGATATTCATAACTAACTACCTGCCACTGACAACCGCCACATTTATCGGCAACAATACAGCTAGAACGCACACGATGGGGGGATGGGGATAAAATTTTTTCCAGACGAGCATGTGCCAAATTAGGTTTAACAAAGGTCAGTTTTGCTTCAATGCGATCACCTGGTACAGTATCAGCGACAAAAATAGCTAGATCTTGGTAACGACCAACTCCATCTCCACTATCGGATAGGTCAGTGATTTCAAGGGAGATGATTTGATCCTGTTGCATTGCTTAAAATTTACTTAACACTAAATAGTACAACGATTAGTCCTTAAATTTTGAACACAAATCGCAATTAACTTTTAAGGCTTTGAGCTTTTGAACTCGGCTTAGTATTAGCTCTATGATCCATAAATCCCACCAGCATTACCCCACAGGTAATTAAAATTGTCCCGATCCATCTAGTCACAGACACCCGATCGCCTAAAACCAACCAAGCTGCAAAAGTAGTTAATACATAATTTGAGGCAATTAGTGGCAGTACATAACTTAATTCCAGCCGTGACAAAGCCACTAGATAAAAAGTTAAAGAAGAAAGTAACAAAAGTAGTGCCAGCCAAATCCAAGGGCTATGAATAATCTGCCACCCAAACTGTAATAACACTAGCGGATTTATAGTGTTAATTTCCCCTAGCTCCTTAATCCCTTTACCCAGACAGAGATTACCTGCGACTTGAGGGATAACTACCATTGCTAAAATGATAAAGTTGATCAAAACAAATACCTAACGATTTTCTGCTATATTAACTCTGCGTGAGACTACTGGAAAAGGTCAAATATTTGCGTAAATTAAATTTGGAATTTTCGACTTGAGATTTTCAATTTATGATCTTCGT
The DNA here is from genome assembly GCF_000317085.1 of Synechococcus sp. PCC 7502. Taxonomy (NCBI): domain Bacteria; kingdom Bacillati; phylum Cyanobacteriota; class Cyanophyceae; order Pseudanabaenales; family Pseudanabaenaceae; genus Pseudanabaenococcus; species Pseudanabaenococcus habilitatus. The sequence continues at coordinate 2,846,580 of NC_019702.1, forward strand.
TTATAATCTTTTAAGAAAATCTCCGTAGGTTTGTGAGAGATACTTGTGAAAGGAGTGAGAAATGAAAAGTGCTATAGCAGCCATAGGGAGTTTAGGTATCGTTTTGCTATCAAGTCAGGCAGCGATCGCTCAACCAATCAGGTCAGTCATCGAAATCCCCAAATCTAATTTCTTTCCTAACTCCACGCCCAGTCGTTCATCAGCCCCATCGGCACCCGCTTCTAATTCTGCCTCCGATCTACAAAAAACTCCAGACACTAAGCTGCCCGAACCAGTAGCCAATAAACCCAAAGAAACGAAACTTTCACCTCTCCAACGCCCCCTATTCAGATTATTTGGATTTGAAACTGCCTATACTCTCAAGCAGCAGGAACTAGTCTTTTATATAGCAGGCATATCTTTTAACAACCCTAAAGACTTTCGAGGAGATTCTAACCGTAGTAATGACACTAATATTGGACTTGCCTACGGCATTTCGGACAACTTACAGGTGAGTATAGGAGCGGCGGGTAAAAATGACACGATTTTTAGGAACCTAGTTCGACCCTCCAGTGATATTCAGCTATTGTATTCAAATTTCCCACTTAACGTTAAGTGGCAATATCTTGATCAAGATCGACTAGCGGCAGCAGTAGTGTTGGGGGTAGAGTTTTCTTCCCCTGTTCCAATCATACAACAGCCTGGGCGCAGTGTTTTCTTTAGTATTCTTAATAATAATGGTACTAGAACTAATCAATTTGAGGCTAAGGATAATACCCCATACTTGAGCTTAGCTTTTCCCCTTGCCTATAAAGTAACAGATCAGTTAAGCCTCCACCTTAATCCCCAAGTTAGCTTTTTCCCAAGCAGTATTCCCGCTACAACCACCATTGGCAGTACTGGGGCATTAATTGATCAAAATGTTGGCTTTAATGGCGATCGCCTTGATTATTATGGCACCGTTGCCGGGATTGGCATTGGGGTTAATTACACGGTTACGCCCAAATTACAGATTGCAGCGGATATTACCCCAGTATTTTCAGGTAGGAACTCAGTTGGTGTCAGTGATGATTCTTTATTTGTGAGAAGAGCCGTCTGGAATATCGGCTTACAATTTGCCCCTAATAGTCGAACAGCTGCCAGTATCTATGCTACAAACCGCTTTGGTCCCAGTTCTTCCGCTGCATCTAACCTATTAGTGCAGCCCAATGGCGAGTATGCGATCGGCGCCCAGTTCACATTCTTACCCGATATTACTGGTAACTACCAAATTGAAAATAGGGAATCCTATCCCAAGGCTGCTGCCTTTTTTACTAATTTGAATGGCTTACCCAGTGCTGTGCTACCCAACAATAGTATTTTGTATCAACTATCCTTTGGTACCAATGGCAGAGTTAACCCCACAGTCAGACTAGGTATTCTGGATGACTTAGAACTGGCTATTAATTACAGCAATAATAATGTGGAAGTTCTTCCTACTGAAAATTCGATTACCGCACGATATGCCCTAGTTCAAGATGAAGGTAAAAATTACTCCTATTCCTCAGCTTTAGGTATTGGCTTAATCTTAAATGTAGTCTCTAAAGAAAGAGACCAAGGGAATAATCTAGCCCTTTACGCCGATCTTCCCACAAGTTATCGTGTTGATGATTGGGGCATTGACTTCAAGGTAACCCCGAAACTAATTATTCCCGCCCAGTTTCAAGGTGTTCAAAATATATTAGCTGTGACTGTGGGGGCAAATGTCAAACTTGCGGAAAATACCCAGATTATTGGCGAATACACGCCGATTATTTCTGGAAATAACCAACTCCAAACTTCATTCACTAGTAGCGGCTTTCAGACGATTCCGCTTTCAGGTAAAACAGGAATTTATAATATCGGCTTACGGCAGTTATTTCCCAATGGTAATTCTGTATATGCTCTTGATCTATATTTCACAAATTCCAGTGGTGACTATGGATTACAGGGGGTTTCGGCTCTATCCAATGGTGGTAGTCAAGTGGGACTACGGTTCAACATCTTGAATGGGGTACCAGAATCTCGTAAACCTGATTAACACTGATTAGTCATAACTGATTAGTTATAGTTGATGCCGAGCGATCGCATTTTTGCTTCTAATTCTTGTAACCCAGCCTGAGCTTGATTGGGATACAGGGAATTTAGCAAAAGATCAACCTCCTGCTTTAGGGGTGGACTTCTTAAATGTTCTTAGTGTTTGATTTGATAGACTGTAGTAAGAAAGTAGTCTTAAATGAAGTCATGGCGGAAAAAATCGTAGTAGGTCTATCAGGTGGTGTAGATAGCTCTGTGGCAGCAGCATTGTTGCATAGTCAGGGCTACGATGTGACAGGACTAACCCTATGGCTGATGAAAGGTAAAGGACAGTGCTGTTCAGAAGGAATGGTGGATGCTGCTCGGATTTGTGAACAATTGGGAATTCACCATGAAATTGTTGATAGTCGCGATCGCTTTACCGAAAGTGTAATTAACTATTTGGTGGCTGGCTACGCCGATGGTTATACTCCTCTACCCTGCTCTCGCTGTAACAAGGCGGTGAAGTTTATGCCGATGCTTGATTATGCTCAAGAGCTTTTTGGCATTGATCGCATTGCCACTGGACATTATGCAAGGGTAAATTTTGATCCAACCACAGGCAGGTATCAGTTACACCGCGCCGTTGATCGCACTAAAGATCAATCCTATTTTTTGTATGAAGTCGGGCAGGTAGAATTTAGTAGATGTGTATTTCCCTTGGGCGATCGCACTAAAACTGAAACCCGTCAAATTGCCCAAGAGTTGGGATTAGTTACGGCAGAAAAGCCTGAAAGTCAAGACCTATGCTTAATTGAAGCACATGGCTCCATGCAGGGATTTTTAGATCAGTATATCCATGCTCGTACAGGTAATATTATTGATCGCCAAGGTAACATCTTGGGAACCCATGAAGGTAGTCACCATTACACCATTGGTCAACGCAAAGGATTAGGTATAGCGGCTGCAAACCCCCTGTATGTTTTGGCAATTAATGCGGGTAAAAATGAAGTGGTGGTAGGCGATCGATCCGAGGCTCAAGATCAAGAATGTTTAATTGATCAAATTAATTGGGTATCTTTAGCTCCAACTACTACTCCCTTTAAGTGTGAAGTCCAAATTCGCTATCGTTCACCTGCGGCATTAGCCACAATTGTGCCGCTAGAGGGCAATCGGGCAAGGATTATTTTTGATGAACCCCAGTTTAGTATTACCCCCGGACAGGCAGCGGTATGGTATGACGGTGATTTGGTATTAGGTGGTGGATTAATTACCGAAGTTGTGAGGTACTGATTAGTTAGCTAAATATTAACTGATTCTGACTTTGTAGCCATAGGTTATAAAGACTTTGCTCAAGGCGATCGCCTAGATTAGTTGCGAAAATCCCTGATACCACTTCACTATTGGGATTACTGCTAATCCATGTACCGCAAAAGCTAACTTCTAAATAGTCGCAGTCAGCATTGCCCAGAGATACATTTGGAGAATTGAAGTAGGCGATCGCTAATTGTAAAGATGCCAACTGCACAGGATCGACCGCAAGCAATATTGAAGCATACCCCAGCTCAATATGAATACTTTGGGCAATTCTCGTAGCAAAAATCTTGCGCTCAGCTATAAACTCAGCCACGGAAATAGGTAGCCACTCCATATGCAGACTAGATTCAAGATAAGTAAGTTTTAACATTTCTGTTACGGTTACCTTTTAGTAAAAATAAATTAATAAAAAAATCCCCACTTTGGATGAAGCGGGGACAGAAAATCATGGGATTTATGCTTGTCGTTATGTAGTTATTACCGCTTTACTGCAATTATTAATAATTCTGCTGCCATCATTTGGGCGTAAATCTCCAAAGCAAATTACCATTTCTCCGACTTCAAAAAGTTGGGTTAGGGAGAAGTTAATAAAATGCTGTGGATACCAATAGGCTTTCATCGTGAGCAGATTTGAATTTTTGAGGTTTAGATAATACACTTGTAGCATATACCTTTTGGTTTTGTAAATATCAAAAAAGAATAAACAGGAGTAATCATGCAAACACTACATCAGCCCCTTTCCACTACAGAGATGGAAGTTACGAGTATTCGGTTAGAACGAGAGCTAAAGGAAAAACTAAAAGCCCTATCTGGGAATCAGGGTTATCAGGCTCTGATCCGAGATGTGTTGTGGAATTTTATCGAAACTCAGAGTGCAAATGCTAAATCGCAAATCGATCGCAGTGAAATTCGTGCCACCGTCCCAGCTACCGCCGCCCAAGAACAATACTGCATGCTTACGGGTAAGCTAATTCAAGCACAGGAATCGATGCTATTAGGTTTAACTGCAAAGGGAGTTTTGGTGCCCCTCAGTATAGGAAGTATAGGCAGTTTCTAATTCCTCCAAACTGTCATGCGCAAATAATCGCTTAATCCTGAAGAAATGCGATCACTAATCAATACGGAACCTGTCGCTTTGGTAATGCTCCTTCAACTTCCGTTTTAGACCACGATTGCCGCGCCCACGATCTCCATAATCTTTATGTAGTAGATGGCAGTTTCTTTCCTTCTAATGCGGCGGTGAGTCCTGCTTTGACGATTATTGCTAATGCTCTAAGAGTAGGCGATCAGTTAATCGAGAGGTTAAAGTCACTACATATATGGCTTAATTGCATAGTACAGGGTGTTTGGTATTATTCTTAATACCCTTACTTAGACTAACCTCAAAGCAAAATGCAAACAATACATAATCAAGATTACCAAAAACTTATATGAATCTCGATAAAGCACTTGTTGAGTTAGTACGCAAAATATTTGCACTTGGCGTTCCTGCCATTGTTTTGGTCATTTTTATGGCTACTACTGGTTTACTACCAAATCGAAGAGTATAGGCTACAGATGGTATAAGGCTGTGGGCAAAGAAATCATATTGAAAGGCTCAACTGTACTTTAAGGCAAAGGGTTGCTCGTCTGGGCAGAAAAACTCTTTCTTTTTCTAGGAAATTAAAGAATTATATTGGAGCTATTTGGTTATTTATCCATCACTACAATTCTGAAATTCAATCTAAGCTCTGCATCATGCCCTCTTGCATCACTACCTGTTTTTGGATTATGCTTCTCAATATTGGTAACAGTTGCAGACTTACAAAATCCCTTATGATCGCAGTAACTACCACATGACTTCTTCCACTCATGATAAGTATCCACTTAATCTCCTCCTCTGTAAATACTCAACTACTGTGATTAAGAATATAGAAAAGTGCTGAAGCATCAATAAATAACACCTCACCTTTGCGATCGCCATAGTTATCAACTAACCCTTAGTCCTAGCATTAGTTCTAAGAAACTCTAGGCAAACTTGATTTTAAGATAGTCATCCTCTATTTTTGCCCCACTGGGATTGAGTAGGGATAAAGCCTGAGGTAGAACCAGATTACGGCGATGGTTGCCAATCCGAATATTTAACTCATCTCCCGTTTTAGTAAGTTCAACATTCTCTTTGGGAACTCCAGGTAGATATAAATCTAGTCGATATAATCCATTCTCTTCAACTACTCTGAGCGTGGTTTCCTTATAGTAAATTTGGGTTGGGTCTTCATTCCCGCATAAATTATCTTTTAAGCGTTCCAATGCTTCTAAGCCACACATCTCTTCAGAATACAAAGGAATCTCTTTGACTGGTAAAGGATGAAAATCATTATGGATCATCTCACGATATTGCTTTTGAGATTTTTTCCACGACTGAAAAAATGGGTCTTGCACAGAATCTGGAATAATCCGATTAGCGATGACTAAATCTGTAGCAACATTGTATAAACTTAGATAGGAATGCGCTCTTAAGGATTCTTTAATTACCATCTTTTCGGGATTTGTCACCAACCGAACTGTTGTGATGGCGTTGTTAGTTAGAACTTTTTCTAGTGCCTCTAGTTCTTCATAAAATTCGTAGGGAGCATCCATGACATCCTGATTTGGTAGTGAGAACCCAGTAACTCGCTTAAAAATTGGTTCAAATACTGGACTTAATACCTGTGCCATTCCCTGTAACGGCTTATAAAATTTGCGCATATACCAACCTGCCACTTCGGGTAAGGAGAGTAGTCTAAGGGCAGTTCCGGTGGGAGCAGAGTCAATAATTAAAATATCAAAATCCTTGGCATCATAGTGACGCTTAACTCTAACTAAGCCAAAAATCTCATCCATCCCAGGAAGAATTGCCAGCTCTTCAGCTTGCACACCTTCTAAACCTCTTGCCTGTAATACTTCACTAATATAACGTTTGACTGCACCCCAGTTACCTTCAAGTTCGCGTAGAGCATCGAGTTCAGCACCGTAAAGATTAGGACGAATTAATTCTGGTTCATGTCCAAGGGGGCGATCGAAGCTATCGGCAAGGGAGTGAGCAGGATCGGTACTTAAAACTAGGGTTTTATAGCCTAATTCAGCGCAGCGTAACCCAGTAGCTGCAGCTACAGATGTTTTTCCAACTCCACCTTTCCCAGTCATTAAAATAATTCGCATTGCAGTTTTGTTGGTTAATTAAGTTTAAATGAATTGTTAAGAAGTTTATATTTTTACTAGCTTAACATTAAACCAAAAGTAACTATTTAATCGCAAATGATCTAGGACTTACGCATTGACAGAATAGCAAAGAAATGTAGTGCAACAGCATGGGATTTAGACAAATTTAGGACTTAGGCAAGATTCATAGGAATAGAAGGATTTATGAGTTGAGATTTTAAGTAATCCGACAAAAGCCCAAGCTTGAGTTGGTAAAACTATTTACCAACTTGAAAAGCTAAACGCTTGAGCTGATTCCATACCAGCATGGCACAAGCAATATGATTACGTTGAATTCTGGACTTGGGGCATTGGCAAGCCTCAACACCAGTCAATTGTTTGAATTCACGATGAAATTCCTCAATATTCCACCTGATGTTTTGCGTAAGTCCTAAATAGAATATTTAAAGCTAGTTCTAGAGATTAAGCTCTTATGAAAACTACAGAGCAGAATTCAACCAAAGAAGATATCTTACGTTACCTACTTAAACAAGGACAAGCCACTGCTCAAGAATTAGCTGAATGTTTTACGATCAGCCCCCAAGCGGTGCGTCGCCACCTTAAGGACTTGGAGTCTGAGAACTTAATTCAGCACCAAGTAGAGCCGATCATTATAGGTCGTCCTCAGCATATTTATCAACTTAGTATAGAAGGCAGAAAGTGGCTAAGACATAGCTACAATGAGCAATCTGAGAGTCATGATAAGTTTGCCGTTACTCTACTAGATAATTTGATTGAAACCCTAGGCGTGGAGCAGGTAACTCAAGTTTTACACAAACAATGGCAGCGCAAAGCGGTTAACCTTTATGAAAATATGGGCAATGGTACTTTGGAAGAACGCATCGCTAATCTGGCAAAAATTCGACGAGCTGAGGGCTATGTTGCCGAGTGGCACAAAGAAGGTGATGGTTATATATTTACTGAATATAACTGTGCTATTTCCGAGGTAGCCGAATCTTTCCCTAGTGTCTGTAGCCATGAATTAGAGATGTTTGGTGAAGCTCTCCCCGATTGTGATGTGGTACGTACCCATTGGTTAGCAGATGGTCAACATCGTTGTGGCTATTTAATTAAAACTAAAACAGGGAAAAAACTCGCAACCCAAAATGTTAAATAGAACTAGTTCCTTTCTGCCCATTGCCTTGTCAATTCAATTGATCAAACTTTTTCTAGCACAAATAAGTTTTGCTATCACTTCTTAAAAGCTACTACCGCATTCTGTCCCCCAAACCCAAAGCTCAAGTTGAGGGCAGTTTTAATTGAACTAGTGTTAGCTGATCTAACAAAATTCAAATCAAACGCGGGCGATGAGAGGGTACAAATTTTGTTAAAAGGCACAAGAACTGTAATTTTACAGGAAGAACCCTAATCTGGGTTACAAGCTAGTTTACACTCTCTAAAGGTAATCGTGTTCCTAAAATACTCAAATTTAAGATATGTCCACCGGTAACCAGATATACGGGATTAGCAAAGCTGCCAACTTTTCTAACCAATAAACCCAAGCGATCGCGAAATAACCTTCCCATGGGATAGGCAGGAACTACACCCCATCCGACTTCTTCGGCAACAAGAATTACACTAGACTTGGTGATCTGGAGACTAGTTAAAAACCCAGATAAAATTTTCTCCCACACAGAATCTTCCACATCTAAAAGATTTGCAACCCATGTGCCAAGGGAATCCACCAATAGGCAAGTATGAGCATGACTTGATTCTAAAGTTTGGGCTAACTCTCTTTCCACCTCTAAAGTTTGCCAAGTTTCAGGACGGCGATCGCTATGTTGTTTTATCCTTTGCAGCCATTCCGTATCACTTGGATCAATACGAGCAGTAGCGATATAAATTACAGGTTGCCCTGACTGAGATGCTAAAGTCTCTGCCCATTCACTTTTACCAGATCGTGAAGCTCCCGTTATCAAAGTAATCATGGCTGTAATCCCATTTGCTTAAGAATTTCCTCAATAGTACTTAAAAGTTGATTTTGATCCCAGTTGCGATAAAGACTGGCAGCGATCGCACAGCCCCCAGCCCCCACTCCTTCTTTGACAAATCCCTCCTCATATCGACGAAGTTGTGAATATTTAGATTGGGTAAAACTTAACTTTGTGGCTAATAAAATTGGTTCTGGGCTAATTGCCTGTGCTAGTCCAACGGTGTCACCTGTGAGGTCTTCAGCTACCCATTTAGTTGTTCCCACTGCAATATTCTCTGGTTGCCAAGTTAGATGTTCAAACTCAGCGATCGCCTTAATCAGGGCATAAACCGCTAACATTTGCGTTCCTCCTGCTAATAAAACTCCAATCTTGTGGCTAGCAGTGATCGCCATTCCTGCCACTACAGGTTGCATGGGATCACCTACGGCAGCAATTAAATCTAAGGGATTCTGATTACCTAAATTTATTAAATTTAAATCATCAAATTTTGCTAATCCTAATTTCACCAATTCCGCTTTTTGGGCATGATTGCACTGAGCGTGACTGCTATTAATTTTACCTGTGGCATTAATTCCTAAACCTGTAAATATGCCTAGGGCTGTAGTTGTGCCGCCGACCACACATTCCCCAATCACGATATAGCTATTTTCCTCTTCAGCAAATTTTTGTCCCCAAGTCAAACCTTGATTAAATAAATATCTAACCACCTGAATGGGTAAAGCTTTACCAGTTTCAATTGAGTTGGCAGGTATTCCCCCTAAGTCTATACAGGGAACATTTGGAGCTTTAGGTAAACCCGCATTAAATATTTGTAAAGGCAATTGCAGATTTTCAATCACTGCCCGCCCAATGACTACGGGTGACACTCCCGCCGTTAAAGGTGGTAACGGATAGGAACAAATATATTCCCCTCCATGCCATAGGAACTCTGCATCAGCCAAAGCTGTATATTGCCGATCGCTAGGAGTTGCCCCCGCTGCCGAAATATTCGGAATTAAACCTGTAGCTGTAAAGCCCAGCACACAAGCAATACTGGGACGTAATCCTTTATATTTTTGGAGCCAGCGATCGCCCATTTGAGAATTTGTATAGCATTTAATTAATCCATACTCCATTTTTCTTACTTGATTAACTTATTAAGATTTCAGGTTGGGAGATTTAGTAAATATCAGCAAATGTTGTTGGGAAATATCTCCTCTGGTTTCCTGTAAATCTAGCCCAACTGCCTGCATTTCTCTAATTACCTGTCGAGTTGTCATTTTATGCAGGGGTTTAATGGCAATAAATGGATTCTCAGCTTTGTACTCTACTAATGCAACTCTACCATTTGGCTTCAAGGCTTTGACTATGCCCTTCATCATTTCTTGAGGATAATCAAATTCATGGTAAGCATCCACCATCAAAGCTAAGTCTATACCGACGGTTGGTAAATTCGGTGAGGTGTTGGTGCTAAGGATCGGCTCCACATTAAGATTATTTTTTTCAGCTTTGAGAAGAGTCAAAATCTCAATCATTTCTGGCTGAATATCTACGGCATAGACTTTATTAACCGATGGAGCAATGCGAAAACTAAAATATCCTGTTCCTGCGCCAATATCAGCTACGGCATCTGAAGATTTAAGTTTCAAGCTATCTATAACCTTTTGTGGTTGTTCTTCTTTTTCCCTTGGCGATCGCTCTAACCAACTTGCCCCTTGATGTCCCATAACTTGAGCAATTTCTCGACCCATATAAAACTTGCCAATGCCATCTGGATTGTGGTTAGCTCTGAATTGATAGGAATCGGCATAGGCTGGAGAAATCAGGCTAAGAGCAATTACTAAACTAAAAATTATTTTTTTGAGCATTGTATCTAGTAGTTGCTAAGCCTCAAAAACAATACCGTCAAAGAGTTGCTCAATGGGAAAAGTTAAATTAATACTTTGAAGTTCCACTAAATTTGTAGTCTCACTCCCAGCCACATAGTTAATAATTTCCCATCTACCCTGATGATTTTTGCGATACAGATCGATTTCCATTTTGTCTGAGCTTACCAAAACATAATCCTGCAAACTATCAGACCGCCGATATAGATTAAATTTTCCACCACGATCATAACCTTCGGTGCTTGGGGATAAGACCTCCACGATTAAGGATGGATAAGTAATGAATTTTGTGGCAGTCTTGTCTCGATCATCACAGGTAACACTAACGTCTGGATATACAAATTCTCGAGATTTATGAATTTCTACTTTGACATCAGAAGTAAGCACTCTGCAACTTTTACCTCTCAAGTGATTACCAAGAAGGGTAATAAAATTTGCAGCAATCTGTCCATGATTCACTGAGCCCCCAGTCATGGCAAAAACTTGACCATTAAGGTACTCATGCTTAATTGGTTGGGTTTCTTCCCACACTAAATATTCTTCGGGAGTGAATTTCTGCGGTGGATTTTCGTAGGCAGCAACCATAATTTATGTCCTCATTAAAAAGTAATCTGAAAACTATGATCTGGCTCCAATTTATTGCTTAATGGCATGATCTGATGGATGCTTGTAAATTTTTTAGGGCTTGGGATTCACCTAGATTTTTACAATCGCCGAGAAGTTGATATAAATTTTCCTTAGAGAATTTTGGTAATGCTGAACTGGATTCAACCTCAGTATAGCCAGTTTCACCCAAGTGATAAATGCCTAGGAATTTGCCGTTGTAACGCCATAGTTCAGGGATGCCCATACTGCCATAGAGATTAAATTTATTGATGTCAGAGTGGGTAATATCTACCTCCACTACTAAATCAGGTTGCGGGTCTTGATTTAAATCAACGGTTTTCCCCCTCACCAACGGCTCATTTTGAATGTAATGGCACTTATCAGGTTCTGCACCTTTTTGCAAATTGGGGAAGTTAAGAGTGGTCGATCCCATACTTTTAAGGTTATATCCCGACTCTAGGGCGAAAATAGCAATATATCTAGTAATTAATTCATTACTACGCTCATGTTCTTCAGTGGGCATGGTGATTTCTAGTAAACCTGCATCATAAATTAAGCGGGAGGAGCGATGATCTCCCAATATTTGCAAAATTTGCTCATAGCCAGACCATGAAATATTCTGTAAAACTACTCTTTGCTCTGCCTGTGTAGTCTCTGTTTGGGAGTGAGTGAGTATAGGCATAGGATTTTGCTTAAATATCTTCACGCAATTTATCTAAAATTGTTCTGTCCTCTAGAGTAGAAGTATCACTGGTAATTTCTTGACCAGCAGCGATCGCTCGCAGTAATCGCCGCATAATTTTTCCCGAACGGGTTTTAGGCAGAGCATCAGTAAATCTAATTTCCCCGGGACGGGCGATCGCCCCAATTTCTTGGACAACGTGCTGTTTGAGTTCCTTCGTTAATTCAGGACTGGAGGTAAATTCTCGTTCTAGGGTGACAAAGGCAAAAATATCTTCCCCTTTAACCTCATCGGGCTTACCGACTACCGCCGCTTCAGCTACCGCGGGGTGAGAAACAAGGGCAGACTCAATTTCCATAGTGCCAAGGCGATGACCTGCCACGTTAATTACATCATCAACCCGACCCATGACCCAAAAATAGCCATCCTCATCCCTTCTGGCTCCATCCCCCGCAAAGTAAACGTATTTACCATCCTGGGGCGGAATATGTTCCCAGTAGCTCTTACGGAAGCGATCGCTATCTCCATAGACAGTTCGCATCATACCGGGGTGAGGATACTTAATTACTAAATAACCGCCTTCATTATCCGCCGCAGGATTACCGTCTAAATCAACCACATCGGGAATAATACCGGGGAAAGGTAAAGTCGCAGAACCGGGTTTAGTGGGTATGGCACCGGGCAGTGGGGTGATCATAATGCCTCCAGTTTCAGTTTGCCACCAGGTATCGACAATGGGACAGCGATCGCCTCCAATTACATCTTTGTACCACATCCAAGACTCAGGATTTATTGGTTCCCCCACGGTGCCAATTAAACGCAAAGACGATAAATCACGGGCATTGGGCAGTTGCTCCCCCATTTTAATAAACGTGCGAATGGCAGTGGGTGCCGTATAAAAAATTGTCACCCCATGTTTTTCAATGATGTCCCATGTACAACCAAAATTGGAAGGTCGGGGCGCACCTTCATACATCAAAGTTGTAGCACCATTGGAGAGGGGACCATAGACTATATAAGAATGTCCAGTGATCCAGCCCACATCAGCAGTACACCAAAATATATCCGTATCTTTTAGATCAAAAATCCATTTACTCGTAATGTGACTATAAAGGTTATAGCCGCCTGTGGTATGAACGATTCCCTTAGGTTTGCCCGTACTACCACTGGTGTAGAGGATAAATAGCATATCTTCACTATCCATTGGCTCTGGATCGGATTTGGCGGATACTCCAATCTTTAAATCATCTAACCAGCGATCGCGACCTTCAAGCATTTGAATATCCTGTTCCGTACGCTTAACCACAATTACATTAGTTACAGAAGGAACTACGTCATTTGCTAAAGCTTTATCCACCTGTTCTTTTAATGGCACGATCGCATCTTTGCGCCAACCACCGTCGGCGGTAATTACCAACTTAGCTTGAACATCTATTAAGCGATCGCGTACAGCTTCGGCACTAAATCCACCAAAAATGACAGTATGAGGCGCACCAATTCTGGCACAGGCAAGCATGGCAATCATAGCTTCAGGAATCATCGGTAAATAAATGCCAATGCGATCGCCTTTTTGAATACCAAGGGATTTTAAGACATTAGCAAATATACAAACTTCTCGATGCAGTTGAGCATAGGTCAAGGTGCGACTATCACCTGGTTCACCTTCCCAAATTAGGGCAGCTTTATTTTTACGATCAGTTAATAAATGGCGATCGAGGCAGTTATAGGTAATATTAATTTTGCCACCATCAAACCACTTTGCCACAGGCGGTTGCCAATCTAGGACTGTATGCCATTTTTGAAACCAGTCTAATTCCTGCTCAGCTAACTCCGCCCAAAATGCTTCAGGATTTGCCTTGGCTTGGTTGTAAATTTGTTGATATTGGGCAAAACTTTTAATATGTGCAGATGCGGAAAACGCTTCAGAAGGGCTAAATAGGCGATTTTCGGCAAGAATAGACTCGATCGCAGGCTGGGACATAGAATAAAAAATTTAGATAAAAATTTTGGATATTAACGTATTTCTCAGTATAAATTGATTTACCTTAGATATGAGGTTGATCTGACTTAGGCAGTGACAACTTTTAGAAATCATAGAAATTAGTGAATTAGCATGAATCTATACTCTAGTTCTCCCGCCAGTTTTGAAGAAAAACTAGACAAATTATGCACAGCGATCGCCTTGATTGCCACCAGCATTGACGAGTTAAAAACTGTGACTATTGAACAGGGTAAAATCGTTGAAAAGGCATTACAACTAGCTGCTAATCAGCAAACGGGTATGGATAAATTTGTTGATGCTTTTTACGAGCAAGCCAAATCGGTAACGGAATTACTTCTAGCTTTAAAAGAATCCACCGAAGCTGCCAGACAATTAGCCAAAGCGGGTGAATCTTCCCAAGCGATCGCTAAATCCCACCAAGAAGCAATCCGAGACTTACTGCAAGAGCTTCGCCAAAGCCGCAATAATTAAATTTTAGTTTTTATTTAGTTTTTAGAATGTCCGACAATATACCCCAAGTACCCCAAAAACTTTTATTTGTCTGTTTAGGAAATATCTGTCGCTCTCCTTCGGCGGAAAATATTATGAATCACTTAGTTGCAGTCCAAGGAAAAAGCGATCGCATTATGTGTGATTCTGCAGGTACTGCCAGTTATCATACGGGGGCAGCCCCAGATCGACGCATGGCAATTGCTGCAAAAAAACGAGGTATTACCCTACATGGCAGAGCCAGACAATTTTCTCAGCAAGATTTTCAGCAATTCGATCTAATTTTGGCAATGGATCGCTCCAATTATCAAAATATATTGGCACTAGACCCCGAACAGAAATATCGAGATAAAGTAAAAATGATGTGTGATTTTTGTACGTCTTATCCAGACAAAGAAGTTCCCGATCCCTACTATGGCGGTGTAGATGGCTTTGATTATGTAATTGATTTGTTGTTTGATGCCTGTAACGGTTTATTAGCATCTGAATATTTAACCTAAGCTTTGATTAAATTTACGGCTAGTTTTTACTAGTTACAGATAGTCCATCTACAATTAACGACGGTGTATAGAGTGATCCCTGCCAAGAGCGATCGCTTCCCAGTTGGATAACATGATTTAAGGCGGTGAAAGCATTGCCAGAAACCATAGTATCCTTAACCCTGCCGAAAATTTTCCCCTGTTTAATCCGATAACCGAGGTCAACATTAATAGCAAAATCTCCTGACAGATCGGGACTATCGCCCAAAATTTGATCAATGAGAATACCATCACTAATGCTTGAGATCAGGTCAGTTAAATTTCCAGAACCACTATCAATAATTAAATTAAACAAACTAGGGCTGGGATAGCTACCTAAACCACTGCGAAATCCATTGCCTGTAAGTTCAAGATTTAGTTCCGCAGCCGTGCGCCGATCGCCATAAAAAGCTTTGAGCATACCCTGATCAATCCAAGTCACAGTTTGAGTAGGAGTTCCTTCATCATCAAAAGGTAAACTGTGCATCCCAAGGGTAGGATTTTGACTGATGGTAATGGCGGGACTAATTACCTGTTGATTTAACTGATCTAACCAGGGTGTGGTTTTTTGGCGCACATGACGACCACTGCAAGCTTCAGCCACTATACCCCACAAAGTATCCGCAGCTTTGGCTGTAAACAAAATTGGTACTTTACCATTACCTGATGTGGCATTGCGATCTGACCATTCTAGGTGTTGTAGTATGGGTGCCGTTAACAGATGTGGGGGAAAACTTGATCGGTCAGAATGACTTTGCCAAATATTCAAAAAGTCCTCATCTTTGATTAACTCAGCACTGATCGAACCATCAAGACTGCGATCGCTATAGCTACAGTCTAGTCCCAATGAATTAATCAGCCGCATACTTTGAGTACCATAATCCCACTGGCTTGAGCAGATTACGTCAGGATAAATATCCGTAATTTGGGTGATCGCTGCTTCCCCATAGCTAATTAGCTGTGCCTGAGATATGGGAAGACATTCTGCATTGCTGGCATAATTAGTAGAACTAGAACTGGAATTAAGATAAATTTCTTCAGGTGCATTCAAATCACTAAGAGCCAATGCCTTTTCTACTAGGGTCTCAGGAGCTATATCTCCATAGGCAATTGCCAAGCCCGGTTGATGATTTTTCCAAAGTCTGAGGGCAGTGCCTTCAGAACTAATATTTTCTATTTGCTTCAGCCGATTTGCCTCAAAATATACGGGCTGAGATTGGGATTGGGAAATATAAACTTCAGCCGCAGTAGCTCCATGCTTAAGGGCAAGTTCAAGCAGATATTCAGGATTCATAGGATTTTAAACTTTATATTAAACTAGCAAACTTAAACTAAAGGAGGAATACCAGCAAGGTCGAGAATTTGCGGAATTAAATGTTCAGTTTTGACTGCCATCAGATGTACCCCTTGACAGATTTCCCTAGCAGCTTTAACTTGTTCTGCTGCGATCGCTATCCCTTCTTGGAGGGGAATTGGGGCTTGAGCTAAGCGGTTAATAATGTGATCGGGAATATGCACACCAGGGACATATTTATTGATAAATTGGGCATTTTTAGCAGATTTCAGCAGAAAAACTCCCGCCAGAATTGGCTTTTGACTGGGATTTCCTAGTTTTTGCATAAACTTATCTAACAGATCAAAATCTGTAATTAATTGACTTTGAAAAAACTCTGCACCTGCTGCCAATTTCCGTTCAAACCGTCTCTGTAAGCCCGACCAACTGGAGGACTGAGGATCAACGGCTGCGCCTGCAAATAAATCCGTAGGTTGATCAAGTGGACGACCATTAATATCTTGCCCTTGATTCAGTTTAGCGATCGCCTGCAGTAAACGTACCGATTCTAAATCAAACACCGCCCTAGCCTGGGGATGATCTCCTGCTTTAACTGGATCACCCGTAAGTGCTAACACATTCTGTAAGCCTAACGCTGATGCCCCTAGTAAATCTCCTTGGAGGGCAATAACATTGCGATCGCGACAGGCAAGTTGATAAATAGTCGTAATGCCCACTTGATATTGCAAAATTACCGAAGCTGCTAGAGGACTCATTGCCAAAACCGCACGACTAGAGTCAGTAATATTCACAGCATGAACCCGACCTTTGAGTAATTGGGCTTGGGAAATCATGGGCTGAGGATCACAACCCCGTGGCGGTGCTACTTCGGCGGTAATTAAAAAGTTTTTGTTGAGAGCGTTAGCTTTAAAGCTGTTGTATAAATTACTTAAATTTGAAAAGTTAGGATAAAAACCAGCAGCAAAACTCACGAAATTCTTTCTTCCTCCATTTCCTGTCTTGTATATATTAGCGGATGGGCAAAGACAGGAGATACTAACTTAATTGAGGCGATCGCTGGGAAAATTTGGAGGGCATCATTAGCCACAACTTGGGGATTTTCAACCAACAGCCAAAACGCATACTTAGTCAAAGCCTTAATAATCAGAATATTTTCTAAGTCGTCATAGACCAAGGAGAGGTCAGTGCCATCTAAATGGATTTGAAATACTCGATTAATTTGATCTAGCATTTTGGTGAGGCGATTGGCATCTCCCTTAGCCAGTTCAAAAGCCTCTTCCAGCAAAGGTACAACATTGCGCCAAGTAATTTCATCACGCTGGAGAATGGGCTTTAATTCCAATAGTGCCTGTTCTTCTTCGAGATCAAATTTATTAATAGGCAAAGGTCCAACCATCCTTGTCGGTGCCTTACCAAGGGTAAGCAAAGCCTGAATTACAGTTGAGGAAATCTCATCCGCTAGATCGGTTTTAGCCTTTTGTTGTTGATATTGCAAACCTCCCGCCGAAGTTGCATACATCGTGGGCAGACGGTTGAGGGCATAGGCAGCAGCATCTTCAATTTTAACTGCTCTTGCTAAGACAGAACCTAACTGCGTCATCTGTTGTTCAACGTTGGTTACTACTAACTTTTCTAGGGCATTGGTAAAGGCGTAGGAAGTCGAAAGCATATAGGATTGAAATTCGGACTCCACTCCTAGCTCAGTATTCCCCGGAGTTTTGTGCGTCTTATTAGATGAACTATTAGCGGGATTATACTTGGAACGCTTTAAATAGTCTTGCAGTTCTGTTACCTCTCGCTTTGATTTAGGTTGATAGGTATAGCCTGCATTTACATCTCGTCTAATTTTTTCTAGGGTTTCTTGAACCACCGCAGGTACATTTTGCCAAGTGAGGTCGGGCTTACCTAATAGTTTTTGCAGTTTGGCAAGGGAATGGGCAGGAGTCTCGATTTCTTGTTCAGGTAATGGCTCTACCTGCCGCAGTGGATCAAATTTGGCACCAAGGATCGCCTGACGCACTGTGGATTGAATTTTACTAATCAGTTCACTATGGGCGCGTTTACGTTGTTGTAACCAGCCTCGATCAGTACTCGCATACAATGGTGGTAATCGATTTAAGGCATAGGCTACGATTTCACTCAAATTTGAATGATCGGATTTGTCAATGGCTTTTAGTTGAGCGATCGCTTCTGATAAAACAATGTCCTCAAGTACGTTTTTAAGGCTTGCCATCGTTGGGGTATAAAAATTAGTAGTCTTTTAAGTATAAGGTCTTTAAATTTTTAAAAAGGTTAAATTTTAACAAAAACTCTATATTCATTAATCCTAGTTAAGTGGATAACGCTGTTCTAAGCCAAAGCCCACCAAAGTAACTTCTACAGGAACAGTATCTCCTTCACGTTTGTAGGTAAGTATTGTCCGTAAGCGCAAATTGGGAGTGATAAACCGCATTTGATCTACGGCGACAGATCGTTTGTAATAGGTGGTCATTTCTAAGGTTTGACGAGTTGGTTGATAGGTAAAACGTCCAGCGATCGCCCCTGTTTCTGAGTAACCTTCATTGCGTAAATAAAATCCTTTAATCACTTCGGCATCATCTAAGACTTCAGCAGCAGTGGGTAATGCTGGCAGAGGTTGGGTTGCACTAGCAGAAGTAACATAGATGTCTGGTACAAATAATGCTTTTAAGCTCATAGAGACTTTTTCTCCTTTTTCCGAAGTTGTATCAAAGGTGATCGCAAAACCGGGCAGTGTAATCTCTTGGTTATTTTGACTATTAAATTGCTGTAAGTCAACTTGAATAGATAAGCGATCGCTTGGGATCAGCAGTTTTTGCTTATCTTCATTGGTTAGGGGTGTGACTTGAAACTCGGTGTAGGATCGTTCTACTTCATTTTCCGCAGGTGTGTGATAGGTCCTTTCGGTTTTCCATAGCCCTGAACAATTAGAAAAGAACTCTTCTATTCCTAGCATTTTTAGCTACCTTGATCGCATCTACCTCAATTTTTTACGATAGCATATGACAAATTTGATCCAGTTTAATGTGATCTGATTTGTTACTTGATTAGCCAGATTATTGTGATTTTGAAATAATTACGATCAGGGCAAGTGCAAGTATTTTAGTAAATAATTTAGTATTGAGGTTAAGCATATTAATTTCATAATTTCGAGTGAAAGTCATGGCTGATTTTTATGATGAAGAACAAGTAAGCCAAATATTGCGCCATGCTCTAAGCAGTCGTAGCAGTAACCCGCAAAAGCTAAGCCGAGAGCAGGTTGAAGAAATTGCCACAGAATTAGGTGTAAGTCGAGAAGAGTTTTTAGCTGCAGAACAAAAATGGCGATCGCAGGAATTGCAAAATACCGAATTCACAAAATTTGATACCTACAAACAGCGAAAATTTCGGGATGGTTTCTTGAAGTATGCGATCGTAAATTCTTTTTTACTTGGGATTAATTTATTTAGCTCTGGCAGTATTACTTGGGCAGTCTATCCCCTAATGTTTTGGGGCTTAGGTGTAGTGCTGGATGCTTGGGCTACCTATCAAAAAGATAGTAGTGAATATGCTAAACAGTTTGCAAAATGGCAACGTAAACAACAGCGCGATCGCCTTACTGCTAAACTTACGGATAAAGTTACATCTACAGTTTCAGAATGGCTGAATTAGCAGAGCGAGAACCCAAAATTAGTCTAGCTTTATATCAACTTTTTAAGTGGTCAGTGGTTAGCCCCCTCCTGCACACTTGTTTTCGTGCCAAAATCTACGGTGCTGAAAATGTACCAAAACGGGGAGCCTTGATTGTTGTCAGTAATCATGCCAGTGACTTTGATCCACCTATACTTTCCAATTGTGTTGGTCGCCCTGTGGCATTTATGGCAAAGGAGGAATTATTTAAGGTACCAGTCCTAAAAACTTTGATTAAACTCTATGGTGCCTATCCAGTTAAAAGAGGAACAGGCGATCGCTCAGCAATCAGGGCGGCAGTAGAATCCTTAGAAAACGGTTGGGCAACTGGGGTATTTTTACAAGGCACAAGAACCCCCGATGGCAAAATTACCGATCCCAAATTAGGGGCTGCTTTAATTGCTGCTAAGACCCACGCCCCATTACTTCCTGTCAGTCTGTGGGGTACTGATCAAATTTTACCTAAAGGTTCTAAATTGCCTCGTTTAGCTGCGGTTACAGTCAGAATTGGTGAAATTATTCCACCTCCCGATCCCAAAAGCGATCGCACTGAATTACAGGCAATTACTGATCGCTGTGCTAAGGCAATTAATGATCTCCATAGCTTGGGACGCTAACGGTTCCCTACTCTAAACTGATAAATCATCATAGTGAAGTTCTACGACGAGGGATTAGACTTGCTTACTAATAACTTATCAAATAACTAACTAATGACGTACCTCATCTGCCCAAGGCGTAAGGATACTAGACAAATACTTTAGCCCGTAATCGATCGCTAAACCAATTACACCAATTAAAACAATGCAAAATAGTACTTTTTCAGTTTGGAGAAAGCGTTGTGCCTGAATAATCTTAAATCCCAAGCCATTTTGGGCAGCCAGCAACTCCGCAATTACTAAAAAGTTCCATGCCCCTGATATATTTACGCGCAAAGTATCAAGAATGCAGGGAAAAGTGGCGGGAATGATCACCTTTACTAAAACATCCCAACGATTTGCTCCCATCGTATAGGCAACATTAATCATTTCATTGGGAATAAATTTAACCGCATCCGCAACCATAATGGCGTTATACAATACTACCCCTAACATAATGATCAGAATCTTTGAAGGCTCCCCTAATCCTACCCAGATGATAATAAGAGGCACAAATCCAGTCACAGGCATGTATCTCACCGTACCGACAATGGGAGTAAATAGGCTATCCATACTATAAAAAGTTCCCATTGCTAGTCCGATTGGCACACCGATTACTGCTGCCAAGACAAAGCCTGCTAAAACCCTACCGCTACTGGAGACTATATCTGCCAATAGGTTTGCCTCTGTAAACATTTTATATCCCGCCGCCACGACAGCCCACGGGGTAGGGAGAAAAGTGGGTGAGATTATTTGGAGGGAGCTAACTACAGTCCATATCGTTAAAGGAATGATCAGAGATAATCCCACCAGTAATAATGACAGCTTCTGGGGAAATCCTTGACGGATACTCCAAAATACAGAAGGAGATAGGTACCGATATTGGCGAGGCTCTGAGTCTGGCTTGATAAAACTGGATTCCACCATTACGACTAACTCCTATTCAATCTAAATTTAGCGATAATTGAGTAATAATCAGACTAGAAATAATCAGAACATTAGAAAAATTTCAAATATCTCTGAATTTCCCAATCGGAAACATGGGTGTGATATTCTTCCCATTCCTGAGACTTGAAGTTGATATAACTGTTATACATCAATGAACCCATGACCTTCTCACTAAGGCGATCGCTAGCAAATGCCGTGATTGCTTCACTAAGATTTCGAGGTAAAAACTGAATTCCCATATCAGATAGTTCCTCTAGGGATTTTTTATACATATTTTCCGTATGGGGTTCTCCTGGATCAAGATTTTCACGAATCCCTTCTAATCCTGCGGCTAGAATCATTGCTGCCCCTAGGTAAGGATTAGTAGAAATATCCGCAGCCCGACATTCCACTCTGCCACCAGCCAAGGGAATCCTAAGCATATTAGTACGATTATTATTGCCGTAACACACATAAACTGGAGCCCAAGTAAAGCCCGACATACTGCCTCTAGCAATTAAGCGCTTGTAACTATTTACGGTTGGAGCAATTACCGCACAGATAGCTGAGGCATGTCTTAGCACTCCAGCGATGAACTGATAGCCTAGGGTAGAAAGCTTACAACCTCGGCGATCGCTAGGATCATAAAATAAATTCTCTCCCGTTTGGATATCCGCTAGGGACATATTAAAGTGGGCACCACTCCCAGTACGATTGGCAAAGGGCTTAGGCATAAATGTCGCAAAAAAGCCGTGCTTGCGGGCAATTTCCTTTACCATTAAGCGAAAGAAGGTGAACCGATCAGCCATTTTTAGAGCATCACAGTAGGCAAAGTCGGTTTCAAATTGACCATTGCCGTCTTCGTGATCAAAGGAATAAACATCCCATCCCATCTGATTCATTGCTTCGACAATCTCTGTTACCCAAGCGAAGTTATCTAATAATCCGGGCAGATCATAACAGGGCTTGGCTAGGGTATCGCGATCGCTAACTGGAACTGGTTTACCATTTTCGTCTTCTTTGAGGAGAAAAAATTCAGTTTCGATTCCCAGATTAAAGGTAAAACCCATACTGGCAGCTTCAGCTAAAACTCGCTTGAGAATCCCCCGACTACATGCCTCAAAGGGCTTACCCTCCAGATATAAATCACTGGCAAACCAAGCAATTTCAGAATTCCAAGGCAAGATTGTGGCGGAATTAGGATCAGGGTAGGTGGCAACCTCCTCATCACTGACATCTTGGGGAACTCCATCTAGGGCGGCACCTGTAAATAGCTCGGAGCCAGCCATCATTTGGTCAAAATGACTTAGGGGAACTGACTTAGCTTTACACATACCATGAATATCAACAAAGCTAGCAAGGGCATATTTTACGCCTTGGGATGCAAGAGAGGTTTTGAGGGCTTGAAGTTCAGGTGTTAAAATCTCAGACATTTATACTTCCGTAGTAATTAGTAGTAATTAACAGTGATTGAATTTAGTAATTAAATTTATAGCTATGGTGTTTTAGGGAGGAAGCCCACTCGATCAGAGGGACAACAGGGCAGTCGGCGCCGATCTAGGTATTCTTGAATAATTTGCTGGTATCGCTCTTGTCCAAACATACTGTAATGCCCCGGATAAACTCGATCTATGGGTAATTTTTGCAACCGTTCATAGGTGGAAATGTAGGTGGGAATATGACTGCAATGGAGTTCATCTAAAAGTTCGCCATCATAGATCACATCCCCTGAATATAGCTCCTGCGATCGCTTGTCATATAAGCCAATACAACCAGATGAGTGTCCGGGTAAATGTAGGACTTCTAAACTGCGATCGCCTAGGTCTAATACATCACCTTCCTCTAAAATTCGAGTTGGTTCTGCGGCTTTAAGGTTGTACTGCTCTACGGTAAATTCAGCATGGGGTAATAATTCAAAGTGATCAAGATGAACCCAACCTTGAGTGGGATCGCATAGTGCTTCATAGTTATCACCACAAGCTAATGCCTTAGCCTCAGCAGCATGGATGGCACGATGATCAAATTCATACATACCACCCGCATGATCAAAGTGAATATGGGAAGCGATCGCTAATAGTGGTTTATCAATTAAAGAGGCAATATACTGACGCAGACTAGAAACCCCTAATCCAGTATCAATCAGAATATCTTGGGTACGACCTTTAATTAACCAAAGATTGGCACGGTTATACCAATAATAATGAGGCTCAGTGATTAAGTAGAGATTATCGCTAATACGCTCGGTTGAAAACCAACTTTCACAAACCGCTTTACTGCCCATAATTTCAGCTTATAATTTTTAGCTAAGAAGCTTTGGCGATTGAATCATCGTATAGTGATTCTACAGCTAGGGGTTTGGAGACAATTTTAAACTCGTATGCTGCCTTTGCCGTCAGATCAAGGTTACCAATTAAACTATTGGGATTATCCTTATTGAAGCCAACGGTTTTATTCCCATCAAGGTCAAATAGCTTTACCCCTTCAAGTTGAGATTTTACTTCATCCGAGGAAACACCTAACTTGTCTGCAGATATTTTTAATGCTTCGGGGTCTCTAGCATCCAGTAACTTCACTGCTTTATCTACAGCTTTGAAATAAGCTTCTAGATCTGCCTTACGGGTTTGAATTAGTTTTTCTTTTACGGCAATCACATCAGCAATGAGGTTAGTATCCTTAGTTGAGAATATAACCTTACCTCCACCCTGGGCAGCCGCCTTAGTTAAATAGGGTTCATAGGTTACAGCTATATCTACTTGTTTAGAAGCAAAGGCAGTGGCAGCATCCGCAGCAGCAATATCTTTCACGCTTGCATCTTTTTCAGTTAAACCAGCTTTCTTGAGATAAGCCTGTAAAAGCACTCTTTCAAACAAAATATTTTCCCGAGCAATAGTTTTTCCCTTAGCATCGGCTGGGGAATTAATATTACGCCCAAGAATGCCATCAGAGCCATTGGAGTAATCTATTAGATAAATCATTTTAATCGACGGGTCTTTCTCTACCATTTGAATGGCATCTCCAGATGTGACCCAAGCAATGTCAACCTTACCTGCCAAAAAAGCTGTGATTTCTTCGCTAGCACTCTGAAAAAACAAGTCTTGCACTTTTAAACCAGCTTGAGTAAAAAAGTCCTTGGCAACAGCCACATGATGTCCAGAATAACCAACCCAATTATTCGTGGCGGAGACTAAAGGCTCAGATGAAGAGGTCGGCGCAGTAGCATTAGGGGCAGTGGCATTAGGTTGTTGAGTGCAGGCAACAGCTAAAAATAGAGAGACAAATCCTAGGGTAATCCAGCGTATCCAAGCAGAAAATTTGATCATAGAAACTTAGTCCGTGTAATTAATTTAATGGGAAATTTAATCAGACTTGAAACAATCCAACCATAGTTTATATCTCAACTTATGCTTATTCCTCAACTAAAGTACTGAGAGAGTCTCTTCGCAATAGGTTTATGACCCGTCGTTTAATCTCAACGAAATCCGTGGAAAGCTTAATATCAAGTTCACGATTTTCTGGAAGTGGAATATTCACCTCTGCTTTAATTTGTCCGGGAGAAGCACTCATCACATAAATACGTTGGGATAGATAAATTGCTTCTTCGACATCATGGGTAATCATCAGTACAGTTACATGGGTTTGTTTCCACAGTTCGAGTAAAAACTGCTGCATTTGTTCTTTAGTTTGAGCATCCAATGCCCCAAATGGCTCATCCATCAAAAGTACTGCGGGTTCATTTGCTAAAGCCCGAGCGATCGCTACTCTTTGTTTCATCCCTCCCGATAGTTGCTTAGGATAGTTATTAGCAAAATTTAATAGCCCCACCACATTCAAGAAATAAGACACTCGTTCGCGCCTTTCCGCCTTAGACATTTTTTGAAACTGCAACCCGAAAGCGACATTTTGGGCTACGGTCAGCCAAGGGTAAAGGGTATAGCCTTGAAAAACCATGCCACGATCCGACCCCGGTCTGCCAGTCACAATTTGTTGATCGACTATTACTTGCCCAGAAGATGGTGGTAAAAGTCCCGCAATAATATTCAGCAGGGTCGATTTTCCACAGCCTGACGTCCCTAGAAGGCAGATGAATTCATGGGAGAAAATTTGGAAGTTAATGTCTTGAAGAATAACTAACTTTTGTTTATTGTTACCTTGGTAGGACTTAAACAGATTTTTGACCTCTAGCTTAGGACTGGCAATCAATGAAGATTGATTCGTCAATTCTTGAATATTCTGAGGTTGCAGTTGCATACAAAGCTTT